>NZ_JAVWWA010000127.1:0-6197 GCF_036666375.1 Comamonas sp. | reverse complement strand
GTGGCGCACCGCAAGGTGGCGGTCCGCGCCATGACGGTCCGCGTTCCAGCGGTCCGCGCGAAGGTGGTGGCCGTCAGGACGGACCCCGTGAAGGCGGCGGCTTCGGTCGTCCCGATGGCGCGCCGCGCTTCGAGGGCCGTGGCGGCCCGCGCCAGGATGGTCCGCGCTTCGAAAGCCGCGGCCCTGGCCGCGATGACCGTGGCGAAGGCCGTCCGTTCCAGCCACGTGTGGACGACCGCCGTTCGGGCGGCGGCGAGCGCGCGCGTCCCCCAGGCCGTTCCTTCGGCCCCGGCGCCGAGCGTGGCGGCCGTGACGAGCACAGCGACGAAGCACCGCGCCGTCCGTTCACCGGCATCCGCACCTACAACGTGCCCACGGGTGAAGATGCGCGCAAGATTCCCGTCAAGCGCCCGCCCCAGGCTGCAGTGACGCAGGAATCCGCGCCCGGTTCGGTTCGCATCAACAAGCGCATGGCCGACATGGGCCTGTGCTCGCGCCGCGAAGCCGATGACTGGGTTGAGAAAGGCTGGGTGCGCGTGAACGGCGAAGTCGCGGCCATGGGCGTGATGGTTCTGCCGTCCGACCGCATCACGGTCGACGAAGCCGCCAAGGGTGTGCAGGACCAGCAGGTCACCATCCTGATGCACAAGCCCATGGGCTATGTCAGCGGCCAGGCCGAAGACGGCCACACGCCCGCCGTGGCCCTGCTCAATGCACAAAGCCGCTGGAACCTCGACACCAGCGCCACGCGTTTCAATTTCGCGCAGCTCAAGGGCCTGGCGCCCTGCGGCCGCCTGGACATCGACTCCGTGGGCCTGCTGGTGCTGACGCAGGACGGCCGCGTCGCGCGCCAGCTGATAGGCGAAGACTCGGTGATGGAAAAGGAATACCTGGTGCGCGTGGTCTATGGCGACGTGCAGGTCAATGTCCAGGAACGCTTCCCCGCCGAGCAGCTCGCGCTGCTGTGCCATGGCCTGTCGCTGGACGACCAGCCGCTCAAGCCCGCCAAGGTCGACTGGCAGAACCCCGAGCAGCTGCGCTTCGTGCTGACCGAAGGCAAGAAGCGCCAGATCCGCCGCATGTGCGAGCAGGTCGGCCTCAAGGTCGTGGGCCTCAAGCGCATCCGCATCGGCAACGTCGTGCTGGGCAACCTGCCCGCGGGCCAATGGCGCTATCTGGGCGCCGACGAAAGCTTCTGAGCGGACCGCCGGCAGACTTGTAAATAGCCTGCCGCTGCCACTCCCGAAAATGCCTGGCAACTTGCCAGGCATTTTTTTATGGCGAACAGGAAAGCCCCATGCCCGCGCAGCAAGCGGTTCCCTATAGACGGGCTGCTGCATGCCGAATCAAAAGCGCTTCAACACTATTGCAACGCAATTTTGAAATTTCCATGGGCGCGCTGGAAACCCGGTAAAGTTGTTTCTTTTGCTTGCAGTTGTAATTAAATGAAAAAAATTCTCCTCGGCGCCTTGCTCTCCGCGATCGGCTGCGCAGCGTTCGCCGGCAATGCGGACTTCACCTTGGTGAACAAGACCGGCTACGCCATCAATGAAGTCTTCATTTCGCCGTCCAAAAAGTCCAATTGGGGCAAGGATCGACTGGGCGAGAACCAGTTCCTGAACGGGCAGTCGCGAAAATTCAAGTTCGGCGATACCAAGAATTGCAAGCAGGACATCCAGGTTGTCTTCACCGACAGCGGCGATGAGGTGGAGTGGGAAGACATCAACCTGTGCGAAGTCAACAAGGTCACCCTGAAGTACAACAAGAAGACGGGCGACGTCTCCGCGGAACTCGAGTGAAGAAAAGGACCGCCGCCGGCAGGCGCCGCGGTCTGTATCCATGCCAAGAAGGCTGCGCAAACCGCGCAGCCTTTTTCATTGGGCTCTGCGGCGCTCAGCCTGCAGCCGCGTGCCGCTCAGGCATCGCGGTGATCGGCCTCGCCGGCCTTCCAATAGCCCTTGGCGCTCACGCGCTCGCGCTCCAGGTCGCGTTCCTGCAGATAGTGTCCGCGCAGCGCCCGCACGGCTGCTGACTCGCCCGCGATCCACAGATAGCCCGGACCCGGCGGCAGGGGGCGGTACATCAGGCTTTGGTGCAGCGCCAGACCTGGGGCCTGGCCCGCTTCCAGCCAGGCCACCCGCAGCGCTGCCGGGCTTTCAATGGCCTGCTGCTCCTGCGGATGCGGAACTTCCACATACACCTTGGCCTTGATCGCGGCCGGCAGGCGGCGCGCGATCGCCTGGATGGCCGGCAGCGCTGTCGTGTCGCCCGCCAGCAGCAGCCAGCGCGCGTGCGCGGGCAGCGCAAACCCGCCGCTGCGCGGCCCGGCAATGCCCAGGCGCTGGCCCACGCGCGCCTGGCTGGCCCAGGCCGCTGCCGGGCCCGAGGCTGCATCGGCGCCGTGCAGTACGAAGTCCAGATCCAGCGTCCTGGCCTGGTGGTCCAGGCCGCTGATCGTGTAGGCCCGTCCTTCGCCCGAGGGCAGAAACACCTTGACCCAGGCCGCGGGGGCATCGATGCCCTCGGCCTGCAGCAGCGCGGCCACTTCCGCGCCGCCGACCGTGATGCGGCGCATGAGGGGCGTGAGCGCGCGCGCTGCCAGCACTTCGGCCAGCGCCGTCGCTGTTTTCGGGCGTGCGGACTCAGACATGCTGCACTCCCCGGTACGCGCTGGACAGCAGCCGCAAGGCCACCAGCAAGGACAGGGCCACGGCCAGCGCCCCGACCAGATAGACCGCCTCCACGCCCCAGGCGCCGGCAAGGGCTCCGGCCGCTGGCCCGGTGATGCCCAGCGAGATGTCCAGGAAGGCCACATAGGCACCCATGGCCGCGCCACGGCTTTGCGGCGCAGCCCGGCGCACGGCTTCGACGCCGAAGCCCGGAAAGGCCAGCGAATAGCCGAACCCGGTCAGCGCCGCCCCCAGGTAGGCGATGGACGCGCTGTCGGCGCCCCAGATCAGCAGCAGCCCCAGCGCTTCGATCAGCACGCATACCAGCGCGACGCGCGCGCCGCCCAGCTGGTCCGGCAGATGGCCGAACAGCAGGCGCGCACCAATGAACGCCAGGCCGAAGCAGGTGAAGGCCAGCGCGGCATTGCCCCATTCCATGGCTGCGAACAGCAGTGCGACAAAGGCGGTGATCACGCCAAAGCCCACGCTGGACAAGGCCAGCCCCAGGCCGGGCAGCCAGACCGCGCCCAGCACCTGGTAGAACGGCGTGCGGCGCGTGGCGCTGGGCGCCACCGGGCGCAGCCCGGCCACCAGCACCAGCGCCAGCAGCGGCGTGAGCACGGTGGCCAGGGCAATCCCGCCAAAGCCCCACTGCGCCTGCAGCGCCACCCCGGCCGGAGCGCCCGCGGCATAGGCGCCGTACATCGCCACGCCGACCCAGGCCATGACCTTGCCGGCGTTGTGCGGCCCGACCAGGCCCACTCCCCAGCTCAGCGCGCCGGTCACCACCAGGCTTTCGGCGCAGCCCAGCAGCAGGCGGCCCAGCAGCAGCACGCCGACCGACGTGGCGGGGGTGGCGACAAAGGCCAGCGAGGCGAGATACGCCAGGCCGGAGCAGGCCGCAAGCACCAGGCCGGCGATGACCGCGCGCCTGGCGCCTTGGGTATCGGCCATTGCCCCGGCCCAGGCGCGCGACAGCAGCGCCGCGGCGAATTGCGCGCCTATGACCACGCCGACCGCCAGCGTGCCCATGCCCAGGGTGTCGTGCAGGTGCAGCGGCAGCACCGGCAGGGGCAGGCCTATGGTCAGAAAGCCGACGAACACCGCCAGCGCGATGGGCAGCAATTGCCTCAAGACATGGGCCTTGGGGCTGGCCGCGGGAGGCGGCGCAGAGGAAGAGGGGGAACGCATGGGAAACTCCAGAACACGAGCAATTGCTCAATAACGCCTAGAATATGAGCTGTTACTCGCGTTGAAAACTCGCGTTTGGAACCCGCTATGCCATCCCTGCCACAACCAAGAAGGACGCCGCGCCAGGCCCGATCCCAGGCGCTGGTGGAGGCCATTCTCGAAGCCACGGCTCGCATTCTGGCCGAGCGCGGCTATGCCGGCACCAACACCAATCTGGTCGCCGAGCGCGCGGGCGTGAGCGTCGGCTCGGTCTACCAGTACTTCCCCAACAAGGACTCGCTGATCACCGCGCTGCACGAGCGCCATGCGGCGCAGATGTACGCGGTGATCGACAGCGTGCTGGCGAACAGCCAGCCGCGCACGCTGCGCGCCCACATCGCGGCCATGGTGCAGGCGCTGCTGGCGGCGCACCGCGTCGAGCCGGAACTGCACCGCGTGCTGGAAAAGGAGTTTCCGTTCTTCGACGCGCCCAAGGACCAGAGCCCGGCGGACAACAGCATCCAGCAGCGGGTGCGCGCTCTGCTGGAGCAGCATCGCGACGAGATCGCGCCGCGCAACCGCGATCTGGCCACCTGGGTGGTGCTGCAGACCCTGGACTCGCTGGTGCATGCGGCGGTGATCGATGCGCCGCAGCAGTTTGCGGCCGGCGCGGTCGAGCGCGCCATCGTCGAAGTGCTGATGGGCTACTTGTCGGGAGCTGCGCGCTAGAGGTGGCGAGAGCCGAAAAAAAAGAGCGCCGAGGCGCTCTTTTCTTCTGCAGCGGCGAAACTCAGGCTTCGCCGCGGCGCGCGAGCAGGCTGCGATAGATCAGCGCGCCGATGACGGCGCCGGCCAGCGGCGCGACCCAGAACAGCCACAGCTGGTCCAGGGCGACGGCCGGGCCGAACAGCGCCGGGCCGGTGCTGCGCGCGGGGTTGACCGAGGTATTGGTCACGGGAATCGAGATCAGGTGGATCAGCGTCAGGCACAGGCCTATGGCCAGGCCGGCAAACCCTTCTGCGGCGCGCAGCGCCGTGGCGCCGAGAATCACGATCAGGAACACCGCGGTCAGCACCATTTCGGTGACCAGCGCCGCGACCAGGCCATAGCCCGCGGGAGACGCTGCGCCAAAGCCGTTGGTGGCGAAGCCGCCGATGTCGGCGCCGGCCTTGTCCGTGGCAATCAGGTACAGCAGCGCGGCGGCCGCCACGGCGCCCAGCACCTGGGCAATCACATAGCCGGGCAGTTCGGCGGCCCGAAAGCGCCCGCCTATCACCAGGCCCAGCGAGACCGCGGGGTTGAAGTGGCCGCCGGACACCGGTCCAAGCGCGTAGGCGGCCGTGAGCACCGTGAGGCCGAAGGCCAGCGCCACGCCGGCCCAGCCAATGCCGACTTCGGGAAATGCCGCGGCCAGCACCGCGCTGCCGCAGCCGCCGAAAGTCAGCCAGAACGTGCCGACGAATTCGGCCGACCATTTGTTGAGATTGCTGTACATAGCAACTCCGCCTGCCAGGGGCAGAAACACCGGAGAAGGCGCCCGGAATCGCGCACCGGACCGCGCGTTCGGGGCCAGCGTCTGGTTTATAGCCGCGATAGGCGTTGACAATTGTCAAGCATCTTCAAGCGGGCGGGCCGGCCCTTGATAATGCCGGCCAAGGCCCCATGTGCAGCCTAGTTTGAAGTCGCAACCCGTCAGAAAATCCATTTCCACCTTATGAGCAAGCAAACCCATTCCTTCCAGGCCGAAGTCGCGCAGCTGTTGCACCTGGTGACGCATGCGCTGTACTCCAACAAGGAAATCTTTTTGCGCGAGCTGGTCTCGAATGCGTCCGACGCCTGTGACAAGCTGCGTTTCGAAGCGCTGAACAACACCGCGCTCTACGAAGACCAGCCACAGCTCGAAGTGCGCGTGTCGTTCGACAAGCAAGCGCGCACGCTGACCATTGCCGACAACGGCATTGGCATGAGCGAGCAGGAAGCCATCGAGCATCTGGGCACGATTGCCAAGAGCGGCACCAAGGACTTCATGCGCAAGCTCTCGGGCGACCAGAAGTCGGACGCCCAGCTCATCGGCCAGTTCGGCGTGGGCTTCTATTCGGGCTATATCGTCGCCGACAAGATCACCGTCGAATCGCGCCGTGCGGGCCTGCCTGCCGAAGAAGGCGTGCGTTGGGTCAGCGGCGGCACGGGCGAGTTCGAAGTCGAGCAGATCACGCGCGCCCAGCGCGGCACCGCCGTCACGCTGCACCTGCGCGAGGACGCCGAGGAATACCTCAACGCCTGGAAGCTCAAGCAGATCATCGGCAAGTATTCCGACCACATCAGCCTGCCCATCCTGATGGAAAAGGAAGAGTGGAA
>NZ_JAVWWA010000126.1:0-13650 GCF_036666375.1 Comamonas sp. | reverse complement strand
GCGCGACGGCCCGACCATGTTGGGAATTGTTCTTATTATCATCCAGGCCGCCAAAGACCGGGCTTTTCCGCGGGCGCATGCAGCCATTCAATTAACCAAGTTATCTCTTGCTTAATTGGCCGCTCAAACCTATTATCCAAGCAATTGCTTTGATTTTTAGGTGCGTCGACATGGATCTGGATTTCTCCCTCTGGCTTTTTCAGGCGCTGCACGCGCTCGGGCTTGCCGTCTGGCTGTCGCTGAGCGTCGCCAACAACGTCCAGGGCTTCGCGGGTTCGGCGGCCGCCGTTGGCGCGACCATGAACATGGCGCCGCTCAAGCTCGCACCCATCGTCGACACGCCGCTGCTGGCGCGCGCCCTGCGTTCGCCGGCCCTGCACCGCGCGGCGCTGCTGGTGGTGCTGGCGCTGCAGGTCGTTGCCGCCGGCGCTTTCTGGGCCGGTGCCTGGCCGCTGCTGTTTTCCGCTGACCTGGCCGCCGCCCGGCCCTGGCTCAACCTCGGCCTGAGCGCCTTTTCCGCCTTCCTGTTCGCCATGCACCTGGGCGGACTGTGGTTTGGCTACTGGATTCGCCAGGAGGGCCTGCAGCAGGCCCACATCAGCCTGCTGCTCTGGACCGTCGCCGCCTTCTTTCTCTTCAACCTGTCCTGGGCCTGAGCGGCCCGGGCTTTCATCATGCGCAAGAAAACCCTGTACCTCTTCACGATCGTCCTGTCGGCGCTCGCATTCACCACCATCGTCTACAGCACCGCGCCCCAGGCCAAGCCCGCGGCCGCGGCGCCGCCCGCCACCAAGGTGGCGCTGGCCACGGTGCGCAGCGACAGCGTCGCGCAGGTGTTCTCGGGCGTGGGCGAGCTTGCCTCGGCGCGCCAGGTGCAGGTCGCGGCCGAAGTCGGCGGGCGGGTGACGAAGATCGCGTTCGCGTCCGGCCAGGCCGTCAAGGCCGGCCAGCTGCTGGTGCAGCTCAACGACGCGCCCGAGCAGGCCGAGCGCCAGCGCCTGCTGGCCCAGTCGCGCAACGCCCGGACGCTGCATGCGCGCGCGCTCGGGCTGCTGGCCGACAACGCGGCGACGCAGGAGCAGGTCGACAACGCGGCCATGGAGCGCGACATGGCGCTGGCCGCGCTGCGCCACACCGAGGCGGTGATTGCGCAGAAAGCAATACGCGCGCCGTTCGCGGGCGTGCTGGGCATACGCCGGGTGCATGAGGGCCAGTTCCTGAACCCGGCCGAGGCCGTCGTCAGCCTGGTCGACGCGCGCACGCTGCATGTCGATTTCGCGCTGGACGAACAGGCCAGCCCGCAGCTGAAGGTCGGACAGGCGGTGGCGCTGCGCATCGATGCCTATCCCGAGCGCCGCTTCAGCGCGCGCATCACGGCCGTCGATCCGCTGATCGCGCGCTCGCGCACGGTGCAGCTGCAGGCCACGCTCACCAATGCCGACGGCGCGCTGCGCCCCGGCATGTTTGCCCAGGTCGAGGTCGCGCGGCCCGACGCCGTGCAGGCGCTGACGGTGCCCGAGACCGCGGTCACCTACACCGCCTATGGCGAAACGGTGTTCATCGCCCAGGCCGGCGCAGGCCAGGCGCTGGCGGTCAAGCGGGTGGCCGTCACCACCGGCGCGCGGCGCGACGGCCGGGTGGAGATTGCCTCGGGCCTGAGCGCCGGCGACCGGGTCGTGACTTCGGGCCAGCTCAAGCTGGTGGACGGCATGGCCGTGCAGGCCGTTGCCGCCGACACGCTCGAGGAGCGCACATGAAGTTCACCGATCTTTTCGTGCGCCGGCCCGTGCTGGCGCTGGTGGTGAGCACCCTGATCCTGCTGCTGGGCCTGCTGGCGCTCGAACGCCTGCCGATACGCCAGTACCCCATGCTCGAGAGCTCGACCATCACCGTGTCCACCGAGTACCCGGGCGCGTCGTCGGAGCTGATGCAGGGCTTTGTCACCCAGCCGATTGCCCAGGCCATCTCGTCGGTCGAAGGCATTGATTACCTGTCGTCTTCGTCGGTGCAGGGCCGCAGCGTGGTCACGGCGCGCATGGAGCTCAACCGCGACTCGACCCAGGCGCTGACCGAAGTCATGGCCAAGGTGAACCAGGTGCGCTACAAGCTGCCCGAGCAGGCCTACGACCCGGTGATAGAGCGCTCGTCGGGCGAATCGACGGCCGTCGCATATGTCGGCTTTTCCAGCGACACGCTGTCCACGCCGGCGCTGACCGACTACCTGGCGCGCGTGGTCGAGCCCATGTTCGCGACCATTGACGGCGTGGCCAAGGTCGAGGTCTTTGGCGGCCAGCGGCTGGCAATGCGGCTGTGGCTGGACGCCGACCGGCTTGCGGGGCGCGGGCTCACCGCGGCCGATGTCGCCGAAGCCGTGCGGCGCAACAACTACCAGGCCGCGCCGGGCAAGGTCAAGGGACAGTACGTGGTGTCCAACGTGCGCGTCGATACCGACCTGAACAGCGTAGAAGGCTTTCGCGAGCTGGTGGTGCGCAACGACGGCGCGGGCCTGGTACGGCTCAAGGACGTGGGCACGGTGGAGCTGGGCGCGGCGAGCTCGGAGAGCAGCGCGCAGATGGACGGCGTGCCCGCCGTGCACCTGGGCCTGCAGCCCACGCCCGCGGGCAATCCGCTGGTGATCGTCGCCGGAATCAAGCAGCTGCTGCCCGAGATCCGCAAGACGCTGCCGCCGGGCGTGAAGGTCGATCTGGCCTTCGAGACCGCGCGCTTCATCGAGGCCTCGATCACCGAGGTGATGCACACGCTGCTCGAAGCGCTGCTGATTGTCGTGGTGGTGATCTATCTGTGCCTGGGCTCGCTGCGCGCGGTGCTGATTCCGGTGGCGACGATTCCGCTGTCGATGCTGGGCGCGGCCGGCCTGATGCTGGCCTTCGGCTTCAGCGTCAATCTGCTGACGCTGCTGGCCATGGTGCTGGCCATAGGCCTGGTGGTCGATGACGCCATCGTGGTGGTGGAGAACGTGCACCGGCATATCGAGGCCGGGCGCTCACCCGTCGCCGCGGCGCTGATAGGCGCGCGCGAAGTCGCCGGTCCGGTGATTGCCATGACCATCACGCTGGCCGCGGTCTATGCGCCCATAGGCCTGATGGGCGGGCTCACGGGCGCGCTGTTCAAGGAGTTCGCGCTGACGCTGGCCGGCGCCGTGGTGGTCTCGGGCGTGGTCGCGCTCACGCTGTCGCCGGTGATGAGCTCGTTCCTGCTGCCGCCCGCGCAGCAGGAGGGGCGCATGGCGCATGCGGCCGAGCGCTTCTTTGGCGGCCTGACGCGGCGCTACGGCGCGGCGCTGGGCTTTTCGCTGCGCCACCGCTGGCTCACGGGCGCGGTCGCGCTGCTGGTGTTCGCCAGCCTGCCCTTTCTCTATCAACTGCCGCAGCGCGAGCTTGCTCCGGCCGAGGACCAGGCCAGCGTGCTGACCGCGATCAAGGCGCCCGAGCATGCCAACCTCGACTATGTCCAGCGCTTTGCGCAGCAGCTGGACGCGGTCTACACGCGCATGCCCGAGACCGTGGGCCGCTGGATCATCAACGGCAGCGACGGGCCGGCTTCCAGCATAGGCGGCATCAACCTGTCGGGCTGGGGCGAGCGCGAGCGCTCCGCGGCCGAAGTGCAGGCCGATCTGCAGGCCGCGGTGGGCGACGTCGAAGGCACGAGCATCTTCGTGTTCCAGCTCGCCGCGCTGCCGGGCTCGACCGGCGGACTGCCGGTGCAGATGGTGCTGCGCAGCGCCCAGGGCTACGCCGCGCTGTTCCAGACCATGGAGGACATCAAGCGGCGCGCGCGCGAAAGCGGCCTGTTTGTCGTCGTCGACAGCGACCTCGACTACAACAAGCCCGTGGTGCAGGTGCGCATAGACCGCTCCAAGGCCAGCAGCCTGGGCATACGCATGCAGGACATAGGCGAGTCGCTGGCGGTGCTGGTCGGCGAGAACTACCTCAACCGCTTCGCCATGGACGGCCGCTCCTACGACGTGATTCCGCAAAGCCTGCGCGAGCAGCGCCTGACGCCGCAGGCGCTGGCGCGCCAGTTCGTGCGCACCCAGGACCAGACGCTGGTGCCGCTGTCCACCGTGGTGCAGGTTTCCATGCAGGTCGAGCCCAACCGGCTGACGCAGTTCAACCAGCAGAATGCCGCGACCTTCCAGGCGATTCCCGCGCCCGGCGTGTCGCTGGGCCAGGCCGTGGCGTTTCTCGAGACCGTCGCCGGCGAGCTGCCCGCGGGCTTCAGCCACGACTGGCAGTCCGATGCGCGCCAGTACACGCAGGAAGGCAATGCGCTGGTGTTCGCGTTTCTCGCGGCGCTGGTCATCATCTATCTGGTGCTGGCCGCGCAATACGAAAGCCTGGTCGATCCGCTGATCATCCTGATCACCGTGCCGCTGTCGATCTGCGGCGCGCTGATTCCCCTGGCCCTGGGGCTGGCAACGCTCAACATCTACACCCAGATCGGGCTGGTGACGCTGATCGGCTTGATCAGCAAGCACGGCATCCTGATGGTCGAGTTCGCCAACGAACTGCAGGCCGGCGAGGGGCTGGACCGCAATGCGGCGATACGCCGCGCGGCGCAGATCCGGCTGCGGCCCATTCTGATGACCACCGCGGCCATGGTGTTCGGCCTGGTGCCGCTGCTGTTTGCCTCGGGCGCGGGCGCCAGCAGCCGCTTCGGTCTGGGCGTGGTGATTGTCTGCGGCATGCTGGTGGGCACCGCGTTCACGCTGTTTGTGCTGCCCACCGTCTACTCGCTGCTGGCGCGCAACCATGCGGCCAGCGCCGCCACGCCGCGCAGCCGGCAACTGGCGGATGCCGACCAGCCGCTGTCCCATGCATCCTGAGAGGCCCGCCATGAAAAACAACATCCGACGCGCCAGCCTGGCCACCGCTGCGCTCTGCGCCCTGCTCGCGGGCTGCGCCGTAGGGCCCCGCTATGCCCCGCCCGAGGTGCCGGCCATCACGCTGGCCAGCGGGGAAAAAGGCCAGTTCAGCGACGCTGCCCCGGTGCCCGCGCCCTGGTGGAGCTTTCTCGACGACGCCGCGCTGGCCGAGGCGATAGAGCGCGCGCTGGCGCACAACCACGACATCCGCCAGGCCCAGGCCAATTTGCGCGTCTCGCGCGCGCTGTTCGATGAGCAGCAGCTCGAGCGCACTCCCGCGGTCACGGCCCAGGGCGGCTACCAGCGCGGCAGCGAGCAGCGCGCGGGCGCCGGCGGCGCGCCGCAGCGCAGCCTGTCCGCAAGCTGGCGCGCGGGCTTCGATGTCGAGTGGGAGATCGATTTGTTCGGCCGGCTCGGCCACCTGGCGCAATCGGCCCAGGCGCGCGCCGACGCGGCCCAGGCCGATCTCGCGCTGGTGCGGCTGACCGTGGCCGCCGATGTCGCGCGCCACTACTACCAGGGCCAGGGCCTGCAGCGCCGCCTGGCGCTGGCCCAGGGCCAGGCCGAGAGCTGGCGCGCCACGCTGGCGCTGCTGCAGTCGCGGCTGGCGGCGGGCAATGGCGCGCTGGACGCGGTGGAAAGCGCGCGCGCGGAACTCGCGCGCAGCGAGGCGGCGCTGGCGCCGCTGGCCACGGCGCGCGACCAGGCGCAGTTCCGGCTGGACGTGCTGACCGGTCAGCGCCCTGGCCACAGCCCGTTCGCGGCGCAGACGCTGGCGCCCGCGCCGCTGGCGCGGCAGCTGCCGCTGGGCGATGTCGATCGGCTGATACGCCAGCGGCCCGATGTGGTGCGCGCCGAGCGCCTGCTCGCGGCCAGCACCGAGGACGTGGGCGCGGCCACGGCCGAACTCTATCCACGCCTGAACCTGGGCGCGTTTGTCGGCTTCTTCGCGCTGCGCGGCGCCGACGCGGGCCTGGGAACGCGCGCCTTTGCGCTGGCACCGGGGATCACCTGGCCGGCCCTGCGCCTGGGCAGCGCGCGCGCGCGGCTGCGCGGCGCCAGCGCGCTGTCCGAAGGCGCGCTGGCGCGCTACGAGCAGTCGCTGCTGCAGGCCCAGGAAGATGTGGAGAACGCGGTCACGCAGCTGGGTCGCCACCAGCAGCAGCTGGGCGCGCTGCTGGAGTCGGCCGCGCATGCCGAGCGCGCGCTGGCGATCGCCACGCGGCGCTACGCGGCGGGTGCGGGCAGCTATCTCGCGGTGCTGGAAAACCAGCGCACGCTGGCGGCGCTGCGCCAGGAAGCGGCCCAGGCCGAGACCGCCTCGTACCTGCATGTGATCGCGCTCTACAAGGCGCTGGGCTGGGGGCTGGAAACGGCGCGCGGCTGATGGCCGCGGCGCTCACAGCGGCAGGCTGGCGGGCGCCCGGCATTCTCCTGGCGACTGGTTGAACCAGCGCCGGAAAGCGCGGTGGAAGGTGCTCACGTCCTTGAATCCCAGGCCGTCGCTGACCGAGGCCACGGGCAGGCCCTGCTGGATCTGCTTGTAGGCCAGCTCCTTTCTCACGGTCTCCACCAGTTCGGTGAAGCTCGTGCCCTCGCGCTTGAGGCGGCGATAGAGCGTGGGGCGGGTGACATGCAGCGAGGCGCAGATGTCGTCGATGCGCAGTCCCCGGTGCAGATCGGACTGGATGTGCTGGCGGACCTTGCCGGTCAGTGCGTTGGTGACCGCCAGCTGCTGGAAGGTCTGCAGCGCCCGCTCCTCGAGAATCTGCTTGAGGTAGGCGTTGGCGCTGTGAATGGGCCGGTGCAGGAATTCGCGCGGCAGGAGAATGCTGTTGCCTTGGGCATCGAAGCGGATGTTGGCGCCAAACACTTCGCGGTAGCGCTCGGCATATGCCGGGCGCGCAAAGGCGAATTCGCAGGCCGTGGGAACAGTCGGCGCGCCGGTCATCTCCGCGGTCCAGCGCAGCAGCGCGCTCATGCTGCGCTCCAGCGCCGCGCGCGGGTAGTTCTTGCCGGGCGCAAAGGAAAAGCCCAGCCGCAGCGTGTCGTCGTCGACGCTGGCCGTCCAGCTTTCCGAAGGGTTCATCAGCGCGATGTGGTCCTGGAACACCTGCAGGGCTTCGCCCAGGTGGTTGCACTGGAACAGCCAGCTGGCCAGCAAGCCGCGCGTCGCGGGGTTGTAGTGCTGGCCGACCAGCAGCCCGATATGCGGCAGCTGCGCGCTGCGCGCGGCCATCTGCCACAGCGCCAGCAGGCGCGACTCGTGCAGGCGCTGCTCGGGAACTGGCAGCGCGGTGCTGCTGCGATCGACCAGGGTCGCGCCGTCCAGTCCTGCGGCCCGCATCTCGGCCGGGGTCACGGCGCCCAGGGCCAGCAGCAGGTCGTGCAGGTCCAGCACGGCAACGGCAGACACTGTGGGGGCTCTGGCCATCTGTCGATCACTCCGGGGGTTGACTTCGAGGAGTGACTATAGCGCGCGGGCACGCCGCCCGCATGCCGGCCGGCGCCAGGGGGCGGGCGCTCAGTCCGGTGGCGCGATCACCACCTGCAGGTCCTGCATTGCCGCCGTCAGGACCACCTGGCAGGAAAGCCGGGAGTTGCGCTGGAAGTGCGCGGATTCGGCCACCAGTTCCTGCTCGCCGGCGTTGCGCTCGCCCAGGGCCTCGAACCAGCCACCGACGAGGTAGACATGGCAGGTGGAGCACGAGCAGGCACCGCCGCAGATGGCCTCGATGTCGTCGCAGCCGCCGTTTCTCAAGGCCTCCATCAAGGTCTCGCCCTCGATGCCGTGCAAGGTGCTGAGCGCGCCGTCCAAGGCGGTTACTTCGATGCGGGGCATGCTGCTTCTCCGGGGGAAGGTAAGGTCGACACGCCGTCGGTGGTGGCGAATGCGCTGCGAAAGCCAAAGCGCTGCAGATGCTGTTCGAGCGCCTGGCTTCTGGCGGCCAGCGTCAGCGTGGCGAGATAGCCGTGCCGCGGGTCCTGCTCGACGCGGACCTGCAGCAGCGGCGTG
Source organism: Comamonas sp. (assembly GCF_036666375.1). Taxonomy (GTDB): domain Bacteria; phylum Pseudomonadota; class Gammaproteobacteria; order Burkholderiales; family Burkholderiaceae_C; genus Comamonas. The sequence continues at coordinate 5,749 of NZ_JAVWWA010000126.1, read as the reverse complement.
GCGTGGGCCTGCGCCGCGCAGCGCACCACGTCCTCGATCTCCTGCATGACCAGCGCGGGCTTGAAGATCTTGCCTATGGCGGTCAGCGGCAGCGCGTCGACCAGCTGCAGCCGCCGGGGCATGGCTGCGGGCTCGGCGATTTCAGCGGCCAGATAGTCGAGCAGCTGCTGCGGCGTGACCGCTGCCGCGGCGCGCAGCTTGACGTAGACCGCGGGCAGCTCGCCGGCATGCGCATCGGGCCGGCCCACGGCCGCGGCCATCTCGACCGCCGGGTGGCGGTACAGCGGGTCCTCGATCAGCTGCGGGTCGATGTTGTGCCCGCCGCGAATGATCAGCTCCTTCTTGCGCCCCGTGAGCCAGAAGTAGCCGTCGCGGTCCTGGCGGCCCATGTCGCCGGTGTTGAACCAGCGCCGGCCGTCGCCCAGCTCGGGCCAGACGCCGCGGTTGTGCGCCTCCTGCAGATAGCCGCGAAAGACGTTCGGGCCGCTGATGGCGATCACGCCGATCTCGTCGGTGGCGCATTCGCCAAGATAGTTGCCCTGTGCGTCCAGGCGCAGCACGCGCATCTGCTGGTAGGGAAACCGCAGGCCTATGGAGCCTATGCGCGAGGCGCCGGCCAGCGGGTTGAGGCTGCTGGCGCAGGCGCCTTCGGTCAGGCCGTAGCCTTCGAGTATGCGCACGCCCGTGCGCGCCTCGAAGCGCCGGAAAAGCTCGACCGGCATAGGCGCGGCGCCGCACATGCCCAGCTCCAGGGAGCTGATGTCGAAGTCTTCGCAGGGCTGCTGCAGCAGGGCCGAATAGACCGTGGGCACGCCGCTGAAGAAGTGGATGCGGTAGTGCTCGACCAGTGCCCAGAAGCCTTCGAGCACGCCCGCGCCGCGGTAGCCCTGCGGCGTGCCGAGCACCACATGCGCGCCCGCCGACCAGGGCGCGAGCCCGGTGACCAGCTGGCCGTTGGCGTGAAACAGCGGCAGGCCGCAGAACAGCGTCTTTCCGGGCCGCAGGCCGTCGGCCATCATGCAGGTCATCGCATAGGCATCGAAGACTTCGTTCAGGTGTTCGCGCACCGCAATCTTCGGCAGGCCCGTCGTGCCGCCGGTGCAGAAGTACGAGGACACCGCGTTCGGCTGGATGACGCGCGCGCCAAGCAGGCGGTCGCCTGCGTGCGCGGCCACGAAGGCGTCGTAGCCGGTCACGCTCAGCGCACGGCCCGCGGCATTTCGCAGGCCGGCGCCCGGCGGCGCGCCATCGGCCGCGCTCCAGCCCGGGGCATGGCGCGCGGCATCGACTTCGACCAGCAGCTCGGCGCTGTCCACGCGCTGCAGCGCCTGCCTGAGCTTTTGCGCCAGGTCGCTGCCCGGGGCCGGGGCCAGCGTCACCACCACCTTGGCGCGTGCGACCTGCAGCAGCTGTGCGATGGCATCGGCGCTGAGCAGGGGATTGACGGCCAGCACGATGCCATTGGCCTGCGCGCCCCACAGCACGAAATGGGTCTCGGGCAGGTTGGGCAGCACGTAGGCGACGACGTCGTCGGCCCCGTAGCCGCTGGCGTGCAGGGCATTGGCAAAGCGCCGGATCTCCTGCAGCAGCGCGCTATAGGTCCAGGTGGCGGGCGTGCGCATGGTCTGCATGCTGGGAAAGAACGACAGCGCCGGCAGCGCCGCGTGCCGGCGTTCACTGCGCGCCAGCATCTCGTAGGTGCTGCTGGGCAAGTCGGCAGCGGCCAACGGACGGCGTTCGAACGCTTCGATGTCTGAAAGGTTTCTTAGAGTCAAGGCGGCCTCGTGTGGGGAATCAAACCGACAGCCAGTCTCGGGCGCCGCGGCGCGCACCGGAAGGGCTTCTGGCGTCATTCGCAGCGCGTTGCGGATCAACCTGCAGCGGCGCGCGCATCTGGCGCGGGCTTGCAACCGAAAGCCATGTGCTTTGACTCCGGCGACCTTGGTTGTCGCCAGCCTCCTGCCTAGCATGCAGACAGTGAAAACTGGCACCACGAAAGGCGAATGCACATGTCGGAAATCTCGCAATCCCACCGGATCGACTCCCTGAAAAGCCTGCGCAAGCTGATTTCCGAGCCGCCGTCGATGATGAAGAAGCGGCTGCAGTCGCAGGTGGACGACTACTGCCAGACCATCATCGAGAAAGCCGCGGTATGCGCGCTGGGGTTTGCCGAGCCGGCGGCCGACATCGAGTTTCTCAATCTGCGCGACGCGCCGGTGGTGCATTCCCAGGGCGATCGCATTGCCATGAGCTGGCCGGCCGACAAGGCGCTGCCGCCGGTGCTGGCGCCGGGCAGCCGGCCGCGCTGCAGCCTGTACTTCATCATGCCCGGCATAGGCTTTGCGCTGCGCGCCAACGGGCGCTGCGCCGTGGTGCCAAAGGACGGCGCGCCGCTGCTCGAGTTCCAGGCCGACGCGCTGTTCCTGCACTGCTCGCGGGCCAAGGTGCGCGCCGAGTTCTGGCGCGCCCGCGGCGACGACTTCGCCGCCCGCGCCGCGGCCGCCGCTCCCGCTGCGGCCCGGCTGTCCGAAGAGGCATTGGCCTTCATTGCGCGCTCGCCCTACGTGCTGCTGCTCACGCGCAACGCCGACGGGGCGACGGAGCTGTCACCGCGCGGCGATCCCGACGGTTTCGTGCGCGTGCTGGGCGGCAATACATTGGTGATTCCGGAGCGCCCGGGCAACAAGGTGGCCTGCACGCTGAGCAACATTCTTGTGCAGGAGCAGGTGACGGCCAGCTTCGTGATTCCGGGCTGCGCGACGGTGCTGTCGGTGGCCGGCCGCGGCTGGCTCAGCGCCGACCGGCAGGTGCTGGAGCCGCTGGCGGTCAACGGCAAGGTACCCGCTGTCGGCATCGTGCTGCAGGTCGATCGCTTTCGTTTTCAGCACTGCCCCGAGCTGGTTGCCGCGGGCCTGTGGTCCAGCGCAACGCATCTGCGCGAAAGCGACATTCCCTCGTTTCCCAAGATGCTGGCCGAACACATGAACGGCCGCGGCCTGCTGGGCAAGGCCACGACCCTGGTGGTCGATGCCGTGGTCAAGCACGACCTGAAGAACCTTTACTGAAGAGGCAAACGATGACGCTCAGCGTGCAGGAATACCTCAGGGCCGATGCCACCGCCCTGGCGCAGATGGTGAGCGGCGGCGAAGTCAGCGCCGCCGAACTGCTGGAGATCGCCAGCGCGCAATTGCAGCGGCTCAACCCGGTGCTCAACGCCGTCAACCTGACCATGCTGGAGCAGGCGCAGCAAAGGCTGCACGAGCCCCTGCAGGGTCCGCTGGCCGGAGTTCCCTTGCTCATCAAGGACGCCATCCAGGACTATGCGGGCCTGCCCACGTCAAACGGCAGCCGTGCGTTCCGCCATGCACCAGCCCGCCAGCACTCGGCGGTCGTGCAGCGGCTGCTGGATGCGGGCGCGGTGATCATCGGCAAGACCAACACGCCCGAGCTGGCGCTCAAGGGCTTCACCGAGCCCGCGGCGTTCGGCATCACGCGCAATCCCTGGGATCTGTCGCGCACCCCCGGCGGCTCCAGCGGCGGCTCGGCCGCGGCCGTGGCGGCAGGCATCGTGCCCATGGCCGGCGCCAACGATGGCGGCGGCTCCATCCGCATTCCCGCGGCCTGCTGCGGGCTGTTCGGTCTGCGCCCGTCGCGCGGGCGCGTTCCGGCCGGGCCGGCGGTGGGGGAAATCTGGGAAGGGGCGTCCAGCGACCTGGTGGTCTCGCGCAGCGTGCGCGATGCGGCGCTGGCCCTCGATGTGCTGTCGGGGCCGGCCTGCGGCGATGCGTTTGCCATCGCGGCGCCCGCCAGTCCTTTCGCGCAGACGCTGGCGCACGATCCGGGGCGGCTGAGAATCGCCTTCTGCACCGAGTCCCCGCTGGGCACCGACGTGCACCCCGAAGCGGTGGCCGCGGTGCGCCGCGCGGCGCAGCTGCTGGCCGCGCTCGGCCATGACGTGGTCGAGGCGCGCCCGCAGTACGACGGCCAGGCGCTGGCGCGCTGCTACCTCGAGATGTATTTCGGCCAGGTCGCGGCCACGCTGGCGGATGCGCGTGCGGCGGGCGCGCGCAGCGCCGATTTCGAGCTCGGCACGCGCCTGCTCGAAGCCCTGGGCAAGGCCGCAAGCGCGGGCGACTATGTGCGCAGCCACCGGCGCTGGAATGTCTTTGCGCGCGCGCTGGGCGAATTCCACACGCGCCATGATCTGTTTCTCACGCCCACGCTGGCCTGTCCTCCCGTGCGCCACGAGCAGACCGTGATGCCCGCAGCGCAGCAGCGCGGGCTGTCGTTCCTGCTGCGCAGCGGCGCGCTGGGCGTGCTGGCGCGGCTGGGAATGATGGAGAAGCCGCTGGCCGATCTGTCCGCGCAGAACCTGAGCTATGTGCCGTTCACGCAGCTGGCCAACCTGACCGGCACGCCCGCGATGAGCGTGCCGCTGCATTGGACGGCCGACGGCCTGCCCCTGGGCGTGCAGTTCATCGGGCCGTTCGGCAGCGAAGCCTTGCTGCTGCAGCTCGCGCACCAGCTCGAAGGCGCCCAGCCCTGGATGCAGCGCCTGCCCGCGCTGGCGCTGCAGGGAGCCGTGCAATGAGCGTCTGCATCATCGTCGGCGCCAGCCACGCCGGCGCCCAGCTGGCCTTCAGCCTGCGGCGCGAAGGCTGGAGCGGCGCCATCGTGCTGATCGGCGACGAGCCGGGCCTGCCCTACCAGCGCCCGCCGCTGTCCAAGGCGGCGCTGCAGGCGGTGCAGCCCGGGGAGCCCGCGCTGATCTACAGCGCGGGCGCCTATGAGAAGGCGGCCATCACCTGCCTGCCGGGCACGCGCGTCATCGCCCTCGATCGGCAGCGCAAGCGCGTGCTGCTTGCCGATGGCCGGGCACTGCAGTACGACAAGCTGGCGCTGTGCACCGGCGCCAGCGCGCGCAGTCTGGCCCTGCCCGGCCGGGCGCTGGCGGGCGTGCATGATCTGCGCACGGCCGCCGATGCGCGCGCCATCGGCGCCGCGGTGCGCCCGGGCGGGCGCGCCGTCATTCTGGGCGGCGGCTACATCGGCCTGGAGACGGCCGCGGCATTGCGCGGGCGGGGCATGCAGGTCACCTTGCTGGAGCGGGGCGAACGGCTGCTGGAGCGCGTGGCCGCGCCCGCGACCGCCGCCTACTTCGAGCGCCTGCATGCGGCCCATGGCGTTGCCATCCGCAAGAACGTGCAGGCTCGCGCGCTGCTCGGCACGGCCGGGCGCGTCACGCAATTGCAGTGCAGCGACGGCCAGCTGCTGGCCGCCGACCTGGTGGTGCTGGGCGTGGGCGTGGCGCCCAACATGGCACTGGCGCAGCAGGCCGGTCTGGCCACCGGCGACGGCATCCTGGTCGATGAGTTTGCCCGCACGTCCGACCCCGACATCGTTGCCGCGGGCGACTGCGCCTTCCATCCCAACGCGCTGCTGGGCTTTTCCCTGCGGCTGGAATCTGTGCCCAATGCCGTGGAGCAGGCCGCAAGCGCCGCGGCCAGCGTCTGCGGCCTGCGCCGCGCCTATTGCGCCATGCCCTGGTTCTGGTCCGACCAGTACGACTGCCGGCTGCAGATCGCGGGCCTGCAGCGCGGCCACGAGCGGGTGCTGGTGCAGGCCGACGGCCCGGCCGAGGCACTGGTCGTCTGGTACATCAAGGACGAGCGCATCCTGGCCGCCGACTGCATCAACAGCCCGCGGCAGTTCATGCGGGCCAAAAAGCTGGTTGCCAGCCGCGCGCCGG
>NZ_JAVWWA010000125.1:12537-13678 GCF_036666375.1 Comamonas sp. | reverse complement strand
TTCCCGGCAGTAGCGCTTCGAGATCGACGGCTTGGGCCATTGCGCGGTTGCCTTCATCGCCGGGATGCAGGCGGTCGCCGGAATCAAAGCGCGCGGCCAGCCGGGTGGGATGGTCGGGATCGCGCAGCGCGGCATCGAAGTCGATCACCGCATCGAATGCGCCGCTGTGGCGAATCCAGTCGTTGACCCGCTGGCGCAGCGCTTCCTTGTCAAGCTGGTAGTAATTGCTCAACGGCGTCCCAGGCAAGGCGCCCTCGAACGGCGTCAGCGTGGCGCCGATCACGCGCAGGCCGCGCGCATGGGCCTGGGCGACCAGTTGCCGGTAACCCGCGGTCAGCGCCGCCAGCGTCGGGCGTGAAGCCTGGGGCGCGAACGCCGTTCCGGGCCAGGCAATGTCGTTGATGCCCAGCATCACGATCACGCTTTGGGCACCCGGCTGGGCCAGTACATCGCGCTCCAGCCGCGCCAGGGCGTTGACGCCCATGCCGTCGGCCAGCAGCCGCGCGCCCGAAATGCCCGCATTGACCACAGCCACCCCCTGCGGTGCGAGCCGGGCCGCGAGGAAGTCCGGCCAGCGGCTGTCCTTGTCGAGGCTGGCGCTGGCGCCGTCGGTGATGGAGTCGCCCAGCACCACGACAGCCCGCGCGGGCCTTGCGCTTTCCACCTGGATTCCCGTCAGCAACGGCCGCGCCGTGGTGGTCTGCACCGCATTCCCGACCTTGGCCGGAGCGACGCTTGATGTCTGGTCTCCGGGCGCGATCCAGGCCGTCTGGCGGCCATCCCAGTGAAAGGTGCGCACGGCCGTCGCCTGCGGCAGATGGATGCTGACCGCCACCTGCGCCAGCGCCGGAACGTCCAGGGCCACGGGGTCGCTGACCAGCGAGGCGCCGGCAAGCACCGTTGCCTCCTCCCGACCGCCAAAAGTCAGCGACCGCAGGCTGTCGGCGGCAACCGCTCCATTGCCCGCCGGCCGGGCAAGCGTGGCCTTGCCGACCACGATGGGCTCGGCGCCGTAGGCATTGGACAGCACGATGCGCAGGCGTTGCCCTCCGAGGCTCAGGCGCGCCACCTGGCGCACGGTCTGGTCGTGCAGTACCGCCGGGACATTGGCAGGGAGCAGGAAGTCCGCGCCCCAGGTGGG
>NZ_JAVWWA010000125.1:0-12437 GCF_036666375.1 Comamonas sp. | reverse complement strand
CGTGCAGTACCGCCGGGACATTGGCAGGGAGCAGGAAGTCCGCGCCCCAGGTGGGCTGCGGGCTTGCCTGCCAGGTGGCAACCCACTCCGATGCCATTGCAGGGGTGGGCGTCAGGGCCGTGCCTGCCGCAAGCGCCAGGCCGAGCATGGCCGCCAGATAAGCCTTGGGAACTGTTTTCATGGGTTTTCTCATTGGATGAATTCAAAGACCGTCTAGAGAAAAATTATGAATTCAAAGATTAGTCCGGCATAGACTCTCCAGCGGAACATCATTTGTGCGTTGATCTCATCGAGGAGCGGCCGTGGCCCGTCTGGAAGTCAATCGCTCCGGCGAACTGGAAGTGTTCGTGCGGGTCATCGAACTGGGCGGTTTTTCCGCCGCCGCCCGCGCCTGCGGCATGACGCCGTCGGCGGTCAGCAAGCTGGTGGCGCGCCTGGAGCAGCGCCTGGGTGCGCGGCTGGTGAATCGCTCCACGCGCCAACTGCAGATCACCGCCGAAGGCTGCGCGTTCTACGAGCGCGGCGTGCGCATCCTGGCCGATCTGGAGGACGCCGAACGCTGCGCCGGCGAGCACGCCACGCCGCGTGGCCGCTTGCGCGTCAATGCCAACGTGCCGTTCGGGCATCACTTCCTGCTGCCGCTGGCACCGGAGTTCCTGGCCCGCCATCCCGACGTGAGCCTGGACATCGTGCTGACCGACGAAGTCATCGACATCCTGGAGCAGCGCACCGACGTGGCGGTGCGCGCCGGCCCGCTCAAAAGCTCGAACCTGGTGGCTCGCAAGCTGGGCGCCACGCGCATGATGATCGTCGCCACGCCAGCTTATCTCGCGCGCCACGGCGCGCCGACCACGCCGGAGCAATTGCGCACCCACAACCGCCTGGGCCCCAACCATGTGCGCGCGCAGCCGGGCTGGCCGCTGCGCCATGCAGGCAAGGATGTGGTGCTGCCGGTCACCGGCAACGCCCAGGCCAGCGATGGCGCGGCATTGCATCGTCTGGTCCTGGCCGGGCTGGGGCTGGCGCGTCTGGCGGCTTTCCAGGTGCGCGACGACCTTGCCGCCGGCCGGCTGCTGCCGGTGCTGGAAGACTGCAATCCCGGCGATGTCGAGGAAGTTCACGCCGTCTATGTCGGGCAAGGCGGCTACCTGCCGCTGCGCGTGCGGGCTTTTCTGGATTTCCTGGCCGAACGGGTGGATCTCGGAGCCGCGTAAGGCGCGCAAGACAAGGGACAGCCGTCCGGCATTTCCCCGCGCCCCGTACCCTGCAGGCCGGCCTCAACGGCCGACAGCGGACATCGTCAGGGACGAGCCTCAGTCGTCCAGCTGTATCCTGCGCCCCTGCTTGGACGGATGCTGGGGCCGGTGATGGCCCACAGCGTACGGATCATCGTCATCAGATAGGAGCGCCGCTCGGCGCCGTAAAGCGCGAAGTGGAACCGCACGTTGGCGCGCAGGATGCGCGTCACGTCGCCCGCGGCTTTGGCCAGCTGCAGCTCGGCGTGAATGCGCTCGAGTTCGGCAATGACTTCTGGCGTCCATTCGTGCATGGCATTGGTCGCGGCCATGATTTCCAGCTTGGTGCGGATGGCGCGCACTTCGGCCAGCTGCTCGACCGACGGAATCGGCACGCGCACGCTGAAACCGCGCTGGCCCATCAGGATGTCCTGGGCCACCAGCTGCAGCAGCGCCTCGCGTATCGGCGCCAAGGATTGGCCGAATACGCCGCGCTCGCGCAGATCTGTCTTGGCAGGCAGCGAGCGCCACGGCCTGAAGGCATGCGCGTCAACGCGGCGGCATCCTACCCTTGGGCCGAGGCGCGGCCCGTATCGTTGATCCCAGAGCCGCATCCCGCGGGCAGAACGAAAGTCTCACGCACTTTCAAGTTCATGCCGATGAGATGCGCATTCGAAGCAATCGCTTATCAACCACACAGAAAAGAGCTGACCATGGCCATTAGCACCATCCTTTTGATCATCCTCATTCTGCTGCTCGTCGGAGCACTGCCGTCCTGGCCACACAGCCGCAGCTGGGGCTATGCTCCCAGCGGCGTGCTGGGCCTGGTGGTGGTGGTCCTGATCGTCCTGCTGCTCATGGGCCGCTTATAACCTCAGGAAAAAAGCCCCCCGGTGCCATGCGCCGGGGGGCTTTTTGCATTCCGCATCCAGGCCTGCGCCGCGCGCCTGGGTCAATGCAGGTGGGCCAACTGGTTCTTGCGCGCCTGCTTGACTTCATACATCGCGGCATCGGCGGCCTGCAGTGCCTGCACTGCATTGTGGCTGCCCGGAGACACGCCTAGCACGCCGACGCTCGCGCCGTCGTAGTGCATGCGCAGCGGGCCCAGTTGATAGTCGCCGCGCGTCGCCTGGAACACCCTTTTCTCGAACGCCTGCGCGGCATCGCCCAGCATGTCGAGCTTTTCGGGCCCCAGCGCCACCACGACGAATTCGTCTCCGCCCAGGCGCGCCGCAAGATCCTCGGCACGCAGCAGATTGCGCAGGCGCTCGGCCAGCGCAATCAGAAACTGGTCACCCACATCATGTCCATAGGTGTCGTTGATGGCCTTGAAACCATCGAGATCGATGAACGCCACCAGCACGGCCATGCCGCGGCGCGAACCCTGCTCCAGCAGCCGGGTCAATGCTTGGTGCAGCGCGCGCCGGTTCGCCAGCGCCGTCAGCGGATCGGTATTCGCATAGGTACTGAGGCGCGAGTTGGCTTCCACCAGCCGCTGCACCAGCAATTCGCGCTCGACCTGCTGGGCGATCAGGGTCGCGAACAGCGACAGCACATGGCGAGCCTGCTCCGGCAGCTCATGCCGCGCCGAACTCGCGGCGCACAGCGTGCCGTACAAGGCACCATCGGCCAGACGCACGGGCGTGCTCAGATAGGTCTGGATCTGCAGCGCGCGCGCGGCGTCCGAATCGCCCCAGCGCAGGCCGACATCGTCGGCGAACGGCTGTGCCTCGTCGAGCGCGCGTTTGCACAGCGTGTCGCCCCAGGCCACCGACAAGCCCTCGGGAATCTGCATCTCGCAGGTGTTGCGCGCATAAAGCACATGCTGAAGATTGCGCTGCAGGTCGATGGTCGTCAGATAAGTCGATTCCATGCCGGTGACGGACACCAGCATTTCCAGCAACGGCCGCGACAGCTCTTCCAGTGTTTTGGCCGAGCTGACCGTCTCGGACAGGTGATCAAGTAAAGGCTCCATGCCGCCATTATTGTCTTATGGACGACACATGCGCTGTAACCGGCTGTCAGTCCAGGCGGCGGGCCCATTGCCGGCCCGCCCCACACGCGGCTTATGCGCCGCGCACCATCGCCATGATCTTGGCGGTATTCAGGCCGCGTGCGGTCTCCTGCATCTGCGGCAGATAGCGCGACTGCAGGTCGCGGCCGTCCTTCATCACATGCTGGTACGCGTCCTTGAGCATGTCGGTGGACAGCGTGCGCCCGCCCGCGTAGTACTGATTGGCCACATGGCCCAGCGCGTAGGTCGACGCAAAGCTCATGCCGCTGCTCACCGCCTGGCGCCCCACGCCGCCAAACAAGCCCTTGCCGGCCTTGCCCAGCAGTCCGCTGAGCAGCTTGCGTCCGGCCTCTTCGAGGTACTGCGAGGTCAGCCCCACGCCCAGCGCGCCGAGCAGGTCCTTGATGTGGCCGCGATCGAGTTCATAGCCATAGCTCTGGCCGATCTGATAGACCAGGCGCATCTGCAGCGGAATGATGGCCAGGGTCGACAGGTTCTCGGGCAGCAGCTCGATCGCGCCGTTCATGATCGACGACTTCAGGATCTTGCTGTCCATCTCCGCCGCCGAGAGCGTGCCAGGGCGGCGCTGCGCCGCCGTCGTGGGCAAGGCATCCACAGCGGCCGGGTGCGGCACTGCCACGCCCTGGGGCAATGGCGCCTCGGCCAAAGCCGTCGATTGCAGCGGCGCATCGGCCACGCTGCGCGCCTGCACATCGAAGCTGTCATCGGCCCGGCCCCAGGCCGTGCCGACAGCCGCCGTCGCTGCAGCAGCGGCGGCCACCGGTGCGGCCGCGCCGCCCATGCCCCAGGCCTGTCGCACCTGGGCCAGGAAAGCTTCTTCCTTGGAACTGGTCTGGCCATCGGCATCGCAGACGCAGACTGCCATCTCGTAGGCGAGTTGACGCGATTCCGTACTGGTCAGGCGCGCCAGCACGTCGGTCAGCTGCACCCTGCGCAGCAGCACGTCCTGGTACAGGCCGGGCAGATTCACGGCCTGGTCGCCTGCGAGTCCTTCCGCGACCTGGCGGATCTGCTCGCGTTCACGGTCGTGCTTTTCTCCATCGGCAAACGAGGCCAGCAGGCACAGGGTCAGGGTCGCGCGAATTTCGTCGTGTGTCATGGATGCTTCAGCTCCTGGATGGATAACAAGGGGTTGGAGCCCCAAGCGGGCCCGGGGTTCCTCGATTTACAGGGTAAAGCAAAGTTTCGTGGTCGCCAGGCCCAATCCCGGCGCGCGGTGATGGAACCGAAGGCACGGCGCCGTGACGAAGTAGCCATGGATGGCGGCCAGACGCTGCAATGCTCAAGACGGCCCGACGCCAGCACCTTGCGGAGACCCAACCAATGACAGCACAGGACAGCAGACGCGCGCGATTCGAAGCCTGGGTGGCGCAATACCATCCGGCCGCACCGCTGGACCGGATTCCCTCACGGCCGGACGAGTACGACGGCATTCTTGCCGCCTGGACCTGGGCCGCCTGGCAGGCCGCAAGCGCCCTGCCCTCGGCGCAGCCCGAGCCGGCGGCCTGCATCTACCAGGTTCAGACCTTGGTGCCCGACAGCCTTGAGACCACCAGGGTCGCGCTGTATCGGCCGCTGAGCCCGGGCACCTTGCTCTATACCGCCAGCGTACTGCCGCCGCCTGCGGCAAGAAGCCATTCGGCCAGCGCCATGCAACTGGCCTGCGTGCGCGGTGGCGGCGCATTCCGGCAATCCGTGACGGATTCACCCATCAGTTGAACAACGGGAGAAAGGAGAAAGGCGCTGGAGATGGTTCCTGCCATCACCAGCGCCTTGATGTTCGCCCGCGGTCCGCGGCGCCTACCAGGGCACGAACATCGCGATCAACAGGAACACCAGCACCGCTCCAATGATCGTCATGGCGCGGGATGTGAAGAAGCTGCTGCGAAACGATGCATCGCGCTTGGCCTGGGTTTTATCGGGGGGAGTGTTCATGTTTCAAACTTGTGTAGCATGCGGTCCGCGCACTGGGTTGCAGTCGCGCGGGCAAGAACGGATCGGCGATTGGCGAAATGAAAAAGCCCCCGCCGCAGTTGCAACGGGGGCCCGGGCGGGTCCGGCTAGATCGGACCGGCCCGTTATTTTTTGGCGATATCCTTGGCAACTTCCTTCACATCGCCGACGGCCTTCTGTGTCTTGCCTTCGACCTGCTTGGCGACGCCCTTGGCTTGTTGCTCGGGGCTGTTGAACACTTCACCCGCCTTTTGCTGAACCTTGCCAGCTGCATCCTTGATAGCGCCTGTGACTTGATCTTTGTTCATGGTGTTTTCCTTTATCGCTTGGACCGTCTTGACGGCCCATGGGTTGAAGTACCCATGAAGGATGCCTTGCCTGAGCGAGGATGACGGTAGGAACAAAAGAGGATGGGACGTGGGCATTGGCTTACGTCCCGGCTGGTCAAGACGCGCCTGCCCCCACACAGCCCTGCAGGCGTTCATCCTTCATGTCATAGCGCGCCGGTGCCAGCAGCGCCACCAGGCCGCAGCCCAGCGCGCCCTGCCAGTGCAGGTAGTCATGGCCGCTGGCATATTCCCGTTGCGTGACCGACAGGCCGCGCGCGCGCAGGATGTCGGCCAGCGCGCGGTTGGTTTCAAGAATGCCTTCGCGCCCGCCGCGCCCGGTCTCGTACCAGCCGGCATCGAGATAGAAGCGCACCGCGGGAACGGGTGCGGGCAGCGCCTGCCAGGCGCGCTGCATCCAGCCCGGCGCTTCGCCCGGCGGCGCCCACCAGTAAGAGCCCGAAAGGCTCAGCACATTGCCAAAAAGCTCGGGGTGGGTCAGGCCCAGATAGGACGACACCAGTCCGCCATAGCTGCTGCCCGCGACCACGGTGCGCCGCGCGGTCTGCGCCAGGCCCTGGCTGCGGGCCCAGGGCATCAGTTCCTCGGCTATGAAGCGCGCGAACCGCGGGTTGGGCGGCAGTTCGGCGTCGCGCGCCTCGGGGCTGGCATTGCCGACAATCACCGCCGCCACGGGAGGCAGCAGGCCGTCGGCCACCAGGTTGTCGAGAATGCGCGGCGTGGGCACATCGTGCACATAGGCATGGGCATCGAACAGCACCAGCAGCGCCTGGGGATCGGCGCCCGCCGGCACATAGGTCCAGACATCGCGGCGATTGCCGAGAATGCCGCTGTCCACGCTGTGGCGCGTGAGCTTTCCCTGCGGCACGCCGGCACGGGTCTGGACCCAGGGCTGCGGCGGCGCCTGCGCCAGCACCAGACTGGAGCGGCCCTGGAAGCGGTCCTGCGCGCCGCTCCAGGGCCGGGCGGGAAACGGCTGGCGATTGAGCGGGTCGCGCTGCATCGTGGCCAGCACCATGCGCCGCTGCTGCGCGGCCTGCGCCGCGGGCAGCTGCGGCACATCGGGCGCAAAGGCATAGCTCAGATGGGAGCGCGGATCCATGACCGCCGAAGTCCACCAGACATCGCTGCCGGCCAGGCGCTGCAGCGGATTGTGATTGCCGCTGGGGCTGCCGAACAGGCGCACATTGGTGTTGCCCTGATCGCGCCACACAAAACTCACCAGCACCTTGCCGTCCGCCCAGGGCTCTACCCAGGGTGTGCCGCGCTGCTGTGCCTCGCGCCAGAACGCCTGCGTGGCCGCCGCGCCCTCACCGCGCGCCAGCGCCTGCTGCAAGGCCGCCAGGCGCGCGCCCATCTGGGCCTTCTCCGCGGGCAGCGGCTGCGGCCCCGCGCTGGCCCAGCTGTTGAGCACCCGCAGATCGTAGGCCAGCGGCTTTGCCCCCGGCTGTGCGGGCGTGACCCACAGCTGCTCCTGCTGTGCGCCCTGGCTGAACCAGGTCGCGGTCTGCACGCCGCGGCCGTTCTCGGCCAGCCGGCGCAGATGGCGGCCCTGCGCGTCGCGCAGATCCAGATGCAGGCCGGCGCCGGCAAAGCGCAGCTGCAGCACATGCTTGGCCGGCAGATCCAGCGCCAGCGGCCGCGCCTGCAGCACCTCGCCGTGCACGCCCGGCAGCAGCGGCGCATCCGCCTCGGCGGCCCCTGCCAGACTGCAGGTCGCGGCCAGCAACACGGCGGCGCAATGCGCCGCCCAAGGAGTGTGTGTCATGTTCAGAAATCCACCGTGGCCGACAGCAGCAGCGTACGCGGCGCGCCCACGGTCATGAAGTTGTCGTTGAAGGCCCCGGCCCAGTACTGGCGGTCGAAGACATTCTGCAGATTGGCGCGCCAGGTCACGGCGTGGCCCGAAACGCGGCTCGCATAGCGCACGCCGGCGTCAAAGCGCGTCCAGGCCGGGGCCTGCAGCGTATTGCCGGAGTTGACCTGCTGCGCGCCGGTATGCACCATGCGGCCCGACAGCGCCAGGCCGGTCACGGCCGGAACGGCCCACTCCGCCGCGAGGTTCGCGGTCCAGCGCGGCACGCCGTAGACGTCCTTGCCATCCTTGAGCCCGCCCTGGGTCCGGGTCTGCTTGGCCTGGGTGTACGAGATGCCGCCCAGCAGCGTCCAGGCCGGCGCCAGCTTGCCCGACACCGTCCATTCCGCGCCGCGGTTGCGCTGCTCACCGTCTTCGACCAGGCTGGGCAAGGCCACGCCGGCGGTCGTGACCGAGATCGCCGAGGGCTTGCTGATCTGGAACAGCGAGAAAGTGTGCAGCCAGTCGGCGGTCTGCCACTTCACGCCCGCCTCCAATTGCTGCGTCTTGTAGGGCGCCAGCGTCTGGCCGGCGTTGGCATAGCCAGCGGCCACGGTGGTGCCCGCGCTCAGGCCTTCGATGTAGTTGCCGTACAGCGCCAGCTGCTCGCCCCAGGGCCTGGCAACAATGCCCAGCATGGGCGTGGTGGCCTGCTTGTCGTAGCCGGCCATCTTCTGCTGCACCTGCTGCAGGCGCAGGCCGGCCGTCACCGCCAGCTTGCCGTCGGCAAGGCGCAGCGTGTCGGCCAGCGCATAGCTGGTGATGACGTTCTCGCGCTCCTGCTTGTAGGCCGTGCTTTCGTTGGCCACCACAGTCTTGTAGGTGGGGTTGTAGAGGTCGCTCACGTAGCTGGCCGTGGGAATGCCGCCCTTGGCGTTGAGCGCCCGTCCGCCTTCCTGGCGCAGCTGGTTCATCGACAGCACCAGTTCGTGTTCCACGGCGCCGGTGCGCAGGCGCCCGCGCAGGCCGGCGTCACCCGTCCAGCTGCGCGTGAAGCCGTATTGCTGGTAGTTCTGGGTGTTGAGCGTGTGGCCGTCGGCCTGCAGGATGCCGCGCGTGCCGTTGAGCATCCCGGTATAGGCATGCTCGGCCCAGCCCAGGCTGGCATAGGCGCGCCAGTCATCGGACAGATCGACGCTGCCGCGCAGCATCGCGCCATCGCTTTGCTGCTCGGCATTCATGCCGCGGAAATGGTTGAGGCCGGCATCGGGCGCGGCCACCATGCGGCCCACCGTCGCAAAGCCCACCATTAGCGGGCTGCCGTTGGCAATGTGCGAACGGTAGCTGTAGGCATCCAGGCCCAGCGACCAGCGGTCGCCCTGGTAGTCCAGCGCCAGCGCGCCCAGGCGCTTGCGCCGCTTCTGGTCGTCGATATCGGTTTCGCCGCTGGCCATGCTGCCGTTGACGCGTATGCCCAGGCGGCGCTCGGGGCCGAAACGGCGCGAGACATCGGCGTGCACGCCCAGCTGCGAGCCCGAGGCATAGGAGGTGGTCACCTGGGCACGGTCATCGACCGTGGGGCGCTTGGTGACGACGTTCACCACGCCGCCGACCGCGCCGCCGGGCGTCATGCCGTTGAGCAGCGCGCCCGGACCCTTGAGCACTTCCACGCGCTCGATCATT
Organism: Comamonas sp.; assembly: GCF_036666375.1. GTDB lineage: Bacteria > Pseudomonadota > Gammaproteobacteria > Burkholderiales > Burkholderiaceae_C > Comamonas. The sequence continues at coordinate 3,389 of NZ_JAVWWA010000125.1, read as the reverse complement.
TCGGTTGGAATATGCGCGTCGGGCGCAATGCCGTACAGGCCGTTGAAGCCGACTTCCGTGGCGTTGACTTCCAGCCCGCGGATGGTGAAGTTCTCGTAGGCATGGCCGGTGTTGGTGGAAAAGCGCACCGAGGGGTCGTTTTCCAGCACCGCGGCCACCGTGGCGCTTTGCTGGTCGGCAATCAGCTTTTGCGTGTAGGAAGTGATGTTGAACGGCGTGTCCAGGGCATCGCGCTGGCCCAGCAGGCCCAGCCCCGCGCCCTTGGCCACCTGCCCTCCGGCGGCCGCCGCCGGCAGCGCCTGGCCGTCGTGCTGGGCCTGGACCTTGATTTCCTCGAGAGTGGCCTGGGCCAATGCGCCTGTGGCGCTGAAACTGAGCACGCCGGCCAGCGCCAGCACATGGGGGGACAGCAGCCCGCGGGCCAGCCGCGGGGGGGAGAAATGCAAAGGGGAGCGCATGCGATGCAAGGGCCGGAACGGCCATTAAAATACTGAATGAGAATCATTATTACACGCAGTCACGGGTTTACCATGAGGATGCGGAAAAACGCCATGCGGCCCGGCGCTGCCTGCTACAGGCGCAGCCGCCCCGCAGACCGTCAGCGCATCACCAGGCCGCCATCGACAAAAAGCACCTGGCCCGTCATGAAGCCGCTGAGCTCCGACGCCAGGAACAGCACCGGCCCGGCCACGTCTTCGGGGCTCGCGAGCCGGCGCAGCGGCGTGGCCGCCATCAGCGATTCTCGAAACGATTCCTTGGTGTTGTGCGTGCCCTGCGTGGGATAGACCAGGCCGGGAGCGACGCAGTTGACGCGTATGCCCACGGGCCCGAGCTCGCTCGCCAGATTGCGGCTGAACGCCACCAGCGCCGACTTGGCCGTCGTGTAGTCGTGGTAGGGCACGACCGGGTGCTCGACCAGATTGCTGACGATGTTGACGATGCTGCCGCGCGCGCGCCGGCGCATCTGCGGCAGCACGGCGCTGCAGACGTTGAACGCCGCGCCCACGGCGCCGTCGAACTGCGCCTGGTAGTCGCTCCATTCGAGCGCATCGAAATGGCTGCGGCGCTCGGGGTCGAACGCATAGGGCCGGAAAGCGTTGTTGACCACGATGTCGATGGCCCCGGCGTCGCGCACGATGGCCTCGACCATGGCCTGCACCGCGGGCCTGGAGCCCACATCAGCCTTCACCGCCCAGGCGTCGCCGCCCGCAGCGGTGCAGGCGGCCACCGTCTGCGCCGCAGCCGCGTCGTTGGACAGATGGTTGATGGCCACGCTCGCGCCCTGGCGCGCGAAAGCGACGGCAATGGCCGCGCCTATGCCCCGGCTCGCGCCCGTGACCAGCACCACCTTGCCGCGCAGATCCATTACCGAATCCTGCACCATTTCAGGCCCCTGGAATCAGGCTGGTATCCACCACGTCGGACATCTTGAGCTGGCGTTGCACCAGTCCCAGCGCGCGGTAGGTGTCGGCGCCCTTTTGCAGTGCCACCAGATCGAAGCTGCCCAGGCGCGGCGCCGCGCCCTTGGCCTGCTGCGTGGGCAGCGAGGACGCATTGCGCAGACGGATCACGTCGAGATTGATCTCGCGGTTGGTGCCGTCGATCGCGTGCTTGCCGGCCAGCTGCGCGGCTTCTTCCGGGTTGGCGATCATCCAGGCCGCGCTGTCGCGGTAGCCCTGCAGGAAAGCCTTGAGCAGTTCCTTCTTCTGGCGCAGCACTTCCTCGCGCACCACGAACATGTCGCTGGAAATGTTGAGGTGGTCGCGCACCTGCATGATGTTGACTTCGCCAATGCCCTTGCGCAGGCCCACGGCCAGCCCGGTGTCGGTGGCGGCCGTGGCATCGACCTGGCCTTGCATCAGCGGCGCGAAGTTGAGCAGTCCGGTGACGACGATCTGCACATCCGACTCCTTGAGGCCGGCCTGGTGCAGCATCACCAGCAGGTTCTGGCGCGTGCCGCTGGCCAGGCTGTAGACGCCGATCTTCTTGCCCTTGAGATCAGCGGGCTTCTGGATGCCCGACGACTTGAGCGCGACCACGTTGAACACGTTCTGCGGGTAGATGTCGTAGATCGCGACCAGCTTCTCGCCCTTGTCGAGCGCCATGAAGAACGAACCCGGGTCGGTGAACGCCACGTCGCCCTGGCCGCTGAGAATGTTGCGTATCGCATCGCCGCCGCCCGCGCCCGGCAGATAGGTCAGCTCCACGCCTTGCGCCTTGAAGAAGCCCTTGTCGGGTTCGGCGAGGATATTGGTGATCTCGCTGATGGGCTTGCTCCAGCCCGCCAGGCGGATCTTGCCCTGCACGTTGGCGGCGCCGGCCGTGCCCGCCAGGGTCAGGCCGGCCAGGCCGCCCAGCAGGCTGCGGCGGGAAATGAACGAAGACGGGGTGTGCATTGCAGTCATGGCGATCAGGATTTTTCGCGCGCGCGCGCGGTGGACGAAAGAGGAAAGGCGTGGGAGCGCAGCAGCCGGCGCTCGAGCAGCATGCAGCCCTGGTACAGCAGCAGGCCTATGGCCGCGATGATGACCAGCGCCGCGAACATCAAGGTGGTGTCCATCATTCCCTGGGCGGCGATCACCACGGCGCCCAGGCCGCGGCTCGCGCCCATGAACTCGGCAACCACCACGCCGACCAGCGCCAGCACCACGGCCACGCGCAGACCCGCGAGAATGGCCGGCAGGCCCGTGGGAAGCTTCAGGCGCAGCAGCGTCTGCAGGCGCGTCGCGCCCAGCATGCGAAACAGCTGCAGCCGCTGGGCATCGACCTGGCGCAGGCCGGTCAGCGTGTTTTCCATCAATGGGAAGAAGCAGATCAGCGCGGTGATCAGCACCGTGGGCAGCAGGCCGAAGCCAAACCACAGCACGAACAGCGGCGCGAGCGCCAGCTTGGGAACGACCTGGCTGACCACCACATAGGGCTTGAGCACGCGCTCGAGCAGGGCCGACTCCGCCAGCGCCATGCCGGCGAACAAGCCGATCAGACCGCCCGCTGCCAGGCCGAGAACCAGCGCCTGCAGCGTGGCCGCTATATGCGGCCAGAAATAGCCCGAAGCCAGTCCCGACCATAGCGCCGCCGCCACGGCAGACGGCGCGGGCAGCACCAGCGCCGACAGGCCCGACGCGCGCACGGTCAGCTCCCACAGTGCCAGCAAGATGAGCAGCAGCGCCGCGGCCATGAGCCGCGCCTGAAACGGCGTCGGATTCATGCGGCGGTCCTGTCCATGGCGGCGCGCACGCGCGCGCAGTAGGCGTTGAATTCAGGGCCGTGGCGCATGGCCTGCACGCGCGGCGCCGGCAGCGTGATTTCGATGTCGTCGACGATGCGCCCGCCATGCATCAGCGCGATGCGGTCGCCCAGATACACGGCCTCGTTGATGTCGTGCGTCA
>NZ_JAVWWA010000124.1:0-13818 GCF_036666375.1 Comamonas sp. | reverse complement strand
CCCTAGCCCATGTTTTTTATTGGTTGTCACCGTTTTGCAAAAAATCCAGAATAAATCCCGACACCAATGCGATTTGATTCGCAGAGAAATCAGGATTCAATTCCGCTACTGAAGGCGCACTTTTTACCAAGGTGGAGACAATGCAAAAAGTGAATTTTACCGCGATGAAAGACGGCACCCCCGCGGAGTTCAAGCTGCTCAGCGATCTCGACGAGGAATACAGCAAGACCCTGCCAGACCGCATATTGAAAATGCTGAAATTCCTGGCCGACGACGACGGCGGCTACCAGATATCCAGGCTGGACCATGTGCTGCAGACCGCGACCCGCGCCTACCGCTCGGGTGCCTCCGACGAATGGATTGTCGCCGCGCTGCTGCACGACATGGGCGATGTGATTGCACCCGACAACCACTCGGTGGTGGCGGCCGAGATCCTCAAGCCCTTTGTCTCGGAGGAAGTCTTCTGGGTGGTGCGCCACCACGGCGTGTTCCAGGGCGTCTATTACTGGCAGCATATTGGCCGCGACCCGAATGCGCGCGAGGCATTTCGCGGCCACCCCTATTTTGATTCAGCCGCCAGATTCTGCGAGGAATGGGATCAGAACTCATTTGACCCGGATTATGAAACCCTGCCACTTGAATTCTTTGTTCCTTATGTGAACAAGATATTCCTGGCCCAGCCCACGGTCTAGACAATATTTCAGGACAGATAATCCATGCACTCCCCCACGCCCCGCAAGAATATCCGATGGGCCACCGATATCGGCGGCACCTTCACTGATATCGTGATCAGCATCGATGGTGAAATGCACGCCCGCAAGGTGCTGACCACGCCCGCCCAGCCCGAGCGCGCGGTGATCGACGGCAGCCTGCAGATGATGAGCGACATGGGCATAGCGCCCGAAATGGTCGACATCTTCGTGCACGGCACGACGCTGGCCACCAACGCCATCCTGGAGCGCCGCGGCGCGCGCTGCGCGCTGATAGGCACCGAAGGCTTTCGCGACATCCTGAGCATAGGCGACGAAGGGCGCTTCGACCAGTACGACATCTTCATCGAGAAAGTCGCGCCCTTGATCGCACCCGAGCTGTGCTTCACGCTGCCCGAGCGCATGAGCGCCGCCGGCGAAGTGCTGCTGCCTCTGGACGAAGCCGCGGTGCATGCGCTGATGCAGCGCATCGAGGCGCTGGGCATACGCAGCGTCGCCATCTGCTTCATCCACGGCTATGCGAACGCCGCGCACGAACGCCGCGTCGCGCAGATCCTGGCCGAGCACCACCCCGACTGGTTCATTTCGCTTTCGTCCGAAGTCTGCCCCGAAGTGCGCGAATACGAGCGCTGCTCGACCACGGCCGCCAACGCCTACGTCAAGCCCATCATGGCCGGCTACCTGCAGCGGCTCGAGCAGGAACTGGTGGAAAAAGGCTTTCGCTGCCCGACCTACCTGATGACGTCGGGCGGCGGGCTGACGACGCTGCGCTCGGCCATGGAATTCCCGATACGCCTGGTGGAAAGCGGGCCGGCCGGCGGCGCCATTCTCGCCGCCCATGTGGCGCGGCTGTGCGAGCGCCAGAACGTGCTGGCCTTCGACATGGGCGGCACCACGGCCAAGGTGTCGTTCATCGACGACTTCGAGCCCCATACCTCGCGCAGCTTCGAAGTCGATCGCGCATCGGGCTTTCGCAAGGGCAGCGGCCTGCCGCTGCGCATTCCCGTGATCGACATGGTGGAGATCAGCGCCGGCGGCGGCTCGCTGTGCGACATCGGCATGTTCGACAACATCACCGTGGGCCCCGAAAGCGCCAGCTCCGTGCCCGGCCCGGCCTGCTACCCCAATGGCGGCGCGCGTCCCACGGTCACCGACGCCAATCTGGTGCTGGGCCGGCTCGACGCGCACAACTTCGCGGGCGGCACGATTGCGCTGAACAGCGCCGCGGCCGCGGCCGCCATTGCGCGCACGCTGGGCGAGCGCCTCGCCTGCCCGGCGCGCATCGCAGCGCTGGGGGTGTCGCAGCGCGTCGAGGAAAACATGGCGAACGCGGCGCGCGTGCATGCCAGCGAATGCGGCAAGGACCTGGCCCGATTCTCCATGGTGGCGTTTGGCGGCGCGGCGCCGGTGCACGCGGTGGCCGTGGCGCGCAAGCTGGGCATACGCCAGATCATCCTGCCGCCCAACGCGGGCGTGGGCTCGGCCGTGGGCTTTCTGCTCGCGCCGATGAAATACGAACTCGTGCGCAGCCACCGCATGCCGGTCGCGGGCTTCGACCATGCGCGCGCCCAGGCGCTGCTGCAGGCCATGGAGGACGAGGGCCGGGCCGTGGTCACGGCCGGCCAGGGCGCGAACCCCGCCGCGCACCGGGTCGTGCGCCGCGCCTACATGCGCTACATGGGCCAGGGCCACGAGGTGCTGGTCGAGCTGCCGACGGCGGCGCTCGACAGCCAGGCCGAAGTGCAGCTGCGCCAATGGTTCGAGACCCAGTACAAGGCGCTGTACGGCCGCATCATTCCCGACGCGCAGATCGAAGTCGTGACCTGGACCGTGAGCCTGATAGGCCCGACCGCGCCGGTTTCGGCCCTGCCCGCGACCGGCGAACGCCAGGCCGCGAAGCGCGCCGGCACGCGCCCGTTGCTGGCCGACGGCGGCGGCGAATTCGAGGACGTTCCGGTGTTCTGGCGCCCCGATCTCGCGGTCGGCGCGCATTTCGCCGGCCCGGCGCTGCTCGACGACGAATCCACCACGCTGCTGCTGCCGGCCGGCTATACGGCCCAGGTGGTCGCGCAGCGCTACGTAATCATTGACGAAACGGAGACCACGGCATGAGCACCGATCAAGGACTGAACAAGCTGCGCATGCAGGTGCAGTGGAGCCGCCTGCTGGCGATCGTCGAGGAACAGGCGCAGGCTTTGCTGCGCACCTCCTTCAGCACCATCGTGCGCGAATGCGGCGATCTGTCGACCGGCATCTTCGACCTCAAGGGCCGGATGATCACCCAGGCGGTCACGGGCACGCCCGGCCATGTGAACACCATGGCCGCCTCGGTGCAGCATTTCCTGCGCTACTTCCCCATAGAGACCATCGCGCCGGGCGACATCTACGTCACCAACGACCCCTGGATGGGAACCGGCCACCTCAACGACTTCGTGGTCGTCACGCCGGCCTTCCATGAGGACCGCCTGGTCGCGCTGCTGTGCTGCACCAGCCACCTGATGGACGTGGGCGGCATGGGCTACGGCCCCGACGGCCGCGATGTCTACATGGAGGGCTTTTGCATTCCGCCGGTGAAGCTGGCCGAGCGCGGCGAGATGAACCTGCTGCTGATGGACGTGATCAAGGCCAACACCCGGCTGCCGGTGGAAACCGAGGGCGACATCTACTCGCTGGTCAACAGCAACGAGATCGGCATACGCGGCCTGCGCGCCATGCTGCAGGAGTTCGCGCTGGCCGACATCGCCGCGCTGGCCGACTACATCTGCGACGTCACGCGCGCCACGGCGCTGGCGCGCCTGGCCGAACTGCCGCGCGGCGCGTTCCGCTATGAAATGGAAGTCGACGGCTACCGCAAGCCGGTGCGGCTGGCGGCCTGCGTCACGGTGGAAGACGGCAGCATCAACGTCGACTTCGCGGGCTCGTCGGCGCCGTCGGAATACGGCATCAACGTGCCGCTGACCTATGCCAGCGCCTACAGCACCTTCGCGCTGATGTCGGCGCTGATGCCCGGCATACCGAACAACTCGGGCTCGCTGGACCTGTTCACGGTGTCGGCGCCCGAGGTCTGCATCCTCAACGCCCAGCGGCCCGCGCCCGTGGCCATACGCCATGTGCTGGGCCAGATGCTGCCCGACGTGGTCTTCGGCTGCCTGCGCCAGTTCGCGCCCGAGAAGGTGCCGGCCGAAGGCGCGTCCTGCCTGTGGAACATCAACCTGCAAGGCACGACCCATGCCGGCAAGGTGTTTGCCACCACGGTCACGACCAACGGCGGCACCGGCGCGCGCCCGGGCAAGAACGGGCTTTCTGTCACCTCCTACCCCAGCGGCGTACGCGGCACGCCGGTCGAAGTGCTCGAGTCGGCGATTCCCATGACGTTCTGGAAGAAGGAAATCCGCCAGGGCTCGGGCGGCGCGGGCGAGTGGCGCGGCGGCGACGGCGTCGACATGCTGATCGAGAACGTCTCGGGCAGCGCGATCACGCTGCTCGCGGCCTTCGACCGCATCGACTACCCGCCGCGCGGCATTGACGGCGGCGCGGCCGGCGCCGCGGGCTATGTGGGCCTGTCCGACGGCACGCCGCTGCTGGGCAAGGGCGCGCAGCAGATACAGCCGCGCCAGACGCTGGTGATACGCACGCCCGGCGGCGGCGGCCTGGGAACACCAGCACCGGATTTGACCCGCGGCTGAAGCCCGGGCATGAAACATGCCTCTGAGAAGAGGCATTGCAAACGCGACCGATGCATTCGGCGGGGCCGATTTCTCCAACTCCTGGACTACACGATGAAACTCTCTTCCATTCTCCGCGTCGGGGCCCTGGCCCTCGCCCCCCTGCTGTCGGTCGCGCATGCGGCGGACTTCCCGTCCAAGCCGATACGCATCATCGTGCCGTTTGCCGCGGGCGGCTCCACCGACGCGGTCGCGCGCCTGGTCGGCACCAAGCTGGCGGCACGGCTGGGCCAGCCGGTGGTGGTCGAGAACAAGCCCGGCGGCAGCGAAGTCATTGCCTCGACGTTTGTCGCCCAGTCGCCGCCCGACGGCCACATCATCTTTCTGTCGACCATGACCGGCCTCACGGTCAACCCCAGCCTCTACAGCAAGCTGGCCTATGCCCCGAAAAAGGACTTCGCGCCGCTGGTGCTGGCCGCGACCATTCCCAGCATCTTCGTGGTGAACCCCAGCGTTCCCGTGAAGACCATGGCCGAGCTGCCGGCCTATCTCAAGGCCCACCCCGCAACCGCCTACGGCTCGGGCGGCAACGGCACGCCCAACCATCTGGCCACCGAGATGTACAAGCGCGCGATCGGCGCCGAGGCGCTGCACGTGCCCTACAAGGGCGGCGCGCCCGCGCTGGCCGACCTGATGGCCGGGCAGCTGCAGCTGATGGTCGGCCTGATGCCCGAGGCCCTGCCCCTGGTCAAGGCCAACAAGCTGCGCGCGATCGGCATCACCACGCTGCAGCGCTCGCCCGAGTACCCCGAGCTGCCCACGGTGGCCGAATCGGGCGTGCCGGGCTTCGAGATGATCTTCTGGTCGGCTTTCGTGGTGCCCGCGGCCACGCCCAAGAACGTGCAGGAAATCCTGCACAAGGCGCTGGACGCGACGCTGCAGGAGCCCGATGTGCGCGCGCAGATGAAGGCCATGGGCATAGTCCCCGGCGGCGGCAGCCAGCAGGAGCTCGCCAGGCTGATCGACAGCGACACCGCCAAATGGAAGAAGGTGATTGACGCCGCGGGCATCAAGGCCGACTGATCCTCGCCGGGCGCGCGATTCGCCCGGCTTCCCTTCGAACGCTTTCTCCGACTGCTTATGATTTCCACCACCAACCCGCATGCCAACCGCCAGCCGCGCAACATCGGCGACGCCGAATGGGAGCTGCGCGTGCAGCTGGCAGCGGCCTACCGCCTGGCCGCGAAGTTCCAGCTGACCGACCTGATCTACACCCATATCTCGGTGCGCGTTCCGGGCCGGCACGACCAGTTCCTGATCAATCCCCACGGCTGGTTCTTCGACGAGATCACGGCCTCCAGCCTGGTGAAGATCGATGTCGACGGCCGGCCGGTCGACGACCAGCGCTTCGAAGTCAACGCCGCGGGCTTCACCATCCACAGCGCGCTGCACCAGAGCCGCCAGGACGTCGAATGCGTGGTGCACCTGCACACCAGCGCGGGCATGGCGGTTGCCGCGCTGCAGTGCGGACTGCTGCCGCTCAACCAGATCAGCATGCAGTTCTACAACCGCGTGAACTACCACGACTACGAAGGCATTTCGCTGGACCTCGACGAGCGTGCGCGCATCGTGCAGTCTATGGGCCAGGCGCACCACCTGATCCTGCGCAACCATGGCTTGCTGACCACGGGCCGCTCGGTGGCCGAAGCCTTCACGCGCATGTTCTATCTGAACCGCGCCTGCGAGATCCAGCAGCAGACGCTGTCCATGGGCCAGCCCTATGTGCTGCCCTCGCCCGAAGTCTGCGAGCACGCAGCCAGACAGCACGACGACTACGCCTATCTCGACACCGTGCACCTGGACCGCGAGTGGACCGCGCTGCTGCGGCTCATAGACCGCGACAACAGCGACTACCGCTGCTGAAGCCGCGGCGCCGCAGGATCAGGCCAGGCGCGGCTTGACCTTGCTGGCCGCGAGCCGGGCGTGGGCGCGCGCCAGCTCGATATCGTCGTGGCGCGCCAGCGCCACGCCCATGCGGCGCTTGGCAAAGCTTTCGGGCTTGCCGAACAGGCGCAGATCGGTGCCGGGAACGGCCAGCGCCTGCTCCACGCCGTCAAACACCATGTTCTCGCCCTCGACGCCGCCATAGATCACCGCGCTGGCGCCCGCATTGCGCAGCGAAGTGTCTACGGGCAGTCCCAGGATGGCGCGCGCATGCAGCTCGAACTCGCTTTGCCACTGCGTGCTCAGCGTGACCAGGCCGGTGTCGTGCGGACGCGGGCTGACCTCGCTGAACCAGACTTCGTCGCCGCGCACGAACAGCTCCACGCCGTACAGGCCCAGTCCCGCGGGCTGGCCGTTGCGGTCCATGCCGAGGTTGTGCGTCACGGCCAGTGCAATCGCCTGGGCGCGCTCGAGCGCCGTGTCGGCCATGGGCTGGGGCTGCCAGCTTTCCACATAGTCGCCGCTTTTCTGCAGATGGCCTATGGGCGCGCAGAAATGGGTATGCACCTGGCCGTCGACGCCGCGCGCGCGCACCGTCAGCAGCGTGATCTCGTACTCGAAATCAATGAAGCCCTCGACGATCACGCGGCCGTGGTTGACGCGGCCGCCGGCCATGGCAGTGTCCCAGGCCGCGGCAACATCCTGCGGGCCGTCGATCTTGCTCTGGCCCTTGCCCGAGCTGCTCATCACGGGCTTGACGACGCAGGGATAGCCAATGGCCGCCTGGCCGTCATGGCCGTCGATCGCGGCCTGCAGCTGCGCCAGCGAATCGCAGAAACGGTAGGGGCTGGTGGGCACGCCCAGCGTTTCTGCCGCGAGGCGGCGAATGCCTTCGCGGTCCATGGTCAGGCGCGCGGCGCGCGCTGTCGGCACGACACGCACCACGCCCGCGGCTTCGAGCTCTTCCAGCATGGGCGTGGCAATCGCCTCGATCTCGGGCACCACCCAGCCCGGGCGCTCCTGCTCGATCAAGGCCTTGAGCTGGGCCGGGTCGCTCATTGCAATGGTGTGCGCGCGGTGCGCGACCTGGTGGCCGGGCGCGTTCTCGTAGCGGTCGACGGCAATCGTCTCCACGCCCAGGCGCTGCAATGCAATCAACACTTCCTTGCCGAGTTCGCCGCTGCCCAGCAGCATGACTTTGGTGGCGTGGGGGGAGAGAGGGGTTCCAAGAGTCGTCATGGCAATCAATTCGAGAGAAGGTGGGAAGGGCAATGGATTGCGGCGACGTCAGGCAGCAATGGCACGCACCGGCAACAACCGCGATTTTTACCGATTGCACGGCCATCCAGCCGGCAAAGACAACAGCGCCACCCTGGGGAAGCGCGGCATGCCTGCATCACCATGGGCCACACCCACCCATAAATAGATGGAACCTATCAACATCTTATGCAACATAGTCAAATGCATGGTTCTGGCCGTGCGTGGCACAGCAGGTTTTCCGCGTCGAGGTCTGGCTGTCACCTCCTTGCCTCTTTCAGGCAGGTGCGTTGCCACTTGTCCCTCCCGGCGCTTTGGCTTCGAGCCAAAGAACGTTCATTCAACTTTTCTATTGATTACATGTTCAAGTCAACTTCCACCCAATCATCTTCCACCGTCGCCTCGCCCCCGGGCAGCACAACCGACGCAACAGGTGAGCCACGCGGCAACCATGCAGATGCGCTGGCAAAACAAGAGTCAGCCCAGCGAAAAGTCGAGGTCCAGCTCGCAAAGTTCGAGCTCGCTCAGATGAAGAACATCGAACTCATCAAGCAAATCGCGCGTGCTCACGAGCAAAAAGAGCTACACCAAGCCAACTTGAATCTTCACGCCGATCATTTATCAGAAATCAGGTCGGAGGCCAATGCACTCACTATCAATCTGACCAATGAAAATATAAAAGAACTCCAGATCCCTTCAAAAAACTCAATACCAACCGAGTCAGGAAAAATCAACCCAATTCTTCTGGCGAATTTGATCTCCAATGATCCAGCGCTAATTCAACTGGGCAGCCGGCTTTGCACCGAAGAGAGAAACTCTTATGAGGAAAGAAAAAAAATAGCCGACATACATTCAACCATAGACACTTTATTTAAAAATAAAGAGTCAACCGAAGCCGATGTCAACGAATCAAGAATGGAGCTGACCCAAGCCATGAAGGCGCTGAGCACCGTCAAGCCAGGCGCGTTCAACGCCGCCGATATTGACCACCTGCTCTGTATTGCCGTGCAAAAAATGGCTGCCGCGGATGCCTCGATCGCAAGACTCACTCTGAATCAGGCACAGAAAAACTTCAATCAAGCGCAATTTTTTCTGGAAAACTCCTCGAGCAAGCTGAATGAAATTTCCAAGCAAATGGATTTCAAGTATAACCAACTGAATGCAGCTCAGGATGAATTCCTGAAGTCCGACAACTACCCGAAGAACAATCCCGACATAAAAAAGTACCAAGCCGACTTCCTTTCAATCCCAGAGCACAAGTTGATTTACGGCTCCCTGTCGAATTTGGTGAAACAGCACCAAAATGAAGATTTTTCTCATTCCATCTCAAAGGCAAGCCACGCCTTGGCAAACCGCGATTTGATCGAAGCAAAAACAAAATTCCAAAAAACCGAAAATATTCTAAAAGAATCAGATTGCGCACTCGCAAGAGCCAAATTGGCGTTGAATCAGCAGATTCCTGATAGCGACCCTGCGAACTTGATCGATGACGCCATCTCGACCGACTCAATGCCTATATCTGCATCTGATCACAGCGAGGCACCCAAAGAAAGCCCTCTTGAAGAACAGGTGGCCTGCATAGGCACACCCCCAACTTTCGACGCCCTGTGAAAGAGAGATAAACGCGTTTCCTTGCCGCCCTGCCCTGCCGGGACTCACAAGCCAGTGAACTTTTTCATTATTTTCCCTCACCCAATCACATGTTCAGACCAATTTTCAACCATGACACGCAATCCAAGAATTCTACAGAAAGCTCTTCGAACTCCAACCCACCCACCCATCCTGAAAACTTCATAGGAAAACAAATCGCAGTCCAGGAACGCATTAAATTCATCATTTCAAAAATTGAGTCATTTCAAAACAATTTTGCAACAACAACGGCAGAAATCAATAATCTGACCGACAAAAAAGAATCACATGAAACCGCCTTACAAAATCTGTACAACAACCTGAAACCCTCTTCCACAAGGTCCGACAGCAACGCTTGGCAGCAAGCATACACTCATCATAAAAAAGAGGTAACAAACACTATAATAATCATAAACATATTTACCAGCGAAAAACACTCTTGCCAAAAATCTCTGGAGATTTCAAAAATTGAATTGCTTCAGTGCATCGATGAGCTAAAAACCACCAAAATTGATGCAATCACCGACAAAAAAATAGAATATCTGCTCAGCATTGCAAAACAAAAAATTGCCGCAGCGGATTTTTCAATAGCAGCCGACAATGCAAATCAAGCACAAAAGGATTTCAGCAATATCAAGCATCTGCCCTATTTTCCGCCAGACAAACCACACAAAGCTTCCTCCGCACAATTGGACCAGGTAGCCGACCACATTTCAAAACAAACTCTTTCTCACTTCATAAAATATATTCCCAAAGAAACGATCAATCGATCAGAACTCCGTTTGAACGAAAAAGAACCAAAGCTTCATCAGTTGGAAAAAATCCTGCAAGAGTCGAATCTTGCAGTGGAGAAAGCAAAAATAGCGTTGGATCAATGCATTTTGAACGCTGTCCTGGCCAACTCCACCGATGACGCCTTCTTGACGACCCCAGCGGCGCCAACAATGCCCGTTGACACCCTGGCAATCGACGAAGCCCAGGACTACGAACCCGTGATTGCGACTGGCATGGACGAGCATCTGGAGCTGATCTGACCTGGCCTCCCGGCGCTGGCAGGCGGTCAGGAGCCGGCGTGAACGCGCCGAACTGCGGGTGCGCGCGCCGATTCCCGCTACCATCGCCCGGTCCAATTTACTTTGTGGAGACTTCTCAAATGGCGATTCAAACAGTCGGGATCATCGGCGCAGGCACCATGGGCAACGGCATCGCGCAGGCCTGCGCGGTCTCGGGCATCGATGTGGTGATGGTGGACATTTCCGAGGCAGCGGTGCAAAAGGGCCTGGCCACCGTGTCCGGCAGCCTCGACCGGCTGATCAAGAAGGAGAAGATCACCGAGGCCGACAAGACGGCCGCGCTGGCGCGCATCAAGACCTCGGTGCGCTACGAGGACCTGCAGTCCGCGCAGATCGTGATCGAAGCGGCGACCGAGAACTTCGCGCTCAAGGTCAAGATCCTGCAGCAGATCGACGCGCTGCTCGCGCCCGAAGTGATCCTGGCATCGAACACCTCGTCGATCTCGATCACCCAGCTCGCCGCGGTCACCAGCCGCGCCGAGCGCTTCATCGGCATGCATTTCTTCAACCCCGTGCCGATGATGGCGCTGGTGGAAATCATCCGCGGCCTGCAGACCAGCGACGCGACGCATGACAGCGTCAAGGCGCTGTCGCTGGCCCTGGGCAAGAGCCCGATCACCGTCAAGAACGCGCCCGGCTTTGTCGTCAACCGCATTCTGGTGCCGATGATCAACGAAGCCTTCTTCGTGCTGTCCGAAGGCCTGGCCACGCCCGAAGACATCGATGCCGGCATGAAGCTGGGCTGCAACCAGCCCATAGGCCCGCTGGCGCTGGCCGACATGATAGGCCTGGACGTGTGCCTGGCCGTGATGGAGGTCTACCTCGAGCAGTTCGGCGACAGCAAGTACCGTCCCTGCCAGCTGCTCAAGGAAATGGTCGCCGCCGGCCGCCTCGGCCGCAAGACCGGCCGCGGGGTCTACCAGTACTGACCCGCTGAGCCGCTGGCGCGGCGGCGCATCGTGAATCCCCGCCGTCGGTGTAAGGAGGACAATAGCGGGCATGACCATGCCCCCTATTGCCGACGCGCCCAGCGCCCATCCCTACGAACAGCTCACACCCGACGTGGTGCTGGACGCGCTGGCCGCTGTCGGCCTCTACGGCGATGGGCGGCTCACGGCGCTGAGCTCGTACGAGAACCGGGTCTACCAGGTGTTTCTCGAAGATGGCGAGCGCGTGGTTGCCAAGTTCTACCGTCCCGGGCGCTGGAGCACGGCGCAGATCGGCGAGGAACATGCTTTTTCCGCCCAGCTTGAAGCCGCTGAAGTGCCGGCCGTGGGCCCGCTGACGCTGCAGGGCGCGACCTTGCACCAGCATGCGGGCTTTGCGTTCTCGGTCAGCCCCTGGCGCGGCGGACGCCGGCCCGAGCTTGATGATTTCGAAGTGCTCGAATGGATTGGCCGCTTTCTGGCACGCATCCACACCGTGGGCGCGGCCCAGCCGTTTGTCACCCGCCCCCAGCTCAACCTGCAGAGCTTTGGCCAGGATTCGCTGGACTGGCTGCTGGCGCAGCAGATGATTCCGCTGGAAGCCGAAACCGCCTGGCGCAGCGCCTGCGAACAGGCACTGGCGCTGATTGCCGGGCGCGCGAGTTCCAGGAACGAAATGCTGCCTTTCGGCCTGGAAGACGCCAAACAGATACGTCTGCATGGCGACTGCCATCCGGGCAATATTCTCTGGACTCCGCTGGACGAAGCCCATGGCACGGGTGGCCCGCATTTTGTCGACCTCGACGACACGCGCATGGGCCCGGCCGTGCAGGACCTGTGGATGCTGCTGTCGGGCGACCGGCGCCAGCGCACGCAGCAACTGGGCGCGCTGCTGGACGGCTATGAGCAGTTTCGCGCCTTCGACCGGCGCGAACTGGTGCTGATCGAGCCGCTGCGCACGCTGCGGCTGATCCACTACAGCGCCTGGCTGGCGCGCCGCTGGGAAGACCCGATCTTCGCGATCAACTTCCCCTGGTTCGGCAGCCCCGACTACTGGCGCGGCCAGACCGACATGCTGATCGAACAGATCGAGGCCATGCAGGAAGCGCCGCTGTCGGCCTGAACGAACGGCGACTCAGCGCCCGCAGCCGCCGTAGACCTGACAGTCGGGCACGGCCCGGCCTTCGGCATCCTGCCACTGGCGCACGGCGCCTGGCGCGGGCGCAGGCGCGGCCTGGGGCGCGGGGTTGGCATTCGGGTCGTGCAGCACCGTCGAGCGGCCCACGCCCACGCCAACCGAAGCCGGGCCCACGGGCGCCGACACGCCCACGCCGCCATAACCCGTGACCTGGCCGCCAGGCTGCACGCCGACCCCCACGCCCACCGGCCCCCAGCCCGTACCCACGCCCAGGCTGGGACCGCCGCTGCCCATGCCCACACCCACCGACAGCGGGCCCACGGGAATGCCAATGCCCACGCCCATGGAATTGCAGCCGGCAAGGGCTGCAAGCAGGACGGCAGTGGTGGCAAGGCGGGCGATGGCAAGCTGGTACATGGGGATCATTTTGCAGCAGATGGGCGTTTGAACGGGTAGCCATGCGCCGATGTATGGCTTGTGCCTGCCTGCTGGAGGGCAGGCCGGGTGCGACGCGGCGGGCCAGGCAAGCTGCTCCCCCGTTCGCCCTGAGCCCGTCGAAGGGTGAACGCCCCGCCCTCCAGCCAAGCCCCCAAAAACAAAGAATCCCCCGGCCCGAAAGCACAGGGGATTGGCCGGGGAGCGCAGCCGAAACTTACACCAGCAGCGCGTTCACGCGCTTGACGTAAGCCGCCGGGTCTTCGGGCAGGCCGCCTTCGGCCAGCAGCGCCTGGTCGAACAGGATGTGGGCCAGGTCATGGAAATGCACCGAGCCGTCGAGCTTCTTGACCAGCGGGTGCTCGGCATTGACTTCAAGCACGGGCTTGACTTCGGGCGCCGACTGGCCGGCCTGCTTGAGCAGGCGCGCGAGCTGGTTGCTCATCGCATCGTCCTTGACCACCAGGCAGGCCGGGGAGTCGACCAGGCGCGTGGTCACGCGCACGTCGTCGGCCTTGTCCTTGAGCGCTTCCTTGAGCTTGGCCAGCAGCGGCTTGAAGGTTTCGGCGGCTTCCTCGGCGGCCTTCTTCTCCGCTTCGTCCTGCAGGTCGCCCAGGTCGACCGCGCCCTTGGCGACGGACTGCAGCGGCGTGCCGTCGAATTCGGTCAGGTAGTTCAGCGCCCACTCGTCGACGCGATCCGTCATCAAGAGCACTTCAATGCCCTTCTTCTTGAAGACTTCCAGCTGCGGGCTGTTCTTCGCGGCGGACAGCGTGTCGGCCGTGATGTAGTAGATCGCGTCCTGGCCGGGCTTCATGCGCGCCTTGTAGTCGGCAAACGAGACGTTGACGGCATCGCTGGAAGTCGAGGCAAAGCGCAGCAGCTTGGCCAGGCGTTCGCGGTTGCCGAAGTCCTCGCCCAGGCCTTCCTTGAGCACCGCGCCGAACTCGGCGTAGAACTGGCTGTACTTGCCTTCCTTGGCCTTGTCCTCGTCGCTGACCACATCGGTCACGGCATCGGCTGCCGCAGCATCGGCTGCCG
>NZ_JAVWWA010000123.1:0-14126 GCF_036666375.1 Comamonas sp. | reverse complement strand
CCGGCATGAAGGACTCCAAGGTGATCGTGGCGATCAACAAGGACCCCGAAGCGCCTATCTTCTCGGTCGCCGATTACGGCCTGGAAGCCGATCTGTTCGGCGCCGTGCCTGATCTGGCCGCGGCGGTGTAGCGCGGAATGTGACGCGTTTGCCCGTGCAGTCCTGCTTTCGGCGGCAAAATCGTTTTTTTGCAAGCAGGGGTGGCAATGCGTGAAAGTGTGGATTGCGTCGTTATCGGCGCCGGTGTCGTGGGCCTGGCCGTGGCGCGCGCCCTGGCGCTGCAGGGCAGGGAAGTGATGGTGCTGGAAGCGGCCGAGGCCATAGGCACGGGCACCAGTTCGCGCAACAGCGAAGTCATTCATGCGGGCATCTATTACCCCGAAGGCTCGCTCAAGGCGCGGCTGTGCGTGCGCGGCAAGCAGCTGCTCTACGCCTACTGCGAAGAGCGCGGCCTGCCGTTCAAGCGCTGCGGCAAGCTGATTGTGGCCACCAGCGAAGCCCAGCGCGCGACGCTCGAATCGATTCGCCTCAAGGCCCTGGCCAACGGCGTCGATGATCTGGTGCTGATCGATGCCGGGCAGGCGCGCGCCATGGAACCCGCGCTGCAGTGCGTTGCCGCGCTGCACTCGCCCAGCACGGGCATCGTCGACAGCCATGCGCTGATGCTGTCGCTGCAGGGTGACCTGGAAAACGCCGGCGGCCTGGTGGCATTTCATGCGCGCGTGCTGCGCGCCGAAGTCACGCCCGAAGGCATAGTGCTGCATACGGCCGACGGCATGGAGCTGCTGGCGCGTACCGTGGTCAATGCGGCGGGCCTGCACGCGCCCGGTCTGGCCCGGACGTTCGACGGCCTGCCCGCGGACGTGGTTCCCAGCGCCTATTACGCCAAGGGCAGCTATTTCACGCTGAGTGGACGCAGCCCGTTCTCGCGCCTCATCTACCCGGTGCCCGAAGCCGCAGGTTTGGGGGTGCATCTGACGCTGGACCTGGGCGGCCAGGCCAAGTTCGGCCCCGATGTCGAGTGGGTTGACGGGCCTGACGATCTGGTGGTGGATCCACGGCGCGGCGAGGCGTTCTATGCGGCGGTGCGCAGCTACTGGCCCGGTCTGCGCGACGGAGCACTTGCGCCCGGCTACGCGGGCATTCGGCCCAAGATCAGCGCGCCCGACGCGCCCTCCGCCGACTTCGTGCTGCAGGGGCCGAGCGATCACGGCGTTCCCGGCCTGGTCAACCTGTTCGGCATCGAGTCGCCCGGATTGACCAGCTGCCTTGCGCTTGCCGAGTCTGTAAGCGCAATTGTGGGAGCTGTCTGACAGCGCTGCGGCCCAGATTCTCTTGGTGCTTGCCTCTGCATTCGCTAAGATGAAGCCATGACGCCAGTAGGCGCTTGTAGGTGACTCACCTCGCATGCGTTTTGCCGGCGCCTGTTTTTATTGTCCATCCGAAAGGCCTTCATGACTAAATCCGTATCCGAAACCATCGCCCACGCTCCTTCTGACCTGGAAAAACTGGTGAGCGATCTGCGCGGCTTGGTCGACAGCAAGACTCTGGACTCGTTGCCCGAGATCCAGGTGCTGCGCAAGCGCCTGGATGAAGGCATCGAATCCGCCCGCGACTCGGCCGTGCGCGCCGCACGCGAAGCCGCCCGCCAGGCCAAGGATGCGGCCATGGCTGCGGATCAGTACGCGCACGACGAACCCTGGCGTGTCGCCGGCGCGGCCCTCGCCGCCGGCGCAGTCATCGGCTTCCTGCTGTCGCGCCGCTGAACCGCGCGGCAGCGATCCACCGGACATGGATGTGAACTGGTTGTCTCTACTCGGGATCGACGCTTGGATAGCGCGCTGGCGCGCCAATGTGATCGAAGGCGCGATCGCGGCCGAAGACCGCCTCGATCTCGCCCGCCTCGAATGGCAGGATCAGAAACGCCGATTGATCTCCGTCGTGGTGCTGGGCATCGCGCTGGCGGGGCTCACCGTGGTGACCTTGATCGTGCTCTCGATGGCGCTGCTGGTGCATTTCTGGGATTCGCCCGAACGCGTCACGGTCGCCTGGAGCGTGGCCGGTGCCTGGTTGTTGATCTGGGCCGGCTTGCTGCTGGGTCTGTGGTCCACGCTGCGCAAGGCCGGAAATGCTTTCGCGCTGACACGCAATGAGCTCGCGCAGGATTGGCGCTCGCTCAAGGAGAAGCTGTGAACACTTCCACGACTTCTGCCGACAGCCTCAAGGCCAAGGCCGCGGCGCTTGATCCTTCGCTGCCCGAAACGCACCGCGCCGTGCTGCTGCGTATTGCGACGCAGCGCGAGCGCCTGAATGCGCGGCGCAGCGCGCGCGCCCAGGCGCTGGCCTTGCAAAGCCAGCAATCGGCACATATGCCTACCTCCGGTCCGCTGTCGGAGCGGCTGGTGGCCTTTGCGCGGCTGCATCCCATGGCGGTCGCGGCTGCGGCCGTAGCGGCCCTCGCCGTGGGTCCGCGGCGGCTGATCCGCTGGTCGGGCATTGTGTTGCCGCTGGTGATGAAATACCGCCGCTAAGGGCGGCGAATCCGGCGCGTGCCGGACGCGAAAAAGCCGTGCGCTGCCAGCAGCCACGGCTTTTTCTTTTTGCGCGCGCAACTCAGCGCAGCGCGCGAATCGCCCTGGCCGCGCGCTGCACCAGCGCCGGGCCTTCGTAGATCAGGCCGCTGTAGATCTGCACGACATCGGCGCCCGCATGGATCTTTTCCACGGCATCGGCGGCGCTCATGATGCCGCCCACGCCGATGATGGGGAACTTGGGGCCCAGCGCGGTGCGCAGCTGGCGTATCACATGGTTGCTGGCCTCGCGCACCGGCGCGCCGGACAGCCCGCCGGCTTCCTCGGCATGCGCCATGCCCTGGACGGCTTCGCGGCGGATGGTGGTGTTGGTGGCGATCACGCCGTCCATGCCGTGGCGCTGCAGCGTCGCGGCGATCACCGCGACCTGGTCGGCGTCGAGATCGGGCGCGATCTTGACGAACAGCGGCACGCGCCGGCCGTGCTGCGCGGCCAACTGCTCGCGGCGCACGGCGATCGCGCCCAGCAGGCCATCAAGCGCGTCGTCGCTTTGCAGCGCGCGCAGATTCTTGGTGTTGGGCGAGCTGATGTTCACGGTCACATAGTCGGCATGCGGGTACACGCCTTCCAGCGCGATCAGGTAGTCGCTGGTCGCTTCCTCTATGGGCGTGAGCGCGTTCTTGCCGATGTTCAGGCCCAGCAGCATGGGCTTGCCCTGGGCGCGGCATTTCGACTCGCGCACGTTGGCGATGAATGCCTCCAGCCCCTGGTTGTTGAAGCCCAGGCGGTTGACCAGAGCCCTGGCCTGGGGAATGCGGAACATGCGCGGCTGCGGATTGCCCGGCTGGGGCTTGGGCGTCACGGTGCCGACTTCGACAAAGCCAAAGCCCATGGCGCTGAGCGCATCGATGCAGCGCGCGTTCTTGTCCAGGCCCGCGGCCATGCCCACGCGGTTGGGAAAGCGCAGTCCGGCGAGTTCGATCGGGTCCGATACCATGGGTTGCGACCAGGCCCATTGCAGCGGCGTGCCCTGGCCGCGCGCCAGCAGGTTCATGGTCAGGTCATGGGCTGCTTCGGCGTCGAGCCGGAACAGAAAGGGTCTAGCCAGTGCGTAGGGAATAAGAGACATTGGATAATTCGGTGATTACTTCCAATTCTCTCCCATGACGACACCTGCTGCAGCCCTTTCCCAAGATGAACTCAAAACCCTGGTGGGACAAGCTGCCCTCCAATATGTGCAGCCAGGCGAAATCGTCGGCGTGGGCACGGGCTCGACGGTCAACAAGTTCATCGACGCGCTGGCGACCATCAAGGACCAGATCCGCGGCGCGGTTTCCAGCTCGGTGGCCAGCACCGAGCGCCTGAAGGCGCTGGGCATCGCGGTGTTCGACGCCAACGAGGTCGAGTCGCTGTCGGTGTACATCGACGGCGCCGACGAGATCGACGGCAAGGGCTATATGGTCAAGGGCGGCGGCGCGGCATTGACGCGCGAGAAGATCGTCGCCGCGCTCGCAAAGCGTTTCATCTGTATTGCCGACGAATCCAAGCTGGTCGATGCGCTGGGCGCGTTCCCTCTGCCCGTCGAAGTGATTCCCATGGCTGCGCAGCAGATCGCGCGCCGCTTCGAAGCGCGCGGTGCGAACGCCACGCTGCGCCTCAAGGACGGCCAGCCGCTGGTGACCGACAACGGTCAGCACATTCTGGATGTGCGCGGCCTGTCGATTGCCGATCCGCTGGCCTTCGAGTCCGAAGTCAATCAGTGGCCGGGCGTGGTCACTGTAGGCGTGTTTGCCCACCAGAAGGCTTCGGTATGCCTTCTTGGCACGGCACAGGGCGTGCGCACCATCGCCTACTGACCCCGCGCGGCCATGGTCAACGTGCCATGCTCGGCGTGGGTCATGGCAGGCCGTTGGGGGCCCCATCCCACATGGAGCCTGGCGGCTGCAGCAGCGGGTTCAGCTCATCGATATCGGTGCCTTCTTCGCTGTCGTCGGACTCCTCCGACTCGACATGGATGGTGCGAGTGTGTCCGGGGTTCCAGACGTAGTTGCTGGATATCAGCGACCATTCGTCAATTGAATCGTTGTCGCTTTCGCCTTCATCTTGCGGGACTGTCGACTCTGCATAGCCATACGAACAGCGCAGCAGATCCTCGCGCATGCCAAAGCGCTCGCCCAGCTCTGCTACTGATTCAACCAATTTGAGGCGGAGGTTTGTCAGCGTGCTGATCGACGGCGCATCCGCGTAGAATTTGGCGATGTCGTAGGCAAATTGAATCAGGTCGTCCACACTGCTGCTGACGGGTTCCTTGACCGCGTTTGTGCGTTGCAGAAAATCGGACAGCGTCTGCCTCTGGGCTGCAATGTCGTCCTGTTCATCTATTGCCTTGCTAAGCGAAACAGACGTGCGCCGCTGTAAAACAGCTTCTTCGTCCAACAGCTTCTCGAGCTTGGCCAGGTCCTGCCTCACCAGGTAGATCTTCGTTTGCGTGTACGTTGGGTCGCTGTACTCTTGCGCATTTTCTTCCACGAAATAGGCTTGGTTGATTTCTTCTATGATTTCTCTGAGTGCGTCCACCAGCGGGCGTGCGAGCGCTTGGGGGTCGACGCGGGCTTGTGTTAAAGCCCGGATGAGGTGGCCCGGCACTCGAGCAGGATCGTCGAGCGCGTGGCCTTGGAACTGCCGAAGGTGGGCAGTCGCAGCCGCGTGTTCAGCTGCTTGCAGGCCTTCAATGTGGTCCTTTTGTAAAGCCATCCACATCCGTTCTGTCATATTGTGCTGCGCCCAGTAGGAGTCCAGTTGGGCGAGCTCATCCTCGGCCACTTGTAGCATGCCGCGGTGAATGACGCTCTGTGTCGAAGAGTGGTCTAGTTGCTGGGCCATTCTCGCGACCTCTCTTTCACCGGCAGCCATCCGATCGCCCAGTCCGCGGTCCAGCCTGACCACTTCGGCCTTCACTGCCTGGAGTTGTAGGTACACCTGGTTGGCCGCGGCAATCTGCTCGGTCGAGGCGTTGACAGCCGCGGGGCCGTCCGAGCGGGGCTCTGCCGGGACAGCATCTTCGGTATCTTGGGTTGTGTTGTCGGTGGGCGGGAGTGACTTGATCAGAGTGTCCAGCGTGCTCTCCTGAGGCGGTTGCTTGTCCATGATTTTTAAACCTTGTAGAAGTACTGCAAAAGTGCGGGGAGACGGGGCAGTCGTTGCTCAGGCGCATGAGCGATCCGTGCCCTGGTGGAAATTCTATCAAAAATAAATAATAAATAGTTTTTGACTATCAAGCGATGCAAGTCGGCACCATTTCGATAGATGTATGGATGCAGAGAATTCCCGCCCCGGGGGCACGGGCTTGCCGCCGGGCGTTCGGCTGCGCATGGCGCGCGGCGTGGTCGGCAAATTCAGAGTGCCGAGCGGGATTGGCGTGGTGGCTTCTTGCCGCGCCAAAGGGCTGGCGCGGCGCATCTCCGGCCTTGCCGGCGCTGGCGGCTCAGAAGCTCAGGCCTGCGGGATTGGTGGGTGTCACGCGGTTGTACGACGCAGGCGGCATCTCCATGCGGCGTTCTGTCCCGGCGGGTGCGGCAGCGGGCGCGGCTGGCGCGGGCGGCGTGGCCAGCGGCCGCACGGGCACTTGGCGGTAATTTGCGGGCAGGGCCGAAGTCTGCGGGTAGCCCGCTGCATCCAGGTATTGGCGCCATTCGTCGGCCGCAAAGCCTGTGAGATGCTGGCGTCCTATGGTCGCAAACGGCAGCTGGCGCTGGCCGCTGAGCGCCTGCAGCGCCTGGATGTCGGCGTTGGTCTGTACGCTCAGTTCGGTGAAGGGAATGCCGCGCGCCGTGAGCAGCGCGCGTGCGCTGGCGCAGGGGCTGCAGTCGCTGCCGGTGTAAAGCGTCACGGGAAAACGTGCCTGCACGTCGCGCAGCGCATAGGGCAGGGCATCGCTGGCGTTGCCCGGAGCGCGCGCATCTTCGGAGGTCACGGCGGCGCGCGCGGCTTTGGGCTCGCGGTCGGAAAATGTCACGCGCCCGTCGGGGCCTACGCTGCGGTAGATGGCCTGGGCCGTGGCTTCATTCACCGCGAATGCGGTGACGGCGAGCGCCATGACCGCAACCAGTGCCGAGCGCTGCAGAGAGGGCGAAACAAGCATGGCAGGAACCTGGTGAAAAGAAGGGGCAGGGCGGGCAGGCGGCGGTGAGCCGCCTGCGCCTGGTCAGGCCGCCAGCGGTTCGGCCATGCCCTGGTGGCGCAGCAAGGCGTCCAGAGAAGGCTCGCGGCCGCGGAAGGCCTTGAACGAGTCCATGGCCGGGCGGCTGCCGCCGGCTTCGAGAATCGCGGCGCGGTAGCGACGGCCGGTCTCGGGTGCATTGCTGCCGTCGGGCAGCTGCGTTTCCTCGAAAGCCGCGTAGGCGTCGGCGCTGAGCACTTCGGCCCACTTGTAGCTGTAGTAGCCCGCGGCGTAACCGCCCGCGAAGATATGGCTGAACGTGTGGGCCGTGCGGCTGTAGGGCGGTGCGGGCAGCACCGCGACTTCGGCGCGTACCTGGGCCAGCAGCGGCATGATGTCGTCGGCCGGCTGGTGCGTGGTGTGCAGCAGCATGTCGAACAGCGAGAACTCGATCTGGCGCAGCGTGCCCATGCCGCTCTGGAAGTTCTTCGCCGCCGTCATCTTGTCGTACAGCGCGCGCGGCAGCGGCTCGCCGGTGTCCACATGGGCGGTCATGTGCTCGAGCACATTCCATTCCCAGCAGAAGTTTTCCATGAATTGGCTGGGCAGCTCGACCGCATCCCATTCGACGCCGCTGATGCCCGAAACATCGCGTTCGTTGACCCGGGTCAGCAGATGGTGCAGACCGTGGCCGGTTTCATGGAACAGCGTGATCACGTCGTCGTGCGTCAGCAGCGCGGGCTTGCCGTCGACACCGTCGGCGAAGTTGCAGACCAGATGCGCGACGGGCGTCTGCAGCTGGTGGTTGTCGGGGCGCAGCCAGCGCGCGCGCACATCGTCCATCCAGGCGCCGCCGCGCTTGCCCTTGCGCGCCGGCTGGTCGAGGTAGAACTGGCCGACCAGCTCGGGGCCGTTGCTGCCTGCGCGCTCGATGCGGTAGAACTCGACCGCGGGGTTCCAGACCGGAGCGACATCGCGGCGGATGCTGACTTCGAACAGGGTTTCGACGATCTTGAACAGCCCGGCGAGCACCTTGGGGGCGGGAAAGTATTGCTTGACCTCCTGCTCGCTGAACGCATAGCGCGCTTCCTTGAGCTTTTCGGAGATATAGCTCCAGTCCCAGGGCTGGGGATCGGCCAGGCCCAGTTCTTCCTTGGCAAACGCGCGCAGGTCGGCAACGTCTTTCTCGGCGAAGGGGCGCGCGCGGTGCGCGAGGTCGCGCAGGAAGGTGATGACTTCGGCCGGAGATTTCGCCATCTTGGTGACCAGCGACAGGTCGGCGAAGGTGGCGTAGCCCAGCAGCTGGGCTTCCTCCTGGCGCAGCGCCAGGATTTCGCGGATGTTGGCGCTGTTGTCGAATTTCCGGGCATCGCCCGCGGCCTGGTCGGAGGCGCGCGTGACATAGGCCTTGTAGAGCGTTTCGCGCAGGCTGCTGCTGCGCGCGAACTGCATCACGGGCAGGTAGCAGGGCATCTTCAGCGTGAGCTTGTAGCCGGCCTGGCCTTCGGCTTCGGCGGCGGTGCGTGCGGCCTGCTGCACATCGGCGGGCACGCCTTCGAGCTCATCGAGCGTTGCGTAGTAGGCGAACGCATCGGTGGCGTCGAGCGCGTTCTCGCTGAACTTCTGGCTCAGCTCGGCCGCGCGTTCCTGGATCTGCGCGAAGCGCGCCTTGGCTTCGCCCTGCAGTTCGGCACCCGACAGCACGAAGTTGCGGATGGCGTTGTCCCAGGCACGGCGCTGCTCGGGGTTGAGCGTGGCCGGATCGATGGCCTTGTACTTGGCGTACAGCCGCTCGTCTGCACCCAGGCGTGTCCAGAACTCGGTGACCTTGGGCAGAGCTTCGTTGTAGGCGGCGCGCAACTCGGGCGTGTCAGCCACGCTGTTGAGGTGGCTTACGGCGCCCCAGGCACTGGAGAACTTCTCGGTTGCGACATCGAGCACGCCGGCAATCGATTCCCAGCGCGCGGGGAAATCCGCGGCGGTGACCGTTTCCAGCGCCTTGCTGGCTTGCTCCATCAATTCATTGATCGCGGGCTGCACATGTTCGGGCTGGATGCGGTCGAACAGGGGCAGGTCGGTTTTGTCGAGAAGTGGATTGCTCATGCGTGCTTATGTGGCGGCGTAACTAATAATTTCAAGCGGTGAGTGAAAGCAGCAGGCTTGGACAGGTTCAGTTCAAGCGGCTGGCTTCGTTCGCGCTGAACGTCGAGGTGCCGGGCATGCGAGCGGGGCACACCCTTAGAACTGTCGCTCAGGCCGCGGTCCGCTCGGCCGCTTCCACGGTGCTGACCAAAAGCATCGTAATCGTCATCGGGCCGACACCGCCGGGCACGGGGGTAATGTAGCCCGCGACTTCCTTGACGCCCGCAAAGTCCACGTCGCCGCAGAGCTTGCCTTCGTCGTTGCGGTTCATGCCCACGTCGATCACCACGGCGCCGGGCTTGACCATGTCGGCCGTCAGCACGTTGCGCTTGCCCACGGCAGCGACCACGATGTCGGCCTGGCGCGTCATCGCACCCAGGTCGGCCGTGCCGCTGTGGCACACGGTCACGGTGGCATTGGCCTGCAGCAGCATCATGGCCATGGGCTTGCCGACGATGTTCGAGCGGCCGATGACCACGGCGTGCTTGCCGCGCAGATCCTTCATGCCTATGGACTCGAGCATCTTCATGCAGCCGTAGGGCGTGCAGGCCTTGAAGCCGACTTCACCGACCATCAGCGCGCCGGCGCTGGCGACGTGAAAGCCGTCGACATCCTTGAGCGGCGAGATCGCTTCGATGACCTTGTGGTCGTCGATGTGCGCGGGCAGCGGCAGCTGCACCAGGATGCCGTGGATGCTGGGGTCGTTGTTGAGCGCTTCGACGCGCGCCAGCAGTTCTGCTTCGGTCAGGCTGGCGTCGTACTTCTCGAGCACCGAATGCAGGCCCGCTTCCTCGCAGGCCTTGACCTTGTTGCGCACATAGACCTGGCTGGCGGGGTTGTCGCCCACCAGCACCACGGCCAGACCGGGCGTGACGCCGCGCGCCTTGAGTGCCGCGGCGCGCGTGGCGACTTCGGAGCGCAGTTGGCGGGAGAGGGCGTTGCCGTCGATGAGTTGGGCTGTCATGTTTGAAATCTCAATAAAAAATGCTGCTAGCACCGTGGGGCACTAGCAGCCGTGTACCTGCCGTAATTCTAGGGATCAGGCCGGGACCTTGCCTGTGGGCTGGTTTTGTCCCAGCGCGATTTTCAGCAGGTCGGCGACGGTGTTGGCGTTGAGCTTTTCCATGATGTTGGCACGGTGCGCTTCCACGGTCTTGATGCTGATGCCCAGATCGTCGGCGATCTGCTTGTTCAGGCGACCGGCGACGATGCGTTCGAGCACCTGGGCTTCGCGGCTGGTGAGCTTGGAGAGCAGCGCGTCGCGGCTCGCGGCCTGCTGGTGACCGGCAAAGGCTTCGCGGGCGTGGTCCAGCATGCGCTCGACCAGACCCAGCAGTTCTTCTTCATTGAACGGCTTCTGGATGAAATCCAGCGCACCCTTCTTCATGGTGTTCACCGCCATGGGCACATCGCCGTGTCCGGTGATGAACACGATGGGCAGGGGCGACTTGCGTTCGATCAGGCGGTCCTGCAGTTCCAGGCCGGTCATTCCGCCCATGCGGATGTCGACGATCAGGCACGCGACCTCACGCGGGTCATAGCGCGCCAGAAAGGATTCTGCGGCGTCGAAGCAGCGCACGCGGTAGTCCTTGCCTTCGAGCAACCATTGCAACGAATCACGGACGGCCTCGTCGTCGTCCACCACATACACAGTGCCTTTTTTCGGAATCAAACTCATGCAATCGTCCTTGGTGTGGGTTCGGTTGTCGTGGTGAGCGCTGTCGCATCCACAGGAGCCGCGAGCGGCAGCCAGAAAGTGAAGCGGCAGCCTATGACATCTGAACCATTGTAGAGGTTCTCCGCGCGCATTCGGCCATGGTGTGACTCGACAATGCTGCGGCACAGATTGAGCCCCATTCCCATGCCTTCGCTCTTGGTCGTGAAGAAGGCTTCGAACAGGCGTTCGAGCACTTCTGGCGGCAGGCCCTTGCCCGTGTCCTGCACCGTGAATTCGACCACCTGCTGGCCTTCGATTTCACGCGGCAGCACGCTCAGTTCGACACTGCGCTGGTGGCCCGGACGCTGCGAATTCTCTATCGATTCGGCGCCATTCTTCATCAGGTTGACCAGCACCTGCTCGATCAGGATGGCATCGGCCATAACGGGCGGCAGCCGCTCGGCAATATGGTGGGTCAGACGCACGTTGTGGCGGCGCAGCTCGATGTCGGCGAGTTCCACCGCTTCGTTCACCATGTCGGCCACCTGGGCCAGCGTGCGGTTGGGCTCGCTGCGCTTCACGAACGCGCGTATGCGCTGGATGATCTGGCCTGCGCGCTGCGCCTGGTGGGCGGTCTTCTGCAGCGCCGTGAGCAGCATCTCCTGGCTCAGCTGGCCGCTTTGGCTGCGCGAGATCATGCCGCTGCAGTAGTTGCTGATCGCCGTGAGCGGCTGGTTGAGTTCGTGCGCCACGCTGGACGCCATCTCGCCCATGGTGATCAGGCGGCTGATCGATTGCGCGTGCTCGGCCTGGCGCGCGGCCTGCTCCTGCGCCAGGCGCCGCGGCGTGATGTCGGTGGCGATCACCATCTGTGCGAGACGGCCGTCGACCCAGCTGAGGTAGCGCGAGCGCACTTCCAGCCATTTGCCCAGGTCGGGCAGGAAGATCTCGGCGTTCTCGCTGCGCGCGCTGGTCAGCGGGTCGGCGGGCAGGCCCATCAGGCCGTCCTCGTCGTCCATGTTGGAGTCGGTGTGGCGCGTGGGCAGCACGCCGGCCTGGGCCACCAGCTGCAGATGACCGTCGGTCTGCGAGCCGAACCACTGGCGGTAGAGCTTGTTGGCAAACAGCAGCTCGGCGCTGCCCAGCGGCGCGACCGACACCGAGGCGTCGAGCGCTTCGAGCACGATGGTGAAGCGTTCGTGCGAGGCCGACAGCTGCTCGCGGATGCGGTTGGGCTCGGTGATGTCGGTCATCGACGACATCCAGCCCGTGTGCTGGCCGTGGGCGTCGATCAGCGGCGAGACGTAGAGGCGGGCGTCGAACTGGCTGCCGTTCTTGCGCTGCACGCGCACCTGGAAGCCGCCGACGATGGTCTTGCCGCTGAGCTCGTCGCGCAGCTTCAGCCGCAGGCTGTCGTACTCGTTGCTGGGCCAATAGCTGTAGGGCGGCAACTGGCCGACCAGATCGCTTTCGCTCCAGCCCGTCATCTGGCAGAACGCGGCGTTCACATAGGTGATCCGGCCTTCGAGGTCGAGCGCGCGCATGCCGGTCAGCACCGAGTTTTCCATGGCGCGGCGGAAGTTGGTCTCTGCGACCAGCGCTTCCTGGGCGCGCATGCGCCGGCGCGTATGGCGCCAGGTGGCCAGCAGCAGCCAGGCCGTCATGGCGCTGAGCGTGCCTACCAGCCAGAACAGGCTGTTGCCGACAAAGCCCAGCGAAGTGCGGTAGGCCTGGGCGCGCAGCACCAGGCCGCTGCCCACGGGCGATACCGGCACCTCATATTCGTTGGCGCGGTCGCGCCACCAGCGCCAGGCATTGCCGCTGGCACGCTGCGACAAGGCCGTGCCGGCCAGCAGCTTGCCGCTGCCGTCGAGCATGGTGACCGCGTAGCGTGCGAGCACTTCGGTCGGCGTGCCGTAGCGCAGCAGGCTGTCGACCGAGTACTCGCCCAGCACCACGCCGCCAAAGCCGCCCGTGCTGTTGATCGGCACCTGCAGCTGCAGCAGCGGCACCGGCTCGCCGGCTATCGCCAGCGACTGCGAATAGACCGGCTGCTGCAGGTCCTGCACCTGCGCAAACGTGCGCGCGGTATCGCCCGGCCGCAGGATCTGGCCGGCGATGCGCAGCTGTTCGCTGTGCACCGTGGGCGCGGAATGGCTGGCGCGTATGCGCTGGTGCTCGTCTATCCAGCTGATCGACTGCAGCTCGGGGTATTGGGTGATCAGCGCTTCGCTGCGGCGCGCAAAGTCGCCCCGACCCAGCTCCTGGTTGGCGATGTCGCGCGCCACGCGCATCAATTGCTCCTGGCGTTCGAGCAGGCGCAGGCGCACGCGCTGCTGGGCGTATTCGACATCGCGGCGCAGCGCTTCCTGTTCGCGCTCGACTTCCTCGACGCGCAGATACCAGAACGCGACCACGATGGCCGCAAGAAACATCAGCACCGCGGCCAGCGGTGCGAGCGCGGCAAAACGGTCCTGTCGCGTGGGCGACAGGCTGCGCCACCAGCTGCGCCACCAGCGCGCGGGCGCAACGATGGTGTCGGACAGGACATGCGGGGCGGCCGGCGCGGACGCGCCAGGCGGGGATGCGGCGGGCCTGACGGCAGGCTTGACGGGAGTGGGATCCATGGCCCGAGTGTAGAGGAGCAGGGCGCGCTTTTCCGGCGGTCTTCAGCCTGCGTTTGAATTGTGCATTTGCAGCAAAATATCACATTATGAAATTGAAAAGCATCATTTGAAATTTGCGGAAAATGTGCGAAACTTCCGATCAAATTCATTCAGTGGCGGCCGGTTTGCGGCCGTTTGCGCAGGGCAGCTGGTTGAGCATTTGGCAGGAGCATTCCGGCCCGATGACAATGGGCTCAACGCGTACTGTTCGTTTATCGCCTATTGCCAGGAGACACCATGACAGCTCAGACCGACCCTCAGGCCGGCGCCGGCGCCACCCCCGTGGCCAGCACCGATCAGCAAGAAACCCGCGAATGGATGGACGCGCTGTCCGCCGTGATCGACCGTGAGGGCGCGCAGTACGCCCACGCGCTGCTCGAAGAGCTGCTCGAACACGCGCGCCAAAACAGCGTGGACCGCCCGTTCTCGGCCAATACCGGCTATGTGAACACGCTCGAGACCTCGCAGGAGGCGCGCTGCCCCGGCAACCTCGAGATCGAAGGCCGCCTGCGCGCCTACATGCGCTGGAACGCGATGGCGATGGTCGTCAAGGCCAACCGCATCCATCCGCCCGAAGGCGGCGACCTGGGCGGCCACATCGGCTCGTTCGCCTCGCTGGCCAACATGTTCGGCGCGGGCTTCAACCATTTCTGGCATGCCGAGAGCGAGAACCACGGCGGCGACTGCCTCTACATCCAGGGCCATGTGTCGCCCGGCATCTATGCGCGCGCCTACCTCGAAGGCCGCATCAGCGAAGAGCAGCTGCTGAACTTCCGCCAGGAAGTCGACGGCAAGGGCCTGTCGAGCTACCCGCATCCCAAGCTGATGCCCGAGTTCTGGCAGTTCCCCACGGTGTCCATGGGCCTGGGCCCGCTGATGGCCATCTACCAGGCACGTTTCCTCAAGTACCTGCACGCGCGCGGCATTGCCAACACCGAGAACCGCAAGGTCTGGGTGTTCTGCGGCGACGG
>NZ_JAVWWA010000122.1:0-14335 GCF_036666375.1 Comamonas sp. | reverse complement strand
CCTGCGGCCAAGGCACCGGCAAAGACAGCCGCCAAGACAGCGGCAAAAACGCCTGCCAAGGCCGCGGTGAAAACCGTGACCCAGGAAGAAGTCGCGACCATGACCGAAGACCGGACCACGGCCAAGCGCACGGCGCGCGCCACGGCCACGCCCGGAAAGGGAAAGAAGACGCTGGTGCAGGTCGGAGCCGACGAGTTCAGTCGCAAGATCTGACCGAAGTGTCCTGAAGAAAGCCCGCTTTCTTCAGCGTTCATCCTGCACCGGGCGCAGGATGAACGCCCCGATATCACGCCAGAACCGCGGCTGCGGTGCTTTTTAACAAAGCCTTAATCCGGCCCGAAGACAATCAAAGGTTTTACAAAAAACCTAACAAAATCAATAACTTAGTGTATTGATGCAGATCAATCAGCGCGCAACGCGCTGAAATGAGAATCCCTCGAAAGCAATCGAGGAATTCTCAACATGGCAGACAGAAATGGGGCCACGGCAACGCCGGCCCCGCCCCACAGCAAACGCACTTTCCTGCAGGAACTGGTCGCACTGGCCACGACCTTTGGCCTGGCCGCGGGCAGCCCGCCCGCAGCCGCGCAAGCACCCGGTCAGCCCGCACGCCGGCCCGGCGCGCAAGGCAAACGCTACGGCATGCTGGTCGACATGCGCAAGTGCATAGGCTGCCAGGCCTGCACCGTGAGCTGCTCGATGGAGAACCTGCCGCCCATAGGCCAGTTCCGCACCACGGTGCTGCAGTACGAAGTCAGCGCCCCGGGCATGGCCGCACCCGCCATGGTCAGCCTGCCGCGGCTGTGCAACCACTGCGACAACCCACCCTGCGTGCCGGTATGCCCGGTGCAGGCCACGTTCCAGCGCACCGACGGCATCGTGCTGGTCGACAACGAACGCTGCGTGGGCTGCGGCTACTGCGTGCAGGCCTGTCCCTATGACGCGCGCTTCATCAACCACGAAACGCAGACCGCGGACAAGTGCACGTTCTGCGAGCACCGGCTCGAGGCCGGGCTGCTGCCGGCCTGCGTCGAAAGCTGCGTGGGCGGCGCGCGCGTGATCGGCGACCTGAACCAGGCCGACAGCGAGATCAACCAGCGCATGGCAGCCAGCAAGGAGCAGATCAAGGTGCTCAAGCCCGGCCTCAAGACCGCGCCCCATGTGTTCTACATCGGCCTGCCCGATGCCTTTGTCGACGGCGTCGACGGCCAATCCAGCGTGCGCCTGCTCGCCGATCCCCACTGACGAGGTAGCACATTCATGCAGATCATTGAATTGTTGACCCCGGCCTATGAAGCCGCCTGGCTGCCCTGGGCCGTGCAGTATTTCTTCCTGGTGGGCATTGCCACCGGCACCGCGCTGCTGGCGGTTTGGGGCGCCTGGTCGCGCGCGCACCGGCCGGCCGCCAAGGCCTTGCCGCTGTCGATGCTGGTGCTGGCCATCACGGCCCTGGCCGCGCCCGTCTCGCTGCTGGCCGACCTGCACCAGCCCGCGCGCTTCTGGCATTTCTACGCCCACTTCACGCCCTGGTCATGGATGTCCCTGGGCGCGCTGCTGCTGCCGCCGTTCGTCGCGCTGTCGCTCGCGATGTGCGCGGCCTGGTGGCTGGGTCGCACCGGCTGGATGCGCGCACTGGGCGCGGCGCTGCTGTTGTCGGCGCTGAGCATCGTGGTCTACACGGGCGCTGAAATCAGCGTGGTCAAGGCCAGGCCGCTGTGGAACAACCCCTGGGTGCCGGTGAACCTGGCGCTCACGGCCTGGCTGGCGGCCGTGGGCGCGCTGCTGGTCGCGAGCTGCTGGCTGCCCGCGGGCCGCGATGCCCAGGTGCGCGCCTGGCTCGCGCGGCTGGGCCTGGGCCTGAGCGCAGCGCTGCTGGCCGTGGCCTGCATCTGGGCGGCAACAGGACTGGCTTTCGACACGCCCTCGTTTCATGCCGCTGCCCGCCTCTATGCGGACTTCCCGGTCTGGCGCGCGAGCCTGTGGCTGTCGGTGCTGCTGGGTGCCGCGGTGCTGCTGCTGTGGTGCCAGCCGCGGCGCTGGGCAGCGTCTACGGCGCGCACCCTGGCGCTGGGCCTGACGGTCGCGGCCGCGGCCTGGGGCTTTCGCTGGGCACTGTTCATGGGCGTGCAAGGCGTGCCCAAGTACGGCGCCGGGCTTTACGTCTACCGCATGCCGCTGGGCGGCGACGGCCTGATGGGCATGCTGGGCGTCTTCGGCCTGTGCCTGGCGCTGGCCACGCTCGCGCTGTGGGCGCTGGAGCGCTTTCCCGCGCGCGCCACTCCTGCCGCTTCTGCCGCGAACTGATACCTCACAAGATTTCCCATGAACGACAAGCATTCCCCCTCTTCCACACCCGAAACCACTCCGGACGCGCAGCGCCGCACGCTGCTGCGCACGGGCCTGGCCGCGGGCGGCATGGCTGCCTTTGCGGCCGGCTATGGCGAAACCCTGGTCAAGGCCGGCAAGGGCCTGATCACCGGCAGCTCGGGCGTGGCCACGGCCAGCGCCACGCGCGGCAATTCGCTGCTGCCCGAATTTCGCATCGACCCGGCCACGGGTCTGCTGCAGACGCAGCCCGGCCAGACCGTGAGCCCTTCGAGCTGCCTGGGCTGCTGGACCCAATGCGGGGTGCGGGTGCGCGTGGACACGGCCCACAACCAGATCCTGCGCGTTGCCGGCAACCCCTACCACCCGCTGGCCACGACCCGCCCTGCGCCCATGGAAACGCCGGTGCGCGAAGTCTATGCCCAGCTCGGCGGCGACAATGGCCTCGAAGGCCGGGCCAGCGCCTGCGCGCGCGGCTCGGCCATGCTCGAGCACCAGAAGAGCCCGCACCGCGTGCTCGCTCCGCTCAAGCGCGTGGGCCCACGCGGCGGCGGCCAGTGGCAGACGATTTCATTCGAGCAGCTGATCACGGAAATCTGCGAAGGCGGTGACCTGTTCGGCGAAGGCGCGGTCGACGGTTTGCGCGCGATACGCGACACCGAAACCTTGATCGATGCAGACAACCCCGAATACGGCCCCAGGTCCAACCAGCTGCTGTTCACCGACGCCAGCAACGAAGGCCGCACGCCGCTGATACGCCGCTTCGCCCAGCAGTCGTTCGGCACCGTCAACTTCAGCAACCACGGCGCCTACTGCGGCCAGAGCTACCGCGTGGGCACGGGCGCGGCGCTGGGCGATCTGTCGGGCATGCCGCACGGCAAGCCCGACTGGACGAACTCGCGCTTCGGCCTGTTCATAGGCGCGGCGCCAGCCCAGTCCGGCAACCCGTTCCAGCGCCAGGGGCGCGAACTGGCCGAAGCGCGTTCGCGGCCCGAGAACACCTACCGCTACGTCGTGGTGTCGCCGCTGCTGCCGTCTTCATCGAGCCAGGCGAGCGGCGACAACAACCGCTGGCTGGCCGTCAAGCCCGGCTCCGATCTGGCGCTGGCCATGGGCATGATCCGCTGGATGCTCGACAACGGGCGCTATGACGAACGTTTTCTCAGCCAGCCCGGCCCGGCGGCTATGCGCAGCGCCGGCGAAGCCGCGTGGAGCAATGCCACGCACCTGCTGATCCACGCTCCCGACCACCCGCGCCACGGCCATTTCCTGCGCGGCGCCGACCTGGGCTGGGCGCTGCCTGCGCCCGCGGAAGGCAGCGACACGGCAGAAGATGTCTATGTGGTGCAGCTGGCCGACGGCAGCCTGGCGCCCCACACCACGGATCAGCCCGCGCAGCTGTGGGTGGAGCGCGGCATCGCGCCCGTGGCAACGCCTGCAGCTCCGGCCCCGGCCGAACTGCCGGTGCGCAGCGCGCTGTTCGCGCTGCGCGAGGAAGCGCGGCGCATGACGCTGGCGCAATACGCCGCCGAGTGCGGCGTGCCGGCAGAGGAGATCGAAGCCCTGGCGCGCGAGTTCACCAGCCACGGCAAGCAGGCCGTGGCCAACGCCCATGGCGGCACCATGAACGGCGCGGGCTTCTACACCGCCTATGCGATTGCCATGCTCAACCACCTGGTCGGCAACCTCAACGTCAAGGGCGGCTGGGTGCTGGACGCCGGACCGTTCGGGCCGTTTGGCGCGGGCCCGCGCTACAACTTCGCGCAGTTCGCGGGCAAGGTCACGCCCAAGGGCGTGGCGCTGTCGCGCACGCGCTTTCCATATGAGCGCAGCAGCGAGTTCGCGCGCAAGAAGGCCGCGGGCGAGAACCCCTATCCGGCGCGCGCGCCCTGGTACCCCGCACCCGGCGGCATGAGCAGCGAAATGCTGGCCGGCGGCCTGCTCGGCTATCCGTATCGCGCCAAGGCCTGGATCAACCACATGAGCAACCCGGTGTACGGAGTCTGCGGTTTCGAGAACGCGCTGGCCGCCCAGCTCAAGGACCCGAAGAAGCTGCCGCTGTTCATTTCGGTCGACCCGTTCATCAACGAAACCTCGGCGCTGGCCGACTACATCGTGCCCGACACCATCACCTATGAAAGCTGGGGCGTGGGCGCGCCCTGGGCCGATGTGGTGGCCAAGTCGAGCACCGTGCGCTGGCCCGTGGTCACGCCCGCCGTGGCGCGCACCGCCGAAGGCAGTCCCGTCAATCTGGAAAGCCTGCTGTTCGCGATCGCCAGGACGCTGGCCCTGCCGGGCTTCGGCCCCGGCGGCATGTCGACCAAGGACGGCCAGCCCGTCGATCTCGAATGCGCCGAGGACTTCTACCTGCGCGGCATCGCCAACATCGCCTGGCAGGCGGGCCAGCCCGTGGCCGAAGCTTCGGACGACGATATCGCGATCACCGGCCTGGACGCGCTGATGCCGCTGATCACCCCGCGCCTGGCACCCGAGGAAGTGCGGCGCGTGGCCATGGTCCTGACGCGCGGCGGGCGTTTCGACCGGTTAGAGAACGCCTGGAAGGACGGGCAGATCAAGGCCGCCCACAGGCCCGCGCTGCAGATCTGGAGCGAAGGCCTGGCGCGCATGCGCCACTCGATGACGGGCGAGCGCTACAGCGGCTGCCCCACCTGGTACCCGACGCGCCTGGCCGACGGCACGGCCATGCGCGCGCATTTTCCCGAACAGGACTGGCCGCTGTCGCTGTGCTCGTACAAGTCCAATCTGATGAGCTCGATGTCGATAGGCGCGGCGCGCCTGCGCCAGGTGCACCCGCACAACCCGGTGGCGCTGAATCAGGACGACGCGGCGCGGCTGGGCATAGCCAACGGCGACCGCGTGGAACTGCAGACCCCGGGCGGGCGGCTGCAAGGCGTGGCCATGGTGCGCGCCGGCGTGGCGCCCGGCGCCGTGGCCATAGAGCATGGCTACGGCCACACCCAGCTGGGCGCCGTCTCCCACCGCATCGACGGCCAGGCCACGCCCGCGAACCCGGCGCATGGCAATGGCATCAACCTCAACCGCCTGGGCTTTGTCGACCCCACGCGGCCGGCGGCCGACA
The DNA here is from genome assembly GCF_036666375.1 of Comamonas sp. Classification (GTDB taxonomy): domain Bacteria; phylum Pseudomonadota; class Gammaproteobacteria; order Burkholderiales; family Burkholderiaceae_C; genus Comamonas. Next base: position 8,910 of record NZ_JAVWWA010000122.1, on the reverse strand, counting down.
ACGTCTGGATCGACTGGGTCTCGGGTGCGGTGGTGCGCCAGGGACTGCCGGTCAGAGTGGTGCGACTGGGCGTCTGAAACACGCCGACATACCGCAGCGCGCTCCTTTTTCCGCGGATCGGTGCACCATGGCGGCGGATTTTCTTTCTGGGCAGCCATGCATATATTGATTGTGGAAGACAGCGCGCTGGTCGCCAGCGGCATCAGGACCGGCCTGGAGCTGCACGGCTTCACCGCCGACATTGCCGCAAACGTGGCCCAGGCCCGCTGCCATGTCGCGGCCAGCCATTTCGACGCCTGCATTCTCGACCTGGGCCTGCCCGACGGCGACGGCCTGCGGCTGCTGGGCCAGTGGCGTGCCGCGGCGCGGCATCTGCCGGTTCTCATCCTGAGCGCGCGCGACCGCATCGAGGACAAGGTCGCGGGCTTCCAGACCGGCACCGACGACTACCTGACCAAGCCTTTCGATCTGACAGAGCTGGTGCTGCGCCTGCATGCGCTGCTGCGCCGCGCGGGAGGGCGCGCCAGCGACCGGCTCGACTTCGGCAGCTTCGCGATCGACATGGCTTGCGCCCAGGTCACGCGCCAGGGCCAGCCCGTGGAACTGGCGCGGCGCGAATGGGCGCTGCTGTCGGCGCTGGTCCAGGCCAACGGCCGCGTGCTGTCGGCCGCGCAGCTGCACGACAGCCTCTATGGCAGTGATCTTGACGTGGGCAGCAACACCGTCAACGTGCATGTGCACCATCTGCGCAGGAAGCTGGGCCAGGAAGTCATTGAAACCGTGCGCGGCCTGGGCTTTCGCCTGAGCGCGCGCGCGGCATGAACAAAGCCGCAAGCCTGCGCCTGCGCCTGGTACTGGGCGTTTGCCTGACCATGTGCGCGCTGTGGAGCAGCGTCGCCGCATGGATGTTCACCAGCATGCGCCAGGAACTGCACAGCATGCTCGACGACCGCCTGATCGCCTCGACGCGCATGGTCGCCGGCGTGGTGCAGCAACTGCAGCCCGTGGAGCACGCCGCAAGCGAGCGGGCACCGGCGGCCGACATCCTGTCCGTGATCGCGCGCGACGGCGTGGCCTGCGAGGTCAGCCTGGTGCGCAGCGAAGTCGACATCCACCCCATTGCCCAGACCGCCAACAGCCCCGGTTTCAGCGATCTGAACGCGGCCGGCTTCGGCCACATCCACAAGGGCGGCAAGGACTGGCGCACCTATGTGCTCGAAGAGAACGGCATACGCATTGCCACGGCCGACCGCATCGACGTGCGCGAACACCTGGTGCAGTCCTTTGCCTATACGCTGATCCTGCCTTTTCTCGTGGCCCTGGCCGGCATCCTGCTGCTGACCTGGTGGTGCTGGAGCCTGGGACTCAAGCCGTTGCAGCGCCTGCAGCAGGAGCTGAGCCGGCGCCCGCCGCGCGACTCCAGTCCCGTGCAGGCCGGCCAGGACGTGGTCGAGCTCGCGCCGCTGGTGCTGAGCCTCAACGATCTGCTGGGCCGCATGAACGCCGCCATAGAACGCGAACGCCGCTGGACCGCCGACGCCGCCCATGAACTGCGCACGCCGCTGACCGCGATCAAGACCCATGTGCAGGTGGCGCAACTGGTGATGGAACGCACGGGCACGCCGCCGCCCCAGGCCATGTCCGCACTGCAGCAGGCGGACCAGGGCATCAGCCACATGCACGAGACGCTGGAGCATCTGCTGCTGCTCGCACGCGTGGAAACCGGCGCGCAGCAGCAAGACTGCAGCACCCGGGGCGCGGCCCTGGTCCAGGCATTCGAGCAGGCCTGTGCCCAGTCGCGCCAGCAGGCGCTGCTGACCGCGGGCAGCGCCGTGCCGCCCGCGATCGAGACTGCCATTGCCGACCCGGGGGCCTGGCGCTGGGAGCAGCTCGAAGTGGCGCTCGCACCCGCGCTGCTGACCTGCGCCATCACCAATCTCACGGACAACGCCTTGCGCCACCACCAGGGCGCGGCGCCCGTGAGCGCGCGACTGGCGCTGACGACGACGGGCCTGCGAGACGACACCGGGCCGCCGCACCTGCTGGTGCGCATCGCGGACCAGGGCCAGGGAATGACGGCCGAGGAATGCGCGCTCGCGACCCAGCGCTTCTGGCGCAAGTCATCGGCGCTGCACGGCAGCGGCCTGGGCCTGACCATCGTGCAGCGCATCGCCGAAAGCGCGGGCGGCTGCCTGCGCCTGCTGCCCGGCACGGCACAGGCACCGGGTCTCGTGGCCGAACTGCGCCTGCCGCTGCGCCTGGCCGCCGATGCACGCGCGCCGGACGCACTGACCTTGACGGCAGCGGCACTGTTAACAAAGTCTTAATCTGGGCTCTTTAGATTCGGGGGTTTAGCAGCCTGCCGCGCGCAGGCGCGCCGTTTTGAACCACACCCGCCCCGCCTGCCACGGCGCTTGCCGATGCGCCGCGCATGGCCGGGCACCAACTCTCGCGACCCTATGCCTGTATTCAAGGCCCCCCTCCAAGGCATCCTCGGCCTTGCCGTTCTGTGCGCGCTGCACGCACCCGCTCTCGCCGCCGACGCCGACGCGGGCGCGAAAATCGCGGCCCAGGGCGGCGCGCAAGGCGCTGCCGCCTGCGTCAGCTGCCACGGCAGCCAGGGCGAAGGCGGCGCCAACTTTCCGCCGCTCGCCGGCCAGCCCGCAGGCTATCTGCAGCGCCAGCTCGAGGCCATGGCCGCAAACCAGCGCAAGTCGCCGATCATGGGTCCTCTGGCCAAGGCACTGACAGCCAGCGAAAAAGCCGATGTGGCCGCCTACTATGCGCGCCTCGCGCTGCCGGTGAAGCCAAAGCAAGGCGCACTGCCCACCGCCAAGAGCAGCGACGGCGCCTGGCTGGTCGAGCGCGGCCGCTGGGCCGACGGCATTCCGGCCTGCGCCAAATGCCACGGCCCCGGCGGAGCAGGCGTGGGCCAGGACTTCCCGGCCATAGGCCATCTCAGCGCAAGCTACATGCAGAGCCAGGTCGATGCCTGGAAGAACCAAAGCCGCGATGCCGGCCCGCTGGGACTGATGGGCGCGATCGCCCAGAAACTGACCGCCAAGGACATCGAGGATGCGGCCGCCTACTACCAGCAGCTGCACTCCGGTTCCCACTGATCGAGGCCATACGCATATGACCACGCACTCCCCCGACTCCACCACCGCTTCCGAATCCGGCAACGCCGGCGCCATTCTTGTCCTGGGCATCGCCGCGCTGCCGCTGGTGCTTGCCGTGGGCGGCATCATCTACAGCCGGCCCGACAAGCCCGCGCCCATGCCTGCCGCCGCCGCGACGCCGGCGCCCACCCTCGCGCTGCAGCCCACCGTCTTCAGCCCGCCCGCAGCGCGCGACATTCCCGACTCCAAGATGGGAGAATGGATACAGCGCGGCGAAGCCATCTTCACGCGCACGCCCGAGAACGCCGTCGGTTTCTCGGGCAACTCGCTGAGTTGCACCAACTGCCACGTCGACGCCGGCCGGCTCAAGAATGCCGCGCCCATGTGGGGCGCCTACCCCATGTATCCCGCGTACCGCAAGAAGACCGACCATGTCGACACCTTTGCCGAACGCGTGCGCGGCTGCTTCATGTACAGCATGAACGGCAAGGCGCCGGCCGACGGTCATGACCTGCTGGTGGCCATCGAGGCCTACGCGTACTGGATGGCCAGCAAGGCGCCGCTGGGCGAAAAGCTGCCCGGCGCCGGCTTCGTCAAGGTGGCCAAGCCCGCGCAGGCGCCCACTTTCGACGCCGGCCAGAAAGTCTATGCCGCCAACTGCGCGCTGTGCCATGGCGAACAGGGCCAGGGCCAGAAAAGCGGCGGCGTCACCGTATTCCCTGCGCTGTGGGGCCAGGACTCCTACAACTGGGGCGCGGGCATGCACGAGATCGACAAGGCGGCCGGTTTCATCCAGTCCAACATGCCTTACGGGCTGCACAACGTGCTCAGCGACCAGCAGGCCTGGGACGTGGCGACGTTCATCAACAGCTTCGAGCGCCCGCAGGACCCGCGCTTCACGGGCGACGTGGCCCAGACGCGCAAGCAGTTTCACGACTCGCCGTATTCCAACTACGGCGTGGAAGTCAACGGCAAGCTGCTGGGCAAGGGCCTGTAAGAGCACCGTCGGGCATTGGAGGGCGGCGCTGCGCGCCGCGGCCTTCGCCCGCACAATGCCAGCAAACCGCGCCGCGCCCCGCGCTGCGCACCATTTCATCTCTCCATTGGAAACCGGCCATGACCGAACTGCCTCCCATCCTGTTGCACGCTCCCACGCTCGAATCCCTGGCGCGCGCGCGCAACAGCCTCATGAACGCCCAGGAAGCCAACCCCGGCGTGCGCGTGCGCATCATCGCCAATGCCCAGGCCGTCGCCGCCGCGCTTGACATTCCCCACGCCCAGGCCGATGCGCATACTTCGCTGTGCCCCAACACGCTGATGCACCTGCAGCGCGCTCCCCACGCTCCACTGCAGGTGCTGGCGGTGCCGGCCGTGCTGGAGATCGCCGCGCTGCAGGCCGCGGGCTGGGTCTACATCCGCTCCTGACGCCAGGACTGCGCAAATGGACCAGACCCTGCAACTCGGACCGCTGGTCCTGCCTGTGTCCTGGCTGGTGCTGCTCATCGCCTGGCAGGCGGGCAGCTTCGTTGCCGAACGCCGCGTGCGGCGCCTGGGACAGACGCTGGGCCTGCATGGCTGGCTGCTGCCCCTGGCGGGCTGGGCCGCAGCGCGCGCAGGCTTTGTCGCCGCGCACTGGGACGGCTATGCGGGCAGCGCGTCCGGCCTGCTGGGCATTCTGGATATCCGCGACGACGGCTGGTATCCCTGGACCGGCCTGCTGGTCGCCGTGGTCTATGGATTGGTACTCGCCTGGCGCGGCCAGCCCGCGGGCCGGCCGCTGCTCTGGGGTCTGGGCCTGTTCTGCGCGCTGTGGCTGGGCGCCCATGCAGTAGCGCGCGCCTTCGCCGCGCCGCCCGCGCAATTGCCGCAATTCAGCGCCGTGGCGCTTGATGCGCGCAGCGTAGATCTGCCCGCATTGACCGGCACGCCCGTGGTCATCAATCTCTGGGCCAGCTGGTGCCCGCCCTGCCGGCGTGAAATGCCGGTGCTGCTGCAGGCCCAGCGCGACAACCCCGCGATCCGCTTTCTGTGGATCAACCAGGGCGAGTCACCCGAAGTCGTGCAGCGTTTTTCGGCCCAGCACGGCCTGCCGGCCGACGCCGTATTGCTCGACATCCAGGGCCGCCTGGGTCAGATGCTGGGACGCAGCAGCCTGCCCACCACCTTGTTCTACAACGCCCAGGGCCAGCTGGCCGATCTGCGCACGGGCGAGGTCTCGGCCGGCTCGCTGGGCCAGCATCTGCAGCGCATTGCCCCGGCCGCGCCCTGACTCACAGACCTGGCGGCAAGGCGCCGTTGTTGAAAAATGCGTTGATCGGCACCTGGATATAGGCGCGGCCGTCTTCCTCGGCGGGAGGCAGCTTGCCCGCGCGCACGTTCACCTGCACGGACGGCAGGATCAGCGTGGGCATGGACAGCGTCGCGTCGCGCGCGCTGCGCATCTGCACGAACGCGTCCTGCGTGATGCCGTCGCGCACATGGATATTGCCGCGGCGCTGCTCGCCCACCGTGCTGACCCAGGCCGCGGCACGTTCGGGCGGCGGGTAGTCGTGGCACACATGCAGCCGCGAGTCGGCCGGCAGCGCAAGCAGGCGCTGTATCGACAGGTAGAGAGTCGCCGCGTCGCCACCGGGGAAATCCGCGCGCGCCGTGCCCACATCGGGCATGAACAGCGTGTCGCCCACGAACACCGCGTCCTGCACGCGGTAGGCCATGTCGGCGGGCGTATGGCCAGGCACCCACAGCGCCGTGACTTCGAGTTCGCCGATGTGAAAGCGCTCGCCGTCCTCGAACAGATGATCGAACTGACTGCCGTCGGGCAGGAAGCTGCGCTCGAAATGAAAGACGCTGCGAAACATCTGCTGCACTTCGCGTATGCGTGCGCCTATCGCCACCTTGCCGCCCAAGGCATGGCGCACATGCTGGGCCGCCGACAGATGGTCGGCATGCGCATGGGTTTCCAGTATCCATTGGAGTTGCCAGCCGCGCGAACGCACGAGATCTATCACCCGGTCGGCACCGGCGCTGGTCAGCGTGCCCGACTGCGGTTCGAAATCCAGCACCGGGTCAATGACTGCGGCCATGCCTGTAGCTGCGTCGGCGACCACATGGGTCACCGTACCCGTGACCGTGTCATGGAAAGATTCAATCTGCATGCGTCCTGCGCCCATCCGATGCTCCTGCAACCTGCGCGCCATGGACAAGTCCATGGTGCCGAACTGAGGATTGTCTCAGCATATTGGAGCGGGCGGCAAAACGCCTGCACGCGCGGCGCGGGCGCCTATTGCGCGGCAAGATTTCAGGCCGCAGCGCCGGCTTTTTTCGCTTCGGCGTTGCGCTTGCGCGTCGCCGCGGCCTTCTTCGCCGACGCCGAACGCTGCTCGGGCGTGCGCGCCGCGGACGCCGCGCCGCCTAGCCTGCCGCCCTTGCGCGCCGCCGAACGATCCACCGGCTGGCCGCGCCCCGCGCCCGACTTCTTGCCGCCGCCAGTCTCCTTGTTGACCGTCGCCCAGGCGCGCTTCTGGGCCTCTTCAGGGCTTGCGCCGCGCTCCTCATAACTCTCCTCGATATGCTGGGCCTGGCGCTTTTGCTTGTCGGTATAGGCGGATTTGTCACCTCGTGGCATCACGTTCTCCTTCCACCAGGCGCAAGGCGATCCGCGCTCCGGTGGCCTGCTGCGGTTTAGATGTTGGGCTCGTTGCCCGGGTCCTGCGGCGCTTCCAGCGGCGGCGCGTCGGTGGGCGGATCTATGGGTTCGGGCGAAGGCTCTTCTTCCTTGCGCGGATCCTTGTGAATCATTGACATGGGCGGTTCTCCTTGAACGCCTGTTGTACCAAGATTTCTCCTGGCGCCGAGTAGGCCGGGAACCTGCCATCAATCTGCAAGATGCCGCTGCTCGATTGGCCCGCCCCCCTATCCGCAGGCGCAGGCAAGCCTCTGGGCCATGCAGAAATACCGTACCGATGCGCGCCTGCAGGCCGTGCACGAACGCTTCGCGCTGGTCGCCATCTGGGACGACCACGAATTCAGCGACGACTGCGGGCCGATAGCGAAACCTACGGCAACGGCAGCTTCGCCAACGGCGTCGGCGACAATGTGCATCAACCCCGGCGCCGGCGCAGCGCCAACTAGGCCTGGCATGAATTCATGCCCGCCGACATCTACTTCACCGCCGACGCCACGGCCGGCATCCAGAACGTGCGCATCTACCGCGAGCTGCAGTTCGGCACACTGGCCCATCTGGTGATGACCGACGAGCGCCTGTACCGCAGCGACCACATCATTGCCGAGGCCGCGCCCCACCCCGCGACCGGACAGGCGCTGGGCAGCATGGGCAGCGGCTACATGGTGCCCGAAACGCTGCTGTATGACACGCAAGCGCAGAAGATGGCCGCGGCCCAGGCCGCAGGCTCCCATCCGCTGACGCCGGTCTCCATCCTTGGCAACACCCAGCGCGCCTGGTCAGCGCAGGCTGCGGCAGGCGCCGGGATTGCGGCCCAGGGGGCGGCCGCGGCCCAGACCATTGCGTTTGGCTTCATACGCGCCGACGTCATTGCCAACCGGCAGAAATCCCGCTTTGTCGCGGATGCCGGAATGGCCCAGGCGCTGGCCCCGTTCTTCACGCGCTTGCTGCTCAACGCCGACCAATGGGACGGCTACAACGCCGAGCGCAAGGCCTTGATGCAGCATCTCCAGGACCACGGCATACGCAACGTGATGGCCCTCACGGGCGACATCCACGCCTTCTTTGCGGGCGAAGTGCGCGACGACTACAGCGCGCTCGATGGCGGCAACCCGGTCATGGTCGACCTCGTGACCGCAGGCGTCAGTTCCGACTCTTTCTTCAACTACCTCAAGGATGCGGTGGGCTCGCTTTCGCAGAGTCTGGCAACGCTGGTCCATTACCCCTTGAGCCTGCCCGTGCCGGGCGCCGGCACCGTCGCGCTGTCCGTCAACCTGCTCGACTACACCCTGGGCGCGGCCACCCCTATGGAGGCGGCGACGACAGGCGCGCGATGTGCTCCCGGATTTCAGCCAAAGGCCGTCGCCGTGAAAGCGCGCAGCGTCTAACCGCGCAACAGTGCCGCGACCAGTTGGGGCATTGCATTGGCCTGGCTGAGCACGGCTACGCCGGCCTGCTGCAGCATCTGTGCACGCGTCCATTGGGCCGTCTCTGCTGCATCGCCGGCATCGTCGATGCGGGGACGGCTGGTCGAAGGGTTGGCGCCGCTTGATTGCAGGCTGCCTATCGACTCCTGCATGGCACTTTGCCGGGCGCCCAGATCCGAACGTATTCCGGTCACCATGTTCATGGCCTTGCGGATGTCTTCGGCCGATTGGAGGGAGCCATCACGCGTTCCCATCGCAGCCGTGTAGTCGGGGCGATAGGCCAGCAGATTGTTGCCGTCCGCGATGCGGTTGATCTCGTTGTTGTTTGCCTCGAACTCTTTTGCCAGCGCCTCGCTCTCTTGTGCATTCAAATTTCCGCTGTCGGATTGAGTGCGCAGTTCCAGCATGCGATTGAGCAGCTGAGAGACCTCATTGAGTTCGGTATCCCGGGTCTGCACCTCTTTGATTTCGTTGTTGGCATTTTTCAGGGAGTCGCTCAAGCCGCTGGCTTGAGCCCGCAGCCGCTCGGCAATACCCAGACCGGCTGCATCGTTCTGGGCGGTATTGACACGCAAGCCCGCAGACAGGCGCGAGATGGAAAGGCCCAGCATCTCCTGTGTCGTTTGCAGATTGCGTTGTGCATTCAAGCTGGCCGAGTTGTTGACGATTGCGAGTCCCATGC
>NZ_JAVWWA010000121.1:0-15033 GCF_036666375.1 Comamonas sp. | reverse complement strand
GAGTCCCCCCTGCGCATTGCGCTGCTGATCGACGCCGACAATGCGCCCGCCGAGAAGCTCGATGAAATCCTCACCGAGCTGTCGACGCTGGGCGTGATCAACATCCGCCGCGCCTATGGCAACTGGACCAAGGCCGGTCTGCAGGGCTGGCAGTCGCGGCTGCTCGAGTTCGCGCTGCGGCCCATGCAGCAGTTCGACTATTCCAAGCGCAAGAATGCCACCGACATGGCAATGACCGTCGATGCCATGGAGCTGCTCTACACCGAGCGGCCCGACGCATTCGGCATCGTGTCGTCGGACGCCGACTTCACGCCGCTGGTCATGCACCTGCGCGCCAAGGGCGCGGCGGTCTATGGCTTTGGCGCGCAGCAGACGCCGCTGCCTTTCGTCAATGCCTGTTCGCGCTTTCTCTATCTTGAAGCGCTGGGCCAGGGCCCGATAGAACATGGTTCGGGCGAGGAGCCTGCGGAGGTGGCTGCGCCCGCGGTGGTGCCGGCCATTCCTCCGCTGATCGTGCCGGGCGAGCGCGAGGCCGCGCCGCCCGTGCGCCCGGCCACGCTGCGCGTGCCTTCGCAGCAGCTGCGCCAGGACCGCCAGCTGCTGGCACTGCTGCGCGACGCCGTCAATGCCACGCAGGACGAGCAGGGCTGGGCGCGCGTCGGCGCCGTGGGCACGCAGATCGGCAACAAGGCTTCGTTTGACGCGCGCAACTACGGCTATGCCTCGCTGACCAAGCTGCTGGCCGCGACCCAGGCGTTCGAGATGCGCGATGAAGGCACTTCGCGCGTCGCGGTGCGCGACAAGCGCCAGGCGCGGGTGCTGTGAACCCCTTGTCCGCCCATAGCGACTGGCAGGCGCTCGACTGGGCCGCGCCCTGGCTGCAAGGCCTGCGCGCCGTTGCCCAGCCCATCTGGCAGCGCATTGCCGACGGCGCGAGCGTGCCCGACGCGGTCAATGCGGGTCTGGCGGCGCTGCAGGCGCAGGGCCGGCTCGCTGAACTCGCGGGCTGGCGCTTCGTGCCGCAGGAGCAGTTGCCGCCGGGCATGGCCTACGAAGCCTTCATTCACCGCGAGCACGCCGTGCCCACGCGCTGCAACCTGCACGATTTCTTCAATGCCATGGTCTGGCTGCATTACCCGCGGCTCAAGCGCCAGCTCAATGCCCTGCAGGCGCAGCAGATTGTCCAGGCGGGCGTGGGCGCGCGGCGCGGGCCGGTGCGCGACGCCGCCACGCTGCTGGACGAGAACGGCGCGCTGCTGCTGGCGCCGCCCGCGCTGCAACAGGCCTTGCGTGCGCGCGACTGGCTGCAGCTGGGCGTGCATGGGCGCGATCTGTGGCAGCAGGCGCGGCTGCTGCCGCTGGGCCATGCGCTGCTGGAAAAGCTGGTGCAGCCGCGCAAGTCGATCACGGCCCATGTGCTGTGCCTCGCGCCCGGGATAGGTGCAGCGGACGTTGATGCGGCGCTGGCTGGCCGGTGCACGGCCGAATGGCTGGCGCAAAAGCCGTTTAGTCCTTTGCCGGTGCTGGGCGTGCCCGGCTGGTGGGAGGGCAACAAGGAGGTTTGCTTTTATGATGATCCTTTTGTGTTTCGCAGCGCCCGGCCTGATAAGCCCATACAACAGACAGACGACGCGCCGCGCGACTTGAACCCTGCGTCCCACGCCCCCAGATGGGGTGATGTGGCGAACGCGCCGCTTTCCCTCCTTATGGAGAATTAATCCCGATGAAACGAATTGCCCTTTTTCTATTGACCAACATTGCCGTCGTGGCGGTGCTGGGCATCGTCGCCAGCCTGCTGGGCGTCAACCGCTTTCTCACAGCCAACGGACTGAACCTTACCGCGCTGCTGGGCTTTGCCTTCATCATGGGCTTTGGCGGCGCGATCATCTCGCTGCTGATCAGCAAGCCCATGGCCAAGTGGACTTCGGGCGTGCACGTGATCAACGAGCCGCGCAATGCCGATGAAGCCTGGATCGTCAACACCGTGCGCGGCTTTGCCGACAAGGCCGGAATCGGCATGCCCGAAGTCGGCATCTACGAAGGCGAGCCCAATGCGTTTGCGACCGGCGCGTTCAAGAACTCGGCGCTGGTCGCGGTGTCCACGGGCCTGCTGTCGGGCATGACGCGCGAGGAAGTCGAGGCCGTGATCGGCCACGAAGTCGCCCACATCGCCAATGGCGACATGGTCACGATGACGCTGATCCAGGGCGTGATGAACACTTTTGTCGTGTTCCTGTCGCGCGTGGTCGGCTATGCGGTCGACAGCTTTCTGCGCAAGAACGATTCCGAAAGCTCGGGCCCGGGTATCGGTTACTACGTGACCACCATCGTGATGGACATCCTGCTGGGCTTTGTCGCCGCGATGATCGTTGCCTGGTTCAGCCGCCAGCGCGAGTTCCGCGCCGACGCCGGCGCCGCCCAGCTGATGGGCCGCAAGCAGCCCATGATCAACGCCCTGGCCCGTCTGGGCGGAATGCACCCCGGCGAGCTGCCCAAGAGCGTGGCCGCGATGGGCATCACGGGCAATATCGGCAAGCTGTTCTCCACCCATCCACCGATGGAAGAGCGCATTGCCGCGCTGCAGCGCGGTTGAGTGATGGGGTCTCAGGCCCCAGGCGACAGATCGAAGCCCGCGTTGCACGACGCGGGCTTTTTTCTTCAGTGCTTGCCCTGAGCCTGTCGACGCGCGGCCCTGCGCCCTATCCACAGCCGGAACGGCAGCAGCAGCGACACTCCCATTGCCAGCTTCACGCCCAGATCGCCAATCGCCCAGGTGACCCAGGGCAGGTCTTCGCCTGCGAACGCAATGCTCCAGAACACGGCGGTGTCGAGCACGGCGGCCAGCAGCGTCGCCACCAGCGGCGCGCGCCACCAGCGCCCTTGGCGCAGGCGGTCAAAGACATGGATGTCGAGCAGCTGCGAACACGCAAACGCCAGGCCCGAGGCCGCCGCAATGCGCGCCGGTGCCAGCAGCAGCGAGGCGGCGACCGCGACCGCAAAGCCCACATAGGCAATGCGCCGCGCATGCGCCGGGCCATGGGCGCGGTTGGCGAGTTCGCTGACCAGGAAGGCAAACGGGTAGGTGATCGCTCCCCAGGTCAGCCAGTCGTTGATCGCGTACTGCACCAGGATGTTGGAGGCCAGCACCACGGCCGCCATGGCCAGCGCGCCCTGGGCCAGCGCGCGCCGCGTGGGCACGGCGAAAGTCATGGCCGCCGACATTTCAGCGGCGGCTGGCGGGTACGGGCAGGCCCAGGATCTGCCGCGCCACGGCCTCGGCAACGCGTATGCCGTCGACGCCGGCCGACAGGATGCCGCCCGCATAGCTTGCGCCTTCGCCTGCCGGGTACAGGCCGCGCGTGTTGAGGCTCTGGTAGCTGTCGTCGCGGCCCATCTTCAGCGGCGACGAAGTGCGCGTTTCCACGCCCGTGAGCAGTGCGTCGGCCATGTCGTAGCCGCGGATCTTCTTGCCGAACGCGGGCAGGGCTTCGCGCATGGCTTCAATCGCATAGGCGGGCAGCGCCGCCTGCAGATCGATCAGGCTCACGCCGGGCTTGTACGAAGGCTCGACTTCGCCCAGCGCCGTCGACGGCTGGCCGGCGAGGAAGTCTTCCACGCGCTGGGCCGGGGCGTTGTAGTTGCTGCCGCCCAGCACATAGGCGCGCGACTCGAGCTGGCGCTGGAGGACGATGCCCGACAGCGGGTGGAACTCGCCTTCGGCGAGGTTTTCCACGCCATAGGTCTGGCCGTCGAACGCCGCGGCAAAGGCCTCGGCGCTGCGCGGATAGTCGGGCGGATCGATGGCCACGACCATGCCCGCGTTGGCATTGCGCTCGTTGCGCGAGTACTGGCTCATGCCGTTGGTCACCACGCGTTCGGGCTCGCTGGTCGCGGCAACCACGGTGCCGCCGGGGCACATGCAGAAGCTGTAGACCGCGCGGCCGTTGGCCGCGTGGTGCACCAGCTTGTAGTCGGCCGCGCCCAGCAGCGGGTGGCCCGCATGCCGGCCCCAGCGCGCGCGGTCGATCACGCTTTGCGGGTGCTCGATGCGAAAGCCTATGGAGAACGGCTTGGCTTCCATGCTCACGCCGCGCTCATAGAGCCGGGCAAAGGTGTCGCGCGCGCTGTGGCCCAGCGCGATCACGACCTGCGAGGCCGCGAGTTCGCTGCAGGTGTCAGTGGCCAGGTCGCGCACCACCAGGCCGCGCACGCGGCGCTGGCGGCGCATGTCGGCGTCTTCATGGCCGTCCTCGTTGTCGAACAGCAGGTCCTCGACGCGCTGGCCGAAGCGCACTTCACCGCCCAGGGCAATGATTTGCGCGCGGATGTTCTCGACCACCTTGACCAGCTTGAAGGTGCCTATGTGCGGGTGGGCCGCGTAGAGGATTTCGGGCGGGGCGCCGGCATCGACAAACTCCTGCATGACCTTGCGGCCCAGGTGGCGCGGGTCCTTGATCTGGCTGTAGAGCTTGCCGTCGGAAAACGTGCCCGCGCCGCCTTCGCCGAACTGCACGTTCGACTCGGGAGTGAGCGTGCGCTTGCGCCACAGACCCCAGGTGTCCTGCGTGCGTTCGCGCACTTCCTTGCCGCGTTCGAGCACGATGGGCCTGAAACCCATCTGCGCCAGCGCCAGCGCCGCGAAGATGCCGCAGGGGCCGAAGCCGACGACGACCGGGCGCTGCGCCAGTTCGGCCGGCGCCTGGCCCACGGGCTTCCAGGCCATGTCGGGCGTGGGATTCACATGCGGGTGTGACTCGAACTGCGCGAGCAGCGCGGCTTCCTGCGCGGGATCGGCGAGCTCGAGATCGACGATATAGACCGCCTGCAGATCGGCCTTGCGCGCGTCGAAGCTGCGCTTGAACACCTGCAGCGCGCCGAGTTCGGCGGGCGCAATGCCCAGCAGCTGCGCCGCAAGCGTGCGCAGCCTGGCCTCGGGATGGAATTCAGTGTGGTTCTCGGGATCGAAAGTGATCGCCGACAGTGGGAGTTTGAGTTCTGCAATACGTATCATGGCTCGGGTCTATCAAGCAAGCCGGCGATGGTAAGGCAAATGCGTCAATTGCCGCACCCGCGGCCGCGCCGACCCTCGCTGACGGCAGGATTAGGATGTCGGCAGCAAAAATTTACATTGTTTGCACGCCTTCCAGGTCTTCGTTCCTGGAATTTACGTGAATTACAGGGGCTGCGGTATTCCCGCGAACCAACAGACGCGCATGCTGGAAAGGCCGGTTCAGCCGGACCCAGAAAGGCATATATGACGCGCAATCACTTGGGAATCGTCGCGGCGGTGCTGGTCGCCGCTTTCAGCTTGCTTGCCTGCACGCTGCCCGCGCCCGCGCGCGAGGGCGGCTCGGGCGGGGCAATGTCCATGGCTCCCGGCCATGGATCCGAAGGCTATCAGGGGCGCGCGCCGTATGGCGCCGACCCCGATGCCCATTTCCATCGCCTGGAGTCGGTGGGGAATCTTCCATGACGCAGGGCGCGGCATTTACAGAGGGCCGTCCATGGGCTCGCCCAGGAAGCCACCGCTCTGGTGGGCCCACAGCCGCGCGTAGACGCCGCCGAGCTGCAGCAGCTGCTGGTGCGTGCCTTCTTCCACGATGCGGCCCTTGTCCATGACGATCAGCCGGTCCATCGCGGCAATCGTCGACAGCCGGTGGGCAATGGCGATCACGGTCTTGCCTTCCATGACCTTGTAGAGGCTTTCCTGGATCGCGGCCTCGACTTCGGAGTCGAGCGCGCTGGTCGCTTCGTCGAGCAGCAGGATGGGCGCGTTCTTGAGCATCACGCGCGCAATCGCCACGCGCTGGCGCTGGCCGCCCGAGAGCTTGACGCCGCGCTCGCCCACCTGCGCGTCCAGGCCCTGGTGGCCATGGCGGTCGTTGAGCTGGGCAATGAAGTCGGCGGCTTCGGCGCGCGCGATCGCGGCCTGCAGATCGGCTTCGCTGGCGTCGGGCCGGCCGTAGAGGATGTTGTCGCGCATCGAGCGGTGCAGCAGCGAGGTGTCCTGCGTGACCATGCCGATGGCCTGGCGCAGGCTGTCCTGCGTGACCTGGGAGATGTCCTGGCCGTCGATCAGGATGCGGCCCGAGCGCAGGTCGTGAAAGCGCAGCAGCAGGTTGACCAGGGTCGACTTGCCCGCGCCCGAGCGGCCGATCAGGCCTATGCGTTCGCCGGGGCGTATCGTGAGGTTCAGGTGCTCCATCACCGCCTTGCCGTCGCGGTAGCCGAACGACACGTCGTCAAACACCACTTCGCCGCGCGCCACCTGCAGCGGCCGCGCCTGGGGCGCATCGAGCACCGTGGGCGGGTGGGTCAGCGTGTTGATGCCGTCCTGGATGGTGCCCACGCTTTCAAACAGGCTGGTCATCTCCCACATCACCCAGCGCGCATGGCCCGAGATGCGCAGCGCCATGGCGGTGACGGCCGCGACCGCGCCCGCGCCCACCTGGCCCTGCATCCACAGCCACAGCGCCAGGCCGCTGCTGCCCAGGATCAGCAGCACGATCAGCACATGGTTGACGATTTCAAACTGGCTCACCAGCCGCATCTGCGCATTGCCCGTGAGGCGGAAGGCCTCCATTGCCGAGCGTGCGAACTCGGCTTCGCGGCGGGTGTGCGCAAACAGCTTGACGGTGGCGATGTTGGTATAGGCGTCGGTGATGCGGCCGGTCATCTGCGAACGCGCGTCGGCCTGGGCCTTGCCCACGGCGCCCAGGCGCGGCACGAAATAGCAGCAGGCGGCAATGTAGGCTGCGGTCCACAGCAGCAGCGGCACTAGCAGCCAGGTGTCGAAGCCCGCGGCCAGCACCATCATGGTCACGAGATAGACCGTCATGCCGACGACGATGTCGGTGGTGGTGAAGATCATGTCGCGCACCGCCAGCGCGGTCTGCATGATCTTGGTGGTGATGCGTCCGGCGAACTCGTCGGCGTAGAACGCCATGCTCTGGCCCAGCATCAGCCGGTGGAAGTTCCAGCGCAGGCGCAGCGGGAAGTTGATGGCCAGCACCTGGTGCTTGACCATGGTCTGCAGGGCGATCAGGCCTATGCTCAGCACCATGATCGCCACCAGGCCCCACAGCGCGTCGCCTTGTTCGGCCAGCAGATTGGCGGGCTCGACGCGCGTGAGCCAGTCGACGACGCGGCCCATGACGGCAAACAGCCAGGCTTCGTAGGCCGCCGTCACCGCCGCGAGCAGCGCCATGCCAAGCACATAGCCGCGCAGGCCCTGGGTGCAGGCCCAGACGAAAGCCAGGAAACCGCGCGGCAAAGCCGCGGGTTCGGTTGCTGGGTAGGGGGGAATGCGTTTTTCGAAGAATCCGTACAAGTTCAGTCCCTTTGTTGACCTCAGATGTTAGGCCGTGGGACTGCTTCTTGGCGCGCTGCTCGGTTATTCCCTGCGCAGCGCAGGTGTTGGTCACAGCGAAATAAAAAACACCGCCGAAGCGGTGTCGTGGTGGCGATGCCCGGACCGGAGATCAGGTGGGCAGGAAGCCTTCGACCGACAGATAGCGTTCGCCGGTGTCATAGGAGAAGCCCAGCACACGGCTGCCGGCAGGCAGCTCGGGCAGCTTCTGGGCGATGGCCGCCAGCGTCGCGCCCGACGAGATGCCGACCAGCGTGCCTTCCTCGCGCGCCGCGCGGCGCGCGTATTCGCGCGCGGGTTCGGCTTCGACCTGGATCACGCCGTCGAGCAGGCTGGTGTCGAGGTTCTTGGGAATGAAGCCCGCGCCAATGCCCTGGATGGGGTGGGGCGCGGGGGCGCCGCCCGAGATCACGGGCGAGGCCGCGGGCTCGACCGCATACACCTTGAGATTCGGGAACTTGGCCTTGAGCTGGCGCGCGACACCCGTGAGGTGGCCGCCCGTGCCCACGCCCGTGATCAGCACGTCGAGGCCGTCGGGGAAGTCGGCGATGATTTCCTGCGCCGTCGTGCGCTCGTGCACTTCGACATTGGCCGGGTTTTCGAATTGCTGGGGAATCCACGAGCCGGGCGTCTGCGCGGCAAGTTCCTCGGCGCGGGCAATCGCGCCCTTCATGCCCTTTTCCTTGGGCGTGAGATCGAAGCTCGCGCCATAGGCGAGCATCAGGCGGCGGCGCTCGATGGACATGCTGTCGGGCATCACCAGGATCAGCTTGTAGCCCTTGACGGCCGCGACCAGGGCCAGGCCCACGCCGGTGTTGCCGCTGGTGGGCTCGATGATGGTGCCGCCGGGCTGCAGGCGGCCGGATTTCTCCGCGTCCTCGATCATCGCCAGCGCGATGCGGTCCTTGATCGAGCCACCGGGATTGCTGCGCTCGGACTTGATCCACACCTGTGCGGCCGCGCCAAACAGGCGGTTCACGCGCACATGGGGGGTGTTACCGATGGTTTGCAGAATGCTGTCGACTTTCATGGCATCTCCTTGGCGATGGCTTGTGTAGATCGCACATTCTGGCGCAGTTGATCTGCGTTCTGGGCATATTCTTATGCCTTGGTCGCAGGGCATTGCGACTGGGCGATAATCGCGGCGTGAAGTTCACCAGACCGCCGCTGGTGCTAGTGCCGAAAGGCCGCACTGGAGGAACGTCCGGACTGCATAGGGCAGCGTAGCAGCTAACGGCTGTCCACCGTGAGGTGAGGATCAGAGCAACAGAGACGAGCCGCTTTAGTGCGGGTGAAACGGGCAATCTCTACGCGCAGCAATACCAAGTAGGCACACGTTGACGGGGCCCCCGGAGTGTGCGGGTAGGTAGCATCGAGCTGGTTGGGCGACCACCAGCCAAGAGTAATGGCGGTCACGCAGCCGGTTTTCGCAAGAGAGCCGGCGGTGCACAGAATCCGGCTTATCGGTGGACTTCACACTTTTCATGCAAAAAGCGCCTGGCTTTCGGTCAGGCGCTTTTTCTTTTTGTGGGGGGCCGGCTCAACGGTTCATGGCGAGCCTGCGCCTGTCCGGTTCGTCGTGAGCCTGGCCAGGCGCCCCCGTAGCACCATGACCGGCCCATCCCCATGACCTGAGCGCAGGCCGTTCATCCTTCGACTGGCTCAGGACGAACGGTTCTTCGAGAGGCTCAGAACTTTTCCCAAGGCAGCAGATAGCGCCACTGGCCTTCGGGCAGCTTGGCCATCGAGACCCGGCCCACGCGCAGGCGGCGCATGCTGACCACCTGCAGGCCCACTTGGGCGCACATGTCGTCGATCTTGTCGGGCCAGAAGCCCTTGATCGCAAAGCGCAGATGGGTTTCGTTCTGCCAGCTGACCTTGGCCGGCGGCAGCGGCTGGCGGTCGGCGATCAGGCCGTGGCACAGGCGCTGCAGTCCGCCTTCGTCGATCTGGCCCTTGACCCCGACCACGACTTCCTGCTCGAGCGCATAGGCGTCTTCCTGCAGCTTGCGCGCGATGCGCGGGTCCTGGGTGTAGATCACCAGGCCGCTGCCCGGCACCGGAATGGGCAGGAACGCGAGCTGGTCGTCGAAGTGGCGGGCGAGCACGCGCACCGGCGCGGGTGCGTCGTATTCGGCGAGGTTCTTCTCGGTCAGCAGGCTGCGCGCGCTGGGCACGCGGCCGTAGGCTTCGCCCTGGGTATAGCCCGCGGGCTTGTGCAGCAGCAGCGTGACGGGTGGAATGGCTTCGGCCTTGGCGCCGGGCGCGAGCCGGATCTGCTGGTCGGGGCCGATATGGGTGCCGGGAACCAGCACGACCTGGCCGTCTACCTGCACATGGCCGGCTTCGATATACAGCTCGGCTTCGCGGCGCGAGCAGCTTTGTTGTTCCGCGAGTCGCTTGGACAGGCGGACGGATTCAGTTTGAGACATGTCGCAAGCCTAAGGCACGAATGCGTTCCACATGGGCCAAAAGGGATCTTTCTGCAATCGGCCACAGCGCCGGGGGGGCATCGTCATAGGCCAGCCGCACCCAGTCCTGGGGCGTGCCGTCGGGCGCGGCCTGCATGGCGCGCAGCACCTTGGCTTCGCGCGCGAGCCTGTGGGACTGCAGCCTGGCGATCACGCCGCGCGCATCGCCCAGCACATAGCCATGCGCGGGCAGGATGAATTCCACGCCCTGCAGTGCGCACAGCGTGTCCAGCCGCGCCAGCGAATCGAGGTAGTCGGCCATGTTGCCGTCGGGCGGATCGATCACCGTGGTGCTGCCGTTGAGGATGTGATCGCCGCTGAACAGCAGCGCATCTTCCTCGAGCAGGAAACAGACATGGTTGGCCGCGTGGCCGGGCGTGAAGACCGCCTGCAGCGTATGGCTGACCGGGCCTTGCGCGCCCGTGCCGCTGAGCACCAGGCGTTCGCCGTCGCTCAGCGCCTGATCGGGCGTGAAGTGGCTTGCGGGGCGCGCGGTCGGCGCAGAAGGCAGTCCGCGAATCGCCGCGGCCGGGCGGCCGGCATCGGCCAGCAGCGCCTGCAGCAGCGCGGCGCCGGGCGAATGGTCGGCGTGGGAGTGGGTGCAGACGATATGCCGGATGTCGCCGCCCGCGGCGTCGAACAGCCGGCGCACATGGGCCGGGTCGCTGGGACCGGGGTCGATGGCAATGAATCCGGTCGCCGTCTCACCGACCAGATAGCTGTTGGTGCCGGGCCCGGTCATCACGCCCGCATTGGGCGCGGTGAGGCGCAGCACGTTGCGCCGCAGCGCCACGGCCTGCGTGGTCTGCCAGTCGAGCGGGTGGAAGACCTGGCCGTCGGGGCTGACCAGCGCGAGTTCGCCATAGGCCGCCTCGTGTTCCATGTGGCGCCGCTCCTGCCCGCCTATCAGTCCGGTGCGCGGGCAGCAAGCCCAGAGCACCTGCTCGTGCGCGAGCGCGGCAAACACCGCGTCGGTCGAGCCGAAATCGGCCAGCTTCTCCAGCGTCTTGATGGTCGGGAAAATGATGGGGAACGCGCCTTCTGCGAAGCGCTGCAGCGCTGCCGCGGGCGTGATCCACTGTGGCTCGAACTGCTCGCTTTCGTCGGCCACGGGCGTCTGGCCTTCGGGCATGCGCGCGACGAGAAACTGCGTGGCGAAGCGCTTGGGCTGGGTGCGGTCGGCGGTCCAGTGCGCGAGTGCATGCAGCTCGTCGGCGGCCAGCGTCAATCCGCGCGCCATGCATTGCGCGACAAACGGCGCGGCGCGGTCGAACGTCGCGATGTCGTCGGCGGCGGCCATGCGCCCGTCGGCATGGCGCGCGAGCAGCACGCCCAGCTCCTCGAAGCTTTCGCGTATCGCGGCGATCGCCTGGGTCAGATGGGCATCGCTTTGCCCGGCGCGGCGCGCGGCCGCGGCATGCGACTGCGCGTCGAGCGCGTCGATGCCGCCGCCCGGAAACACATAGGCGCCGGGCAGAAAGCTGGCCGTGGGCGAGCGCCGCGTCATCAGCACTTCAAAGCCCGCGCCGTCGCTGCGGTCGCGCAGCAGCAGCACGGTGGCCGCGGGCCGGGGATCTGCAGGGGGGCGCTGGTCGCGCAAAAGCTGGCTGGGACGGGTCATGGGCATGGAGATTCAGTGAGAAGAGCGGGACGCAGCGGGGGGGCCTGCGCCTATTTGCCTTTCGAGTAGCCAAGCGCCACCACCAGGGCTGTGACGATGAAGAAGGCCTGCAGTTCGAGGGCCCAGCCGCCCGAATTGCCGATCGACAGGAATTGTCCGGTATGCACCAGCAGCAGCGCGACGATCATGTTGCCGACGACGATCAGCGCCGCGGGAACGACCCACAGGCCGATCAGCAGCAGCAGCGGCGCGACCACTTCACCCAGATAGACGCCATAGGCCAGCCACGAGGGCAGGCCATGGCCGGTCACCATCTTCTCTATGCCGCCAATGCCGTGCGTGATCTTCGCCCAGCCGTGGAACAGCAGCAGCACCGCAAGCGTGATGCGCAGCAACACCATGGCGGCGCGGGGATGGTGCAGATGGGACCAGAAATTCATGGGTGTCCTCGAAAGAAAAATGAAGAGCGGCAAATGGGGAATTGCCGGACAAATGCAATCTTCGCAGTTGTGCCACAAGAAGGCCGTGGCGACTGTTGCATGCGCGCCAATCGCGAACTGCACAAACGCTGGGTGGTGCCTGAAGGCCATGCGCGCATGCCGGCGGAGGATTATTTGCGCTGTGCGTGTAGGCCGGGAGGCTGAGCTGCAGGCACGATGATACAAATGGCGTGAACACCTCTAGGATGACTTCAGGCCGGTGCAAAACCGGCCATCACAACCGCTTGCGACACATCGTGTTGTCCGCAGGCACTGTTTTCACCAGGAGGAAATTTCCATGATGTCCCAGTCCGTTCGCTCTTTGTTGATTGCTGCAACCGTCGCCGCAGGCGGCTTGGCCATGGTCGGCTGCACCACCACCAGCCCCTCCGACGTGCAGGCTTCGCCGCGCGCCACCACCGGCTCGCTGGACGCCCAGGTCGATGCAACCCTGTCGCGCCTCTATGCCACGGTCTCCGGCTCGCGTGAGCTGGTTGCCCGTTCCAAGGCCGTGCTGGTGTTCCCCACCGTGGTCGGCGGCAGCTTCGTGATCGGTGCCGAACATGGCCGCGGTGCGCTGCGTTCGGGCAGCCGCACGCTGGGCTACTACAGCACCACCGCCGCCTCCATCGGCTGGCAGGCCGGCGGCCAGTCCAAGGCCGTGGTCTACATCTTCAACACCCAGGAAGCGCTTGACAAGTTCGTCAACGGCAATGGCTGGTCGGCAGGCGTGGACGCGACCGTCGCCGTGGGCCGCGTCGGCGCCAATGGCGTGATCGACACCAACACCGCCCAGGCACCGGTGTCCAGCTTCGTGATGACCAATGCCGGCCTCGAAGCCGGTGTGTCGCTGCAGGGCGCACGCATTCACAAGATCAACATGTAAGAACCGCCGGCTGATCGTTCGATCGCCAAGGCCTGCTCGTCCCGCAAGGGACGGCAGGCCTTTCTTGCATGGGCACAGCCCCTGGTCGACCCCCTGTCATCGCGCTGGCGCGCGACTGGCGGATAATCGGCGACCATGCAAATCCGCTTCACCAAGATGCAGGGCGCGGGCAACGACTTTGTCGTGCTCGATGAAACGCAGGGCCGCCAGGGCCTGTCGCCTGCCCAGTACCGTTTTCTGGCCGACCGCCACTTCGGCGTCGGCGCCGACCAGATCCTCAGCGTGCGCCCCGCGCCGGCCGAAGGCATCGATTTCGAGTACGTGATCCACAACGCCGATGGCGGCGAAGTGGAGCAGTGCGGCAATGGCGCGCGCTGCTTTGCGCGCTTCGTGCACGACCGCGGCCTGACCGACAAGAAAGTCATTCGCGTGCAGACGCTGTCGGGCGTGATCGCTCCCGAGCTCACGGCCGATGGCGGCGTGCGCGTCGACATGGGCCGCCCCGAACTGCGCCCGGAACTCGTGCCTTTTGATGCTGCCGGCCTCGAGCCGCGCGCCGCGGGCCAGGCCCAGACCTGGCCGCTGGCGCTGGACGGCGACGGGCCCTGGGTCACTGCGGTGTCCATGGGCAATCCGCATGCCGTGCTGTGGGTCGACAATGTCGATACCGCTGCCGTCGCGGAACTGGGCCCGCAGATAGAACGACATGCACGCTTTCCCCAGCGCGTCAACGCCGGCTTCCTGCAGCGCTTGAGCCGCAGTGAAGTGCGGCTGCGCGTCTACGAGCGCGGCGCGGGCGAAACGCTCGCTTGTGGCACCGGCGCCTGCGCCGCCGTGGTTGCAGGCATTCGCCAGGGGCTGCTCGACACGCAGGTCCAGGTGCATACTCGTGGCGGCCTGCTGACCATTGCCTGGGCGGGCGGCGAGGACGACAGCGTCTTCATGACCGGCCCCGCGACTTTTGTTTTTGACGGACAGATCGAACTTCCCGAAGCACCATGAACGACAGCACCAGCATCGACCACGCCTTGTCCACCAGCGAAGACAGCATCGCCTCCTACCTGACCCAGGTTCCCGACTTCTTCGAGCGCCATGCCGAAGTGCTCACGGGCGTGCGCCTGACCAGCGTCCATGGCCACCGCGCGGTGAGCCTGCAGGAGCGCCAGGCCGAGATGCTGCGCGACAAGATCAAGGGCCTGGAGCAGCGCATCATGGAGATGATGCGCAACAGCAGCGAGAACGCGACGATTGCGCAGAAGATCCACCGCTGGAGCTGCGATCTCGCGGCCGTGGTCGAGACACGCGATCTGCCGCATGCGATCACCGAAGGCCTGCGCCAGGTGTTCGACGTGCCCGAAGCCGCGATCCGCGTGTGGGATGTGGCGGCGCCGTTTTCGGGCGCGCTGTTCACCATGGGCGTGAGCAGCGATGTGAAGGCCTTTGCCTCGTCGCTGACCCTGCCGTTCTGCGGCCCCAACCTGGGCTTCGAGCCCGTGGGCTGGCTCACGCGCGTCGATTCCGTGCAGTCGCTGGCCTTGCTGCCGCTGCGCGCCGGCCCGCTGAGCTCGCCTTCGCCGGCGTTCGGCATGCTGGTGCTGGGCTCGCCCGATCCGCTGCGCTTCGACGCCACCATGGGCACCGAGTTCCTGATGCGCATTGCCGAACAGGCCAGCGCCGCGCTGGCGCGCATGCGTCCGGTCACGCGCACACTGACTTCGGTCTGACCATGGGCCGCGCGGCGCAGCAGGCCGCCGAGCCGGCGCCGCCGCTGCCGGCGGTGGTGCTCGCCTATCTGGAGCATGTGCGTGTCGAAAAGCGCCTGGCCGCGCGCACGCTGACGCTCTACACGCTCGATCTGCAAAAACTGCTGGGGTTCGCGCTGGCGGCCCAGGTCGAGCTGCTGGCGCTGCAGGTGCCGCATATCCGCCGTTTCGCGGCGCAGATGCACAGCGGCGGCCGCAGCCCGCGCGGCATCGCACTGATTCTTTCGGGCTGGCGCGGCTTCTTCGTCTGGGCCGCGCGCCAGGGGCTGGTGCCCATGAATCCCGTCGACGGCGTGCGCGCCCCGCGCGCGCCCAAGCCGCTGCCCAAGGCCTTGGGCGTGGAAGATGCGCTGCAGCTGGTAAATCATGTGAGTGACGAGGCTGATGGGTGGCTTGAAGCGCGCGATGCGGCCATCGCCGAGCTGCTCTACAGCAGCGGCCTGC
>NZ_JAVWWA010000120.1:0-15069 GCF_036666375.1 Comamonas sp. | reverse complement strand
GCTAGGCGCGCCCCGCTAGCCGCGCGCCGGAATTTCCAGCCCGCGCTGGACGGCGGGGCGCTCCAGCCATTTTTCCAGCACGCGGCGCAGCTGGCCGTAGCGTTCCCAGCCGACGATGTCCGCGGCCTCGTAGAAGCCCACCAGGTTGCGCACCCAGGGCAGGATGGCGATGTCGGCAATGGTGTAGTCGCGGCCCATGATCCAGTCGCGGCCTTCGAGCCGCTGGTCCAGCACCTGCAGCAGGCGCTGGGCCTCGGCGACATAGCGGTCGCGTGGACGCTTGTCTTCGTATTCCTTGCCCGCGAAGCGGTGGAAGAAGCCGAGCTGGCCGAACATCGGGCCCACGCCGCCCATCTGGAACATCAGCCACTGCAGCGTCTCGTAGCGCGCGCCCGCATCGCGGGGAATGAACTGCCCGGTCTTCTCGGCAAGATAGACCAGGATGGCGCCCGACTCGAACAGCGCCAGCGGCTTGCCGTCCGGACCGTTGGGGTCGAGGATGGCCGGAATCTTGTTGTTCGGATTCAGCGACAGGAATTCAGGCGACATCTGGTCCTGGCTGTCGAAACGCACGGTATGCGGCTCATAGGCCAGACCGGTCTCCTCGAGCATGATCGACACCTTGACGCCATTGGGCGTGGGCAGCGAGTACAGCTGCAGGCGTTCGGGGTGCTGCGGCGGCCATTTGCGGGTGATGGGAAACGCGGACAGATCGGTCATGGGCATAGGGGCTGGGTTGCAATGAACAAACGACTGCCGGCAGGGCAGTCCCCTGGGACTGCGCCTGGCGCAGGCCCAGGTGCATGGTACGCGCCTCAGCGCGCCGGCGTCTTGCGGTCCAGCGCAATCTCCAGGCCCTGGGGCGTGACGCGCATCACGCCGGGCTGCAGGTCGAGCGAATCCATCAGCGCCGTGTCCTTTTCCTGCATCTGGTAAAGCACCATGTCGCCCAGCGCCTGCTCGGCAATGGAGTTGCCGTAGGTGTTGAGCATCTCGGCCAGCGCGGGCGGCAGGCCGTCGAGCGCAAGGCTGTGGACCTTGACGCGCTGGGCGCGCACCGTGCGATCGGCGGGCTCATAACGCAGGCCGAAATCGGCCTCCATGCGGCCGTCGTAGCCCTGCTTGAGCACCGGGCCCGAAAGATGGGCCGTGAACTGCGCCTTGATCAGGTCCTGCTGGGGCAGCAGCTGCAGCTGCGGCGCCTGCAACTGCAACTGCAGCAGTCCCGCGACGGGATAAGGCCGGGGAAAGCGCTGGGCCACGGCCTGCTGGAGCTTCTCCGCGGAAACGATCACATTGCGCGGCATGGACTTGCCCGAACAAGCGGTGGACAGCAGTGTGGCGGAGACCAGGGAACTGAGCAGGAAACGGCGGCGAAGCATGGCGAACAAACCCGTGAGAGAAGCGACGAAAACCGGCAAGGATAGCGCCCCCGCTGCGCGGAACAGGCGACTGTGGATGATTTTTCGTGCTCGAAACCCGCGCAAAGTTCCCCGCGCGCCGTAGTAACAAAAAATCCGCCAGGCCCCAAAGAGGGCCAGGCGGATCTGCGGGCTGCGAGGACGGCGTTTATTGCGGCGCGATCTTGGCGGCTTTGATCACTTCACCCCAGCGCTTGACTTCCGAGGCGAGCAGCGCCGAAGCCTCCTGGGGCGTGCTGGGCTGGGCTTCCACATTCAGGTCGTGGAGCTTTTTCTTCACATCGGGCGAGTTCAACGCGGCGACGATCACCTGATTGAGCTTGGCAATGACCGGCGCGGGCGTCTTCGCCGGCGCGGCCAGGCCGTTCCAGCTGCGCGCCACATAGCCGGGCAGGCCGGCTTCCTTGGTGGTCGGCACGTCGGGCAGCACGGCCGCGCGCTTGTCGCTGGTCACGGCCAGCGCGCGCAGCGCCTTGGACTGGATCTGCGTGAGCACCGGCGCGACGATTTCCACGGCCGCGTCGATCTGGCCGCCGCGCAGCGCGGTGACCACGGCGGGCGTGCCGTTGAAAGGAACGATCTGCACATCGACACCAGCCGCCGACTTGAACATTTCCGCGGTCAGATGCTGGGTGCTGCCGACATTGATCGAGCCCAGATTCAGTTTGCCGGGGTTGGCCTTGGCAAAGGCCAGCAGCTCGCCAAAGGTCTTGAAGCGCGAGTTGGCCGCAGTGACCACGGCCAGATCGAAGTAGCCCAGCGTGGAGACCGGGGCGAAATCCTGCAGCGTCTTGAACGGCAGCGACTTGAACAGGCCTTCGCTCACGGCCGTGCCGTTGGACATCAGCAGCAAGGTATGGCCATCGGGCTCGGCCTTGGCGACGGTGTCGCCGGCGACGATGCCGCCCGCGCCCGGCTTGTTCTCGATCACCACGGCCTGGCCCAGCGATTCCGCCATCTTCTGCGCCACGACGCGCGCGGTCACGTCGGCCACGCCGCCCGCGCCGAACGGCACGATGATGCGCACCGCCTTGGTCGGGAAACTCTGCGCGAAGGCCATGGGCGTAAAGAGCGCGGTGGCCACCAGGGCGCCGAGCAACTGCTTGAATTTCATAGCTGTCTGTCCGTGAATCGTTGAACAAGCCCGCTGTCCGCAACGCGCATCGGGGCGCAATGGACAAGGCTGAAAGCGCCGCCGAAGGTATAACGAAAGCGCATAGCGTTTGCCCAGCATTATTGGGCTTGTGTGAACAGAATTGGAAAAATTCCCACAAGTGAAAACCCTTGCTTTTGGGGATGGAAAGATATTCCACCTCTGAAATATGCAGGGCATCTGGAGGTCTCTTGCCTTTGTCACATGCGGATTCAGCATCGAATTCCATGGTCCGGCAGCTGTAAGCGGCATATCAGCTATGCCAATTTCATCTATCTCCAAATAGAAAACGCCGACAAACTCCAACCCTGCTGTTACCCAAAATTACATCAAGGAGACACGACATGCACAAAATTTCAGCACTCGCGCTGTTGACCCTCAGCGCATCGATGCCGGTCCTGGCGCAAAGCCAGAGCAACCTCACGGTCTACGGCATTCTGGATGCCGCCGTGCGCACGCAAAGCGGCCTGACTGCAGGCTATGCCGGCGCGCCCAACCGCACCAGCGTCGTCAACAGCGGTGTCGGCCCCACGAGCCGCTGGGGTCTGCGCGGCCAGGAAGACCTGGGCGACGGCCTCAAAGCCACGTTCAACCTCGAATCCACGCTGGGCGTGGACGCCGGCAGCTCCGGCTCGGCCGCAGGCTTCTTCGATCGCGCCGCCGTGCTGGGCCTGGCCGGCAACTGGGGTGCGGTGACCGCGGGTCGCCAGAACACGCTGGTCGCGGACGCCGTCATCCCTACGGACCCCATAGGCATGCGCTTCGCGGGCCTGAACCCCAACATCCAGGTCACCAGCCTCACGGGCCACCGTCTGGGCATCGAATACGGCGCGACCAATACCAACGCCGCTTCCAACCGCGTCAACAACTCGGTCAAGTATTCGGGCACCTTTGGCGGTCTGACGGCTCGCGCGATGTACAGCTTTGGTGAGTCCGCCGTGTCCAGCACGCGCCAGGACTCCAAGGGCCTGGGCCTGAACTACACGGTGGGCGGCATCGTGGTCACCAGCGCCTACACGCAGTTCCACGACGCCAACGGCCTGGAACTCGACGCTGCCAGCATCGGTGGCGCCTGGTCCACCGGCAACCTGCGCCTGATGCTCAACTACGGCCGCAACCAGGGCGATACGACCGGCACCACGCAAACCACCAACAAGGTGCTGTCGCTGGGCGCCAACTACGCGTTCAACAGCCAATGGAGCCTCAATGGCGGCTACTACAAGGTGGACCGCGAGCGCACCGGCCTGAACGACGACGGCTTCACGCGCCTGATCGGCTTCCTCGACTACAGCCTGTCGCGCCGCACCAAGCTCTTCCTCGAAATGGACACCACCAAGTGGAAGGGCAACTACCAGGGCGCAGGCAACAAGGCGCGCTCCAGCGGCGTGAGCCTGGGCGTCACCCACTCGTTCTGATCGCCGCCCGCAGGCGGTTTGCGATGGCGCCCGGCAACGGGCGCCATCTTTGTTTTGGAGCATGACCTACGCCGACCGGCTGGCGCGGGCCGTCACAATGGAAGACCCTGTTGCTTACGGATAACCGCCCATGTCTGACGTTTCTTCCACCGCCCTGCGCGCGGGCAACGACCCGCGCATTGCCGAAGTCCTGACCTACTGGCTTGGCGCCGCAGCGCCCACCGATGCCGATGCGCATGCGCGCCAGTCGCTGTGGTTCACCAAGTCGGCGGACACCGATGCCGAGATCGGCCGGAGATTTGGCCCTCTGGTCGAAGAGGCGCTCTCGGGCGCGCTCGATGGCTGGGCCGAGACCGCGCGCGGACGGCTGGCGCTGATCCTGCTGCTCGACCAGTTCACGCGCAACCTGTTTCGCGGCACGCCCAAGAGCTTTGCGGGCGACGCCCAGGCGCTGCAGCTGGCCCTCGACGGCATTCTTGCCGGCCACGACATGGCGCCGGACATTCCCAGCATGGCGCGCATCTTCTGCTACCTGCCGCTGGAACATGCCGAGGACGGGCCGCTGCAGGCGCAGAGCGTGGCGGCGTTCGGCAAGCTGCATGAACTCGCCGCCCCCGAACTGCGCGGCTTCTTCGCCGCAACGCTGGACTACGCGCTCAAGCACCAGGAAGTGATCACGCGCTTCGGCCGCTTTCCGCACCGCAACCCTATCCTGGGCCGCCCCAGCACTGCGGCCGAGAAGGAGTATCTCGCGCAGCCGGGCGCAGGGTTCTGAGCCTTCAGCCCGCGGTTGCCGCGACGCCGGGGCGTTGATCGGCAACCCGCTTGGGGCGGTCACGCCAGCGCAAGGCCCAGCGCTCTATCGTGTAGAACGACAGCGCCGACAGCGCCACCGAGATCGCCAGGCCGGCAACCACCACCACGGGCCAGGAGTATTCGGCGCGCAGATAGCGCACCACCGGATAGTGCCAGAGGTAGACGCCGTACGACAGCCGGCCCAGGTGCACCAGCAACGGCGCCTGGAACATCTCGTAGACCAGGCCGCGCTGCTGCTGCACCGCGACCAGCAGCACCAGCGCCGCGCATTCGACAACCGTGAGGCCCCAGACCATCACTGCCTGGTTGTCCCATTCAAGGCGCATCAGCAGGGGAATCGCCAGCGGCAGCCACATGACATGCGGCATGCGCTTTTGCAGCGCCTGTATCCATGACGGCTTTTCAATCACCAGCGCCGCCAGCAGGCTGCCGGCGAGCAGGCCCGAAGCGCGCGTGTCGAAGCGGAAGAAGATTTCGTAGAAATGCTGGCCCTGGCCCACCCAGAACAGGCGCCACAGCGTGCTGAGCACCCACAGCAGCAGGATGGGCCGCCAGAGCTTTCCGGCCTGGGTCTTGCGCAGCAACAGCACCAGCAGCGGCGGCCAGATCAGATAGAAATGCTCCTCGACGGACAGCGACCACATGTGCAGCAGCGTCTCGGGGCTGTCGAAGAAGGCGATGCCGTAATCGGCAAGGTACAGCGCGGACACCAGCGCGTCCTGGTGGATGTCGTCGAGATCCGGCCACAGCAGCGGCGCGATCAGGCAATAGGCGGCAAGAAACAGCAGCAGCGCAGGCATCAGCCGGAAGAAGCGGCGCCGGTAGAAACGCCAGTAATCGAGGCGCTCGTTGCTCTGGAACTCCTGCAGCAGCAAGGAGGTGATCAGGAATCCGCTGAGGACAAAGAAAAGATCGACGCCCAGGAACGCGCCCTCGAACATCGGCACATGTGCATGGGATAGCAGCACCAGCACGATCGCCACGCCACGCAAGCCGTCGAGCGCGGGGTTGTAGCGCAGTTTGAAGTCTTGCAAAGCCAAACCGGAATTACCTTTCATCCATCCGGGCCTGGCCCGAATCATTCATTTGGGAAAGAGCATGCAAGCCGCCGGACGGCACTCAGGCACGCCCGACCAGCGCTGGCCGAGGCAGCCAGTGCAGAAAACAACGGCACAGGAGGAGACAGCGGTAGAAATCCGCGCAGCGTGCGCAGGCCCTGCAAATGCTGCGGCCCGTTCAAGCGGTGGCACAGCGTTGCAGCCGATGGATAACCCAGAGGGTACCTGGCCGGCTGAAAGATCAGCGTTTTTTCATTCTAACCACGGTTCTGCCTCAGAACCTTGCTAGCAAATTTAAGAGCAAGCCAAATGCCGGGCAAGGGAAAAAAGCCTACAACGCATGTAAGAAATAGTAGGAACCCGCAGGGCTCACGGGCCAATGGAAAGCACCGAACGGGGCCGGCAGCCATCGCGCAAAACCGTGGAGATGTATCGAATGAAAAATGATGCAACGCGGGGCCTGCGGTTGCCGCCGTGCGGGCACGGGTGCCTGCGGGCACCCAAGCAGCATGGGCCTGCGGCCCATGCTGGACGTTCAGCGCTTGACTACCGACCAGCCCGCGTGCAGGTTCTGCTTGTCGTTCTCATAGTCCCAGATCGTGCCGCAGCGGTCGCACTGGTAACGCGTGACGGTCACCTGGCCCGAAGCGCGCTCTTCCTTGCGGTTGCCATGCTGTGCCAGTTCGACATGGCCTTTGGCACGGCGCCAGTTTTGCTGTATTCCTTCGCAGGAACTGCACATGGGCTCGGGCGTGTTGGCGGGTGTGGAGGAGCGTTCTTGGGTCATGGGGCGGGGAATAAAAAGTGGCGGGAGTCAGCGCAGCGCACAACGACCCCAAGGGGCGTGATTGTGCCGCAAGCCCCGGCCCGAGCGCATGGCAGGGTGAAAGCGCGCCGCGCTCAGGGCGCGACCGCAGTCCCGTTCAGCGCGCGCAAAGCCCGGTGCGCCGCGCTGTCGAGGTCGGGCGCAAGCTGGTGCTTGGCCTGCAGGTAATGGTGGGTGAACATGTCGAAATAGGCTTCGAGCGTCTGCGCGGCACGCGTGTCGCCGCCCAGCTCAAGGCACAGCGCCGCGACTTCGGCGGTGCAGAAATGATCGGAGCGCGTCGAGCGCCGCAACTGGTAGCGCGACACCTGCTCGGCCAGCAGGCTCAGCACCGGGAAGCGCTCCAGATAAGGGCTCTTGCGGAACATCTTGCGCGCTTCGGGCCAGGTCGCGTCGAGCAGCACGAACAGCGGGCGCTTGCCTGCATCGGCTGCGGGCACCACGGCATGCACCACGCGCTCTGGCGCCACATACTCACCGGGAAACACCACATAGGGCTGCCACTGCGGATCGGCCAGCAGCGCCAGCAGCGCCGGGTCGACTTCGGTGCGCGCCCAGCCAAACGCAAACGTGTCCTGCACCACATCGGCCACCAGCCAGCCGGTGTTGCTGGGCTTGAGCGGTTCGATATCGGCCATCAGCAGGCACACGCCCGCCTGCGTGGCCTGGGTCGGGCGCAGTGCACACAGGCAATGGCTGGGACGCAGCCGGCAGCCTGCACAGCGCTCGCCGCGCGGTCCCCCGCGCGCCAGGAACGGCTTGACGCTGCGTGCCAGGCGCGCGCTGCGCAGACGCGAGACCGCGTGGGGCGTGACGTCCGGGGCCATCAGCGCGCCGCGCACTCGAGTTCGAACAGCGGCACTTCGGCGTCGCGCTGCAGCCAGATGCCGCCGCCCAGCTCGGTGAAGCCCTGCGACAGGCCGCGCCGGTACAGTTCCGCGCGATGGCGGAACAGCCGCGGGTCGGTCAGCGTCTCGTCAAGGATGTCGCGCTCCCAATCTTCATGCGACACCGCTTCGATATACAGCGCGCCCTGGCTCAGGGCGGCGAAGTTGTGCAGCGCGCGCTTGAGGTCGGCAGCGCTCAGATAGGGCAGAACGCCCTGGCAGATGACGAAGTCGAACGGCTGCTCGGCACGATAGTCGACCACCGAGCCGCGCTCCCAGCCAAAGCGCTCGCACAGATAGGCGCTGTATTCGACGCCGTGGAACGTGGCCTGCGGGAAATGCCGCGCGATGATGTCGCGCCACAGGCCTATGCCGCAGCCGACATCGAGCACGCGCCGCACGGGCACGCGCAGGTATTTGAGGTAGCTGCAGACGAAGCTGCCCAGCCGCTCCATGTGCTGGGGGTCGACCACGCTGGTTTTCTTGTCGAAATAGTAGCGTTCGTAATACGCCTCGTCGAACCAACTGTCACTCGCAGATTTCACGCACTCTCCTCGGGCCATGCCGGCGCGCCGACAGCGGGCAAGACATTTGCCCCAGGGATTCGAGTATCGCGCAGCGCCCGGCCAGCGCGCTGGCGTCGGGTCTTTCCGGCGTGCGCGCGGCCGCGCGGCTCAATCGCGGTTTTTTCAGGGTTGGCGATGCGCAGTTTTCCCACAGACGGCCTCTGCGCCCGCTTTTAATCTGTATGCAAAGCCTTGCCGGCAGGAATGGAGACCCGACATGAAACAGTCCAGCTCGGCGCCTCGCGGTGCCTACCAGTCGCGGCAAGCCGCCGCTTCGGCAACGCGCGAGCGCCTGGCATTGGACCAGGCCGCGATCGAGGTCGCCAAGAGCGATCTGCAGGCCGGCGCCGTCACCCCGCATTTCGGCCCCTGGCGCGAAGA
The DNA here is from genome assembly GCF_036666375.1 of Comamonas sp. GTDB lineage: Bacteria > Pseudomonadota > Gammaproteobacteria > Burkholderiales > Burkholderiaceae_C > Comamonas. The sequence continues at coordinate 6,546 of NZ_JAVWWA010000120.1, read as the reverse complement.
GATCATCGGCCTGCTCAATGACGCGCTGGCCACCGAATGGGTCTGCGTGCTGCGCTACAAGCGCCACCATTTCACCGCCGTGGGCCTGGCCTCGCCCGCGATTGCCAGCGAATTCCTGGTGCATGCGAACGACGAGGCCCGGCATGCCGACTGGCTTGCGCGGCGCATCGTGCAGCTTGGCGGCGAACCCGACTTCAACCCCGACACGCTGAGCCAGCGCAGCCATGCGAGCTACAGCGCGGCGCGCGAACTGCAGGCCATGATCCGCGCCAACCTGATCGCCGAACGCGTGGCCATCGAGGCCTACAGCCAGATGATCACGCTGATCGGCGACAAGGACCCGACCACACGCCGACTGATCGAAGCCATCCTGGAGCAGGAACAGCACCACGCCGAAGAACTCGCGGACTGGCTGGCCCCGGCATAACGCCACGCGCGACAAGGCCAAAACGGCGCCGCCAGAGGTGCGGCCGCGCGCCTGAAGCAGCTTCGCCTTTTTTCAGCCACACTGCGCGCTTTGTATTCCCAGCAGCCTGGCCTGCTCAGCACTGTGCGTTTTTCCGTGAATGACTTGAAGCTGCCCGCCCGCGCGGCGGCCGCCTGGCAACAGGTGCAGGCCTGGCCGCACTGGCCCAGCCGCGAACGCCTGGCTGCGCTGCGCCGGCCCACGCGCAGACAACTGGCCTGGGGCCTGGCCGCCCTGCCCTTGCTGGGCCTGCTGTATGTGCTGATATTGATTCCGTTCACGCCCGGCATCAGCGACATCCGCAAGGCCAGGCTGGAGCAGCCGGCGCAGATCCTGAGCCAGGACGGCAAGGAAATCGCGGTCTTCAAGCGCAGCAACCGCGACTGGGTCGCGCTCGATCAGATTTCCCCGGCCGTGGTCAAGGCGCTGATCGCGACCGAAGACCACCGCTTCTACGCACACCATGGGCTCGACTGGCGGCGCACGGCGTCGTCGCTGGTCTACACGCTGGGTGGCGACCGCCAGGGCGGCTCGACCATCACCCAGCAGCTCGCGCGCAACCTCTACCCGGCAGAAATCGGCCGCGCGCCCACGCTCACGCGCAAGCTCAAGGAAGCGATCACGGCGTTCAAGATCGAGGCGCTGTACACCAAGGACGAAATCCTCGAGACCTATCTGAACACTGTGCCTTTCCTCTACAACGCCTATGGCATAGAGATGGCGGCGCGCACCTATTTCGACAAATCGGCCAAGCAGCTGAGCGTGCTCGAATCGGCGACACTGGTCGGCATGCTCAAGGGCACGAGCTATTACAACCCGGTGCTCAATCCCGAGCGCTCGGTCGCACGGCGCAACACCGTGCTGGCGCAGATGGTCAAGCGCGAGGAGCTCGACGCCGCGACCTTCGCCCAGCTGAAGAAACGCCCGCTGCGCATCGACTTCGAGCGCCAGGAAGAGCCCACGGGCCCCGCGCCCCACTTCGCGCAGCAGCTGCGCAAATGGCTCATTTCGTGGGCCGACAAGAACGACTACAACATCTACACCGACGGGCTGGTGGTGCACACCACGCTCGATGCGCAGCTCCAGGCCTGGGCCAACCAGGCCGTGGCGCGCCAGGGCCGCACGCTCCAAGGCATAGCCGATGCGGGCTGGAACCAGCGCGGCGGCTGGAATGCCGACAACCCCCTGGTGCAGACGCTGGTGCGCGAGTCCGACGAATTCCGCAAGTCGGAACTCGAACCCGAGCCGGCCCTGCAGGCGCTGCTCAAGGACAAGGCCTTCATGCGCCGGCTGCGCATGCAGAAGACGCGGCCCGAGGCCGGCCTGCTGGCCATGGATCCCACGACCGGAGCGGTGCGCGCCTGGGTCGGCAGCCGCGACTTCGCAGTCGACGGTTTCGACCATGTGCAGCAGGCACGCCGCCAGCCAGGCTCGACATTCAAGCCCTTCGTCTACGGCGCCGCGCTGCAGCAGGGCCTGCACGCCGATGACAAGCGGCCCGACCAGGCCGTCGAAATCCACCTTGCCGGCGGCGAAGTCTGGCGCCCCAGCGATGCCGGCCCGCCCAGCGGCAAGGAGATGACGCTGGCCGACGCGCTGGCCTATTCCAAGAACACCATCACCGCCGCGCTGATGCAGGAAGTCGGCGTGAACAAGGTCGTGCAGCTCGCGCGCGCGCTGGGCGTGCGCCAGAGCCCGCTCGAGCCCGTGCCCGCGCTGGCGCTGGGCAGCAGCCCGGTGACGCTCAAGGAAATGGTCAGCGCCTACGGCACGCTGGCCAATGGCGGCAGCTACCGCGAGCCGATGTGGGTCACGCGCATCGAGAACCGCGACGGCGAAGTGCTGGCCGAATTCGTACCCACGGCGCCCGAACAGGCGCTGGACGGCAACCTTAGCTACACGCTGGTCGACATGCTGCGCGGCGTGGTCGACAAGGGCACGGCGCGCGCCATTCGCCAGCAGTACGGCATACGCGCCGATGTCGCGGGCAAGACCGGCACCACGCAGGGCAATGCCGACGGCTGGTTCATCCTGATGCATCCCGAGCTGGTGGTCGGCGCCTGGGCCGGATTCAACGACGGCCGCATCAGCCTGCGCAACGACCACTGGGGCCAGGGCGCGCGCAGCGCGCTGCCCATGGTCGGCGACCTGACCGCGCGCGCCTTGCGCGCGCGCGCCATCGACGCCCGAGCCAAGTTCACCGCGCCCGAGCAAAGCCACTGGTGGAGCGATCTGGGCGCGGCGCTGCGCACGCGCTGGGACAGCTGGTGGCCTGCGGCCCAGCCGCAGCCCGAGGCATCGCCGCGCAAGCGCGCCGAGCCGGCACCCGCGCCCGTCGAGCCGGTACCGGCGCCCGATACCGCCGCCGAACGCATCACTGTCGTTCCCGCGACGGGCCTGCCCATGCCGACGGAAACGATAGAGGAAAGCACGCCGCTGCTGCCGCTGACGCCGGGCAGCCTGGGCCAGCCGTGGACGGAGGACGGCCAGTAGGAGACTAGAACGGAATCCGCACCTGCGCCACAAAGCTGGTGTAGCGGTAGCCGTCTTCGGACGCACGCAAGGCAGAAGCATGGTCCTGGCTGGTCTCGAAGCCGACTTTCCACTGCAGCGCAGCGCGCCGCGGTGACGACAGGAAAAGCCCTGCACTCCAGGCCGAATGGCCGCGGCCGTCTATGGACTGGTGCCCGCCGTCGACATTGGCGCTGAGCACCACGCTGTCGTTCAAGGCCGTGCGCCACAGCAGACCCAGCGAGGCTTCGTTGAAGCGCTCGGGCGAGAAGTATTCGGGCCGATAGGGGTTGCTGTTGCGGTAGTGGCGCGTCTTCGCATAGGCATACCAGCCACGCTCCTCGTCGAGCGTGAAAGTCCAGCGCGTGCGCAGCAGGTCGCGCCGGTTGTCGTTCGAGAACCAGCTCGCGCCCGCGGCCACGCCCAGCGACAGGCGCGGATGGAACTGGTGGTCGAGCACCAGCATCGCCGCGTCGTAGTGCAACCCGCTCTCCAGACCGCGGCGCGAATTGACGACATCGCGCTCCAGGCTGACTCCCATTGCGGTCGCAGCGCTGACGTAATACATCGCATCGAGCATGCCCACGGTCAGCGAGTGGCCGGCCGTGCGGTTGGCGCCAAGCTGAGCCTGCCATTGGTATTGCGACGTCTGCTTGCGGTGCGTGACCAACAGGCTGCGACCCGTGGCCGACCAGCCCTGCATGCGGTAGTCCTGCCAGCCCGCTTTCAGGCCCCAGCCCGAAGCCCCCTCGTACTGGGTCCAGGGCTTGAATTCGCTGAAACCGTCTGAATCGTCGCTGGCATCGACACCTGCCGAGACCGCCGGCAGCGGGGCGGCGATGCCCTGGGCTCCCGCCATCGCCGGCAGCAGGCCCGCGAGCCCGCCCAGCCACAGCGCCGTGCGCCAGTGCGCGGACTTCCTTGCGATGCGCTTGTTCATTTGGTCCCCCAGTTCTTGGTGCGGCTGAAAACCTCGCTCACATAGCCCCAGACACAGGCCGGCTGCAGGATGATGCTGTACAGCAGGGAGTAGACGACGAAGCCCACGGGATTGCTGCGCACTTCGAGGCCCTGCTCGGCAAACATCCGCGTCTGGATATGGAAGATCACATAGTTGAGCAGCATGGCCGCAGGCAGCACCAGCAGCGTCATCGGCCCGGCGATCCAGTAGATGCCGAACAGCGCCAGCACCAGGCCGGGAATGAAGAACACGGTGTAGACCAGGTCCAGATAGGGAAACAGCAGATTCCACCAGATGAACAGCAGGCTCATGCGCCACTGGAACAGCATGGGCCAGTGCAGCTTGAAGGCTTCGATCAAGCCGCGCGACCAGCGCTGGCGCTGGCGGATGAACTGGCGCCAGGTGTCGGGTGCATTGGTGAACAGGCAGGCGTTCTCGGCGAAACCCACGCGCCAGCCCTGGCGCAGAATGCCCCAGGTCACGACGATGTCTTCGCCCACCGTATGCGGCCAGCCGCCCATGCCCTTGAGCACTGCGGTGTCATAGGCCGAGAACGCGCCCTGCGCGACCAGCGTGCCCTGGTACATGCTCTGCAGGCGCTTGATGGCCGCGATGCCGTGGAAATAATCCCATTCCTGCACCTTGGTCACCAGGTTGGCGCGCGAATTGCGCACCAGCACCGCGCCGGCCACGGCGCGCGTGTTCGGCGGATCGCTCACATACCGCTGCACCAGATGCAGCAGCGCGTTCTTGAACAGATAGCTGTCGCCATCCACGGTCAACGTGAGCGGCGTGTCCACCAGTTTGAGCGCGGCATTGAGGGCATTGGCCTTGCCGACATTCTTCTCGAGATGCAGCACCTGCAGCCAGGGATAGGAAACCGACTGCAGCTTGGCCAGCGTGCCGTCCGTCGAGCCGTCATTGATGGCGATGACGCGGAATGCTCCGGGGTAGTGCTGGCGGTCTATGCTTTCCAGCGTGGCGAGAATATTCTGCTCCTCGTTGTACGCGGCCACCAGGATGGTGATCGCCGGCAGATCCTGCGGCGCGATATGGGGTCGCACCTGCGGTCGACGATCAAGCAGCAGGCTCACAATCAGAAACGCATTGATGAAGCCCGGAATCACCGCAATGCCGTAGATCGCAAGATAGGCCGGCACGGTGCCGACAATGCGCGAGAAATCCGCTATCCAGGGCTGGGCTATGGTGTGGGCGAAGACGCCCCAGCCAATGCCCAGCAGCAGCGCCACAGTGAATTTGGCACGGACCGGCAAATACCAGCGCGAGCGCGCGGCCGGTGGGGATTCGTCCGCGGGCCGCGGAACCAGCACGTCGGATTCCGGCAGGGCCGGGCCCGGGTCCTGGGGCAAGTCGGGCAGCAGGGCTGCGGGCATGCGGGACTGCGTTGTCGTTTTCGAATCCATGGCGTTCTACCTCCGCAAGGAAGATCAAGGACCCAGCAGATGGACTCGCTGGTCCGCCTATGAAAAAGGGTGTAACGCCCGCTGAACGCACGCAGTACGCCCGGAAATCAAAGATTCAATTGCACACACTGGCTTCATTATCAAACGATCCAAAAATCAAATTCATTTCAATTGTCAAATCGAGTCGATAGCTGATAGCAATCAGCAATCGCACTGAACCCGCGGCTTGCACGCGCGCGGGCATGGGCACGCGGCATTCACTGCCATGAGGGCCGGATGGGCAATCCCCACAATCCAATACCGCCCTCTTCCCACCAAGGAGACGCCATGAACGCGAATCTGCCCACCACCGTCACCTTTGCGGTCTATCTGCTGGCCATGCTGTGCGTAGGCTGGTTAGGCTACCGGGCCACGGCCAATCTGTCGGATTACATCCTTGGCGGGCGCAGCCTGGGCAGCGTGGTCACGGCGCTGTCGGCCGGAGCCTCCGACATGAGCGGCTGGCTGCTCATGGGCCTGCCCGGCGCGGTGTTCGTTTCCGGCCTGTCGGCGTCCTGGATCGCCATCGGCCTGAGCCTGGGCGCTTGGCTCAACTGGCGCTTTGTCGCGGCGCGGCTGCGCGTCTACACCGAGAAAGTCGGCAATGCGCTGACCCTGCCCGACTACTTCACCAACCGCTTCGAAGACGCCAGCCATCTGCTGCGCATCGTCACGGCCCTCGTGATCCTGGTGTTCTTCACGATCTACTGCGCTTCGGGCGTGGTCGCGAGTGCGCGCCTGTTCGAAAGCATGTTCGGCATGGACTACCAGATCGCGCTGTGGGTGGGCGCGTTCGCGACCATGGCCTATGTGTTCGTCGGCGGCTTCCTGGCCGTGAGCTGGACCGACACCATCCAGGCCTCGCTGATGATCACCGCGCTGATCCTCGCGCCGCTGATGGTGATCCATGCCGATGGCGGCCTGGCCGCAAGCCACGCGGCGATCGCTGCGGCACGGCCGCAGGCGCTCGACATGGTGGCTTCGCTCGACGCCATCGCCATCGTCTCGCTGCTCGCCTGGGGACTGGGCTACTTCGGCCAGCCGCACATCCTGGTGCGCTTCATGGCCGCCGAGTCGCTCAGGACCATTCCCAAGGCCAGGCGCATAGGCATGACCTGGATGGTGCTGTGCCTGGGCGGCGCCGT
>NZ_JAVWWA010000119.1:0-15073 GCF_036666375.1 Comamonas sp. | reverse complement strand
GCCGCGCCCCGCAAGCTCAGCGCGAGCGCACCAGGCTGAACCACAGCCCCACGGCGGTGACGCTGCCCAGGCAGATGCCCGACAGCAGATCGCCGAATCCACCGTCGCTGAACAGCGCGCAGACCAGGCCTATGCCGGTCAGCACGCCCAGCACCATCGGCCAGCCCCAGAGGGCAAGAAAGCGTTTCTTCGCGCGCTTCGCGGTCATGGTGTGGCCTCCTGAGGGGAAGTGATGAGGGCCGCCGGCTTGGCGGCCGTGCGGCCTTTTCTGCGCCACAGGTACAGACCCGTGCCCAGCACGAAGATGCTGGCGATGTCCAGCAGCGCCCAGATGATCTGCATCGCGCGCCCGCCGTAGTCGCCGAAGTGCAGCGGCTGCGAGACCAGCAGCGCCGTGAGATACCAGGGAATCTGCGGCGCGGCCGTCACGGCCGAAGTCTTGGCATCGACCAGCACCGGGTGCAGCAGCTTGGAAGTCAGCGGCTCGTCGCCGCGCAGGAACACGGTGTTGTGGTGCGGACTGGAGTAGCTGGTGCCGGGGAAGGCAATGAACGACAGCTTGGAGCCGGGCACCTGGCGCAGCGCCGCGTCCAGCGACTGCTGCACGGGCGCGCGCTCGGCGGCAGCCACGGTGGGCTGGCCCTGGTAGGGGGCGAGCACGCTGCTGAGCTGGTCGTGCTGCCAATACTTGATCACCAGATCGGCCCAGGTATTGATCATGCCCGTGGCGCCGACGACGAACAGCCAGACCAGGGTCACTATGCCCAGCAGGTTGTGCAGGTCCAGCCATTTCACGCGCGCCGTGCGGTCGCGGCGCACGGTGCCGAAATCGAGCTTGCGCATGAACGGCGCGTAGAGCACCACGCCGCTGACGATGGCCACCAGCAGCAGCAGGCCCATGAAGCCCAGGAACAGCTTGCCCGGCAGGCCGGCGAACAGATCCACATGCAGCTTGAACATGACCCACATGAAGCCTTCGTCGAAGCGCAGCTGCGGCGCCAGCAGTTCGGTGCTGCGCGCATCGACGATCACCGTGCGGAAGTCGTCGGTGTTCGCCGGCGTGTGCGTCATGGTGACGTACCAGATGTCGTCGGTCTCGTCGGATTTGGACACGAACTGCACGATGCGATCCGGATGCTGGGCGCGCGCCAGCTCCAGCACCTTGTCCAGGCTCGCATGCGGCGTGTCCTTGGGCATGGCCGGGGCTTCGACTTCGGTGCCCAGCAGATGGCCGATCTCATGGTGAAAGATCAGCGGCAGGCCGGTCAGGCACAGCAGCAGCATGAAAATGGTGCAGATGAGGCTGCTCCATTTGTGCACCCAGGCCCAGATCTTGATGGTGTGGCTTTGCATTGGCTTCGTTGCTTTGGATGAAATGTCAAAGGCAGCGCCCAGGTCGCAAGGCCCTGGCGCCGCCCTGCGGGCTCAACAGATCAGAAGTCGATCTGTGCCGACAGCATCAGCGTGCGCGGCGCGCCCACCGTCACATAGCTGGGGTTGGTGCTGGTCACCCAGTACGCCTTGTCGGCGATGTTTTCCAGGCTCGCGCGCAGCACCACGGGCTGGTTGCTGACCTTGGTGCGGTAGCGCGCACCGATGTCCATGCGGGTCCAGTTGGGCATGCGCAGCTGGTTGGCCGGATCGAAGTACATGGCCGAGGTGTGGATCACGCGGCCGTTGAGGCTCAGGCCCGCGACCCAGGGCGTGTCCCAGTCCAGGCCCACGTTGAAGGTGCGCTTGGGCACGCCGTTGGCATCGTTGCCCTGGTTGGCGCCGCCGTTGGTGCGCGTCAGCTTGGCATCGAGGAAGGCCGCGCTGGCCATCAGCCGCAGGCCGCGCTGCAGCTCGCCGTAGGTGGTCAGTTCCAGGCCGCGGTTGCGCTGTTCGCCGCCGAAGCTGAACACGCGGTTCTCGGTCACGCTCGACGGCTGCTTGATCTGGAACAGCGCGGCCTGGGTCATCAGCATGCCCCAGTCCTTCTTCACGCCGACTTCGATCTGCCGGGTCTTCTGCGGCGCGAACACCTCGCCCTCGTTGATCGTGCCCACGCCGGCAATCTCACCGGCCCTGAGGCCGGCGGTGTAGTTGGTGTAGAGCGAGGTGTCGCGCGTGGCCTTGAACACCAGGCCGGCGAGCGGCGTCACGGCGCTGGCCTTGTAGGCGGTGGAACCGTTGACGCTCTTTTGATGGATAGTCTGGTCGCGCAGGCCCAGCGTCAGCAGCACGCGGTCGTTGGCAAACGCCATGGTGTCGGCAATCGCCACGCTTTGCTGCGTCAGATCGGCGGTCTTGCTTGGCGCCAGGCGCGCGCCGGTGAGCACCGGCAGCGGCGCGGGATGGTAGAGGTTGGACGGGTTGGACATGGCGGTGCCGGTGTAGAAGTAGCCGGTCTCGCGCGCCATGTGGTTGGCCGACAGCACCAGCGTGTGGCCCACGCTGCCGGTCCTCAAGCGCGTGCGCAGGCCGGCATCGGCCGACGTGGTCTTGTTGTATTCGTCGTAGAGGCCGTTGGAGACGCTGAAGTTGCCCTGCGAATCGGGCTCGGTGCCCCAGGCGCCGGGGAAATGCTGGAAGGTCTTGGAGTCGGTGTAGCCGACGCCGCCGTAGACCGTGGTGCTGTCGTTGATGTCGTACTCGAGGCGCGAGATCACGGTCCTGGCCTTGTCGGTCAGCTCGGTGCCGGGGTAGAAGTTCAGGCGCGCATCGGGCACGGCGGGCACGCTGGTGATGCCGCTGCGAAAGCCGATCTGCGGGCGGAACTCCGTGGTCTTGCCGTCGGTGGCCAGCGCGTCCAGCGACCAGCGCAGCTTGTCGCCCGCGAAGTCCAGGCCCAGCGAGCCCAGGCCCAGGCGCTGGCGGCCGCCGTCGATGTTGCCTTCGCCATTGCGCCACACGCCGTTGGCGCGCACGCCCCATTGGTTGTCAGTGCCGAAGCGCCGGCCCACGTCGAGGTGGGTGCCGAACTGGGCCTGGCCCATATAGGTGCCGGTGACGCGCGTCAGCGGCTCGTCGCCGGCGCGCTTGGTCACCAGGTTGATGTTGCCGCCGACGCTGCCGCTGGGGCCCACGCCGTTGGTCAGCGAGCCCGGGCCCTTGAGCACTTCGACGCGCTCTATCATTTCCAGCGGCACGCGCGTGGAGGGCACGAGGCCATAGAGGCCGTTGAGCGACACATCGCGCATGCCCACGGCAAAGCCGCGGATCTGGAAGTCTTCGCCATAGCCGCCGCGCGCCTGCAGCGTGCGCACCGAAGCGTCGCTCATCACCACGTCGGAGATGTTGAGCGCCTGCTGGTTCTCGATCAGCGCCGAAGTGTAGTTGGTGGTGCTGAACGGCACGTCCATCAGGTCGGTGCGGCCCAGGATGCCCAGGTCGCCGCCGCGCGCCAGCTGGCCGCCCGAATAGGTTTTCTGCAGCCCGCCTATGGCCGCGGCCTGGTCGCTGACCACCACTTCCTGCAGCGGCTTGGAGGCGGTCTGGGCGAGCGCGCCCAGCGAGGCCATGGCCAGGCCCGTGCCCAGGCACTGCGCCATCAGGCGCGCAAGCGGTTTGGCGGCAAAGCGTGGGGAATCGGAGTAAGAACGATTTTTCATCACATTCACGTCACAGGTTATGGAAAGGGAAAATGCAGCGGCTGGCGGATGTCAGAAGTTCGCGCGCAGCGTCAGCGTGAGGTTGCGCGGATCGCCGTAGTAGTTGTTGAAGTACCTGCTGTTGGGCGAGAACTTGGCGTAATAGACCTTGTCGAACAGGTTGTTGGCGTTGAGCTGCAGCGACAGGGTGGAATTGATGCGGTACGCGACCAGTGCGTCAAAAAGCGCATAACCACCCTGGCGGGTGGTGGCATCGGCGACGCTGGCGTAGCTGCGGCTTTGCAGGCGCAGGCCGGCTCCCAGGGTCCAGCCCGGCCAGGGCCCGGCGAGCCTGTGGGTGGTGAACAGGCGCAAGGCATGCTGGGGATCGGCCGGGCGCAGCGGCTGGCCGACCAGCGCGGCCTCGGCAGCGCGCAGGTAACGGCTGCGGGTATTGGTGTAGCTCGCCATGAGCTGCCAGCCCGCGGCGGGTTCGCCCGACAGCTCGACTTCCCAGCCGCGGCTGCGGCTCTTGCCGCCGGCCAGATAGCAGCGGCCGGCGAGGTAGTACGGCAGGCAGGGCATGGGCGAGGCCATGTCCTCCATGGCGCCGCCCACGTACTGGATATGGAACGCCGACAGCGTGGCCTGCAGCCGGCCGTCGAGAAAATCGCCCTTGAGGCCGGCTTCGAGGTCCTGGCCGCGGATGGGCGCCAGCAGGCTGCCGTCCGCCTGCTTCTTGTTCTGCGAACTGAAGATCTTGCTGTAGCTCGCGTAGGCGCTGATGTGATCCGACAGTTCATGGATCAGTCCGGCATAGGGCGTGAGCTCGTGGCGCACGCCGTAGCCGCTGCCCGGCGTCGCCGGCTCGTGGTAGTCCCACCAGCTCAGGCGCGCGCCGACCACCGCCGTGAGCGCATCGCTCAGCGACAGGCGCGCGCGCGCGAAGCCGCCATGCTGGTGCACATGCGAGGTCGGGGCCGAATAGGCGTTGCCATTGCCTGCGCTGTAGACGGGCTCGGGGTAGCTGGTGTAGGGGTTCCAGCTGCGGATGTCCACGCCGTAGAGCGGGCTCACATCCCAATAGCCGGAAGTGCCGATGGCGCGCACGCGCTGCAGGTCCAGGCCCAGCGCCAGTTCGTGTGTGCGGCCCAGAAGCGCGAACGGGCCTGTGGCCTGCAGGCTCAGCGCGCCCTGGCTGCTGGCTTCGCCGTCGTAGATCGAGGTGTTGACGTCGGCGAGATAGGGATTCGTGGCGCTGGCGCTGGTGAATGAAGTCTGCTTGAAGCCGTCGGAGCGGAAGTAGGTGCGCGCGGCCTGGGCCTTGAGCTTCCAGCCGTTGTCCAGGCCGTGGTCCAGCTCGACAAAGACCTGGCGGTTGCTGCGGTTCCAGGCGTTCCAGGGCGTTCCGAGATAGGTGTTGCGTGCCAGGCCGAGCTGGCTGCCGTCCGGCGCCGCGGGCAGTCCGCCCCAGGCGCCGGTCGCGCCCAGCGCAGTGTGCTGCAGGCTGGCGGTGAGCCGGGTGGCGGGTGCGAGGTCGGCCTCGATCACCGCATAGATGCTTTTGCGGTCCTCGTGGCGCGCGGTCTGGAACGCGGCCTTTTCATCGCTCAGTGCCACCAGCCGGGCGCGCAGCGTGCCCGCGGCGTTGACCGGGCCCGACAGGTCGGCTTCGAGCCGCTGGCGGTCCCACGAGCCCAGCGTCAGCGCCGCCGATCCCTGCCATTGCGGCGTCGGGCGCTTGCGCACCATGTTGACCACGGCCGAAGGATTGCCCGCGCCGCGCAGCAGGCCCGAGGCCCCGCGCAGCACTTCGACGCGGTCGAGCATCGCCGTGTCGGGCTGGATGAAAGTCGCGGCCGAAGTGACCTGGTTGATGCCCAGTCCATCGATCTGCAGCGAGTCGATCTGGTAGCCACGCGCGTAGTAGTTGATGCGTTCGCTGTCGATGTAGTCGACGGTCACGCCCGTGGTGTTCTTCAGCACCGCGTGCAGATCGGGCAGCGCCTGATCGTCCAGCCATTGGCGCGTGAGCACGGTCACGGGCTGGGGAATGTCGCTCACCCGCTGCGGGCCGATGTTGCCCGTGACCGGGCCGGCCGCATAGCTGCCCGAGCGCTCGGTGGTGGCGCCGACCTCGGCCCTGGCGCTGACCGTGACATCGCCCAGCACCATACCGGCGCCGCCCGTCTGCCCAGGCTGCGCGCGCAAGGTATAGACGCCGCTGGCCTCGCGCTGGGCCTGCAGGTGCGTGCCTTCGAGCAGCCGCGCGAAACCGTCACTGACCGAATACGCGCCGCGCAGGCCGGGCGAGCGCCGCGCGCCGATCTGGGCCGCATCGAACGTCAGGGCCACGCCGGCCTGATTGGCGTATTGGGCAATGACGTGGGTCAGCGGGCCGGCGGCAATCGCAAAACTGTGCAGTTGCGTGCGCGCCTCCGCGCCCGGCATGGGCTGGGCGCTGGCCGCAACCGGTGCGGCCAGCAGCAGCCACAGCACCAGGCCCGCGACGCCAGCCGCAGGCCGGCACGGCCGCAAGGCGGACGTTCGGGGCAATGGCATGGGAGGGCGCGGCATGGTTCAGCAGAAAAGTGGCGTGGTTTCCTTGTATGCCGAACAAGTGCTGCCCATCCTGCAACGCCGGGCGCGGATTTTTTCCGCGCAAGCAGTTATTTCAGCCGTGTTGAAGCAATCCATCCCATGCGCTGCCTGCATCCGGTGCTATGGTTTTATTTTTTCTACAGGCCGAAAAAAGCCTCAGGAAGCCGCATCCCTGGGCTCTATCCGCACCCAGTAGCGCGTGTGGCTGCGCAGTTGCAGGGGAAAGCGGCTGACCAGCGCGGCCAATGCGCGGTCGGTGTCATCGAGCGGAAACGCGCCCGAGACTTTCAGCTGTGCGACTTCGGGCGCGCATCCCAGGTAGCCGCGCCGGTAGCGCGACAGCGTGGCGACCAGATCGCCCAGCGCGATGTCGACCGCCACCAGCCCGCCCTCATGCCAGCTCGCGGCAAACGGTTCGGCCGGCGCCGGCGCCTGCACCGCCTGCGCGCTGAACCAGGCCTGCTCGCCGGCGACCAGCTTCTGCGGCGCGCCGCCCGAAGGCAGCAGGCGCACCGCGTGTTCCTCGACCTGGACATGGCTGCGGCCCGCGTCGTCCAGCCGCACCATGAAGCGCGTGCCCAGGGCCAGCACCCTGCCCTGCGGCGTCTGGACGCTGAAAGGCCGGCCCGCAGCGTCGGGTGCCGTGGCGATCAGGATGCGTCCGCGCTGCAGGTGCACGCGGCGCTCGCTGGCGTTGAATTCCAGCGCCACGCCGCTGGCGCTGTCCAGCGCGAGCAGCGAGCCGTCGGGCAGGATGACGTCGCGGCGTTCGCCGGTGGCCGTGCTGTGCGTGGCCTGCCGGTCATGCAAAGCCATCCAGGCCGTGGTGCCCGCGCCCAGTCCCAGCACCAGGCCGCGCAGCACATTGCGCCGGCTGCTGTGGTTGCGCTTGCCCAGCGTCCTGCTCGCCAGCGCGGGCGGCAGAAAAGCCAGTTGCGCATGCACCGCCTGCACGCGCTGCCAGGCGCGCTGGTGCGCCGCATCGGCCCCGTGCCAGCGCTCCCAGTCCTGGCGCGCGTCGGCCGCAGCCGCGCTGTCGCGCAGCCGCACATGCCAGCGCACGGCTTCGTGCAGCGCCTGGCGTTCGGCGTCGTCGGCCGGCTTCATGCCAGCGTCAGGCAGCAGTGTTCCATGGCCCGCGTGAGGTAGTTGCTCACCGTGCGCAGCGAGATGCCCAGGCGCTGGGCGATCTCGGGATAGCTCAGCTCCTCGAACTGGGCGAGCACAAAGGCTGCGCGCACCTTGGGCGGCAGGCCCGCGAGCAGGCGGTCGAGTTCCAGCAGCGTCTGCTGCACGCTGAGCTGCTCCTCGGCCGACGGCGCCAGGCCCTGCGGCAAGGTGGCGAGGTATTCCAGATAGTCTCGCTCCAGCGAGCGGCGGCGAAACAGATCGGCCGTCAGGCCCTTGGCGATGGTGGCGAGGTAGCGCCGCGGGTCGCGGATGTCCTCCTGCGGCAGCGGCGCACGCAGCAGGCGCACGAAGGTGTCCTGTGCGAGGTCGGCGGCATCTTCGCGGTTGCTCAGGCGCTTGCGAAGAAGGCCTTGCAGCCAGGGATGGTGATCTTGGTAGAGGCTATGCACAGCGAGGGCGTGGCATGCGCAAGGCCACGGAGCGGGATGACTTGAATATTGAGAATCATTATCAATTATCCGGCGATTGGACCAAAGTGTGGTTTTTGCCACTCACTTTGTTGTATTCATGCGACGAGCGCGCCGGCCGGCCATGCCCTCCCGGGCCGCATGCGTCGGGCCACGCTTGCGGGTATTCTCGCGGCCTATGTCCGATCTCTTCGACACCCGAACCATGCGCTACCTGCTTGCCGTCGCCGACCTGGGCAGCATGACCGCCGCGGCCGCGCACCTGGGCGTGGCCCAGCCCGCCTTGAGCCAGGCGCTGCGGCGCGTGGAAGATGCGCTGGGCGCGCGCCTGTTCGAGCGTTCGCGCCGTGGCGCGCAGCTCAACAGCACGGGCCTGGCTGTAATCGACGATGTGCGCGCCAGCATGGCGCTGGCCGAGAATGCCGAGCGCAATGCCAAGGCCATCGCGGCCGGCAAGACCGGGCGGCTGCATATCGGCTTTGTCACGCATGCGGTGTACGACGCGCTGCCGGCCGCGCTCAAGCTGCTGCATGCGCGGTTTCCCGGCATCCAGGTGGTGCTGTCCGAAATGGGCAATGCCGATCTGATGCAGGCGCTGGCCGAAGGCCGCATCGACCTGGCCATGCTGCACACGCCCGTGGCCTTGCAGGGCCGGGTACGCCAGAAACTGGTGCGGCGCGACCCTTTGGTCGCGGTACTGCCCGCAGGCTACGCTCTGCCCGGCGATGGCCTGGCCACGCTGGCCGACCTCGAACGGCTGGGGCTGGTGTGGTTTCCCGAGGCCCAGCTGCCCACGCTGCGCGCGGGCATCGCCGGAGCGTTCTCGCGCGCCGGCCTCGCGATGCGCGTGGTGCAGGAGGCAAACCGTTCGCTCACGGTGCTGTCGTGCGTTGCCGCAGGCCTGGGCGCCTCGCTGCTGCCGCAGTCGGCAGAAGTGCTGCAGCACCGGGGCGTGCGCTTCGCGCCGTTGAGCGACGGCGAGCGCCTGCCCCACTTCGAGCTCAGCGTGCTGTGGCAGGCGTCGGGACGCGCGACCATCGCCAGCCAGCTCGCCGATCTGCTCTAGTCCAGCGCAATGTTCGCGCGCTGGCCCAGCGCGGTCCACTGGGTGATCTCGGCGCGGCGGAACTGTTCCAGCTCCCTGGGGCTGGAGCCTATGACCTCGGCCCCCAGCGACATCAGCCTGGCCTTGACTTCGCGGTCGTTGAGCGCTGCGGCCACGTCCTTGCTGATCTTCTCGACCAGCGCCGCGGGCGTGCCCGCGGGCGCAAACAGGCCGTTCCATTCGTATACGTCGACGCCCGATATGCCGGTTTCGGTGAAGGTGGCGGTGTCGGGCAGCACGGGCGAGCGCTTGGCGCCGGCCACGGCCAGGGGCCGCAGCTTGCCGCTCTGGATGAAAGGCAGCGAGGACGCCAGGCTCGCGAAGAAGACGGGCACATTGCCGGCCATCACGTCGACCATGGCCGGGCCGCCGCCGCGGTAGGCGACATGGGTCATCTTGGCGCCGGTCCTGAGCGCGAACAGCTCGGCCGCCAGATGCTGGGCCGAGCCATTGCCTGACGAGGCGAAGTCCAGCCTGCCGGGGTGGGCCAGGCTGTAGGCGACCAGGTCCTTGGGCGACTGCGCGGCAAACGCCGGGTTCACCACCAGCACGCTGGGCACCTTGACCAGCAGCGACACGGCGGCAAACGACTTGAGCGTGTCGAAAGGCATGCGCTTTTTCAGCGCCGGGTTCTGCGCATGATTGGAGGCGTCGACCATCAGCGTATAGCCATCGGCCGGCGCGCTCAGCACGGCTTGCGCGCCTATGATGCCGCCGCCGCCCGCGCGGTTGTCGATCACCACCGGCTGGGCCCAGATCTGCGCGAGCTTGGTGCCCAGGATGCGCGCCGCCACGTCGACCGTGCCGCCGGGCGGATAGGTCACGATCAGGCGCACGGGCTTGTTGGGAAAGGCGGTCTGGGCCTGCAGGCCCGGTGCCAGCGCCAGAGCGGCGATGGCCAGGGCCATGGAACGTCGATGCATGTTGTCTCCTAGTTAGTATGGGAACGGAATTCGGAACAGCTCGGCGGCCGTGGCGCCGAGAATCTGCTGGCGCTGGGCGGCATCGGGCACCCAGTCGCCGAGCGCCGCCAGGCTCGCGCCGTAGGAGGCCAGATGCTGGTGCTGGGTATGGGGCCAGTCGCTGCCCCATACCAGGCGCTGCGGGCCGAAGGCCGCGAGCAGCTGGCGTGCGCAGTCGCGCGCCGCCGCAGCCGCAACCTGCGGCGGGTCCCCGGCATTGCGGTAGGCGGCCGACAGCTTGACCCACACGCGTCCCGCATCGGCATGGCGCAGCAGCGCCGCAAAGCCCGGGTCCTTGCCGCCCAGGCTGGCGTCGGGCCGGCCGAAGTGGTCTATCACCACACGGCAGCCGCTTGCTGCGGCGGCGGTTATCAGCGCAGAAAGATCGGCGGCGCGGCGGTGCAGTTCCAGATGCCAGTCCAGCGCCCGGATGCGCGCCAGAAAGGCCTGCCATGAAGGCTGCCTGAGGTCGGGCAGCGGCAGCCCCACGAGGTTCAGCCGCACGCCCACCACGCCCTGGGCGGCCAGCGCGGCGAGTTCAGCTTCCGTGGCCGTGGGCTCGAGCACCACCACGCCGCGCAGGCGCCGCGGATGCTGGCGCAGCACGCTCAGCAGATAGCTGTTGTCGCAGCCCAGAAAGCTGGGCTGTACCAGCACGCCATGGCTGTGCGCGTGCATGTCGAGCAGGTCCAGGTACTCGCCGGGCGTGGCATCGAAGTCGGGCGCATAGCGGCGCGCGGCCGCCAGCGGCATCTGGCGCAGAAAGACATGGGCGTGGGTGTCCACCGAGAGGGTTGCAGTCATGGGCGCCACTGTATGCGGCCGCGCGCGCGCCAGTCAGCGGCGCCTTGTTGCCTATCCATAAGCGGCTGTTATGGATAGTGCCGGACATGCAGGCTCAGCCGTGGCAGGCGGCGGTGCGCAGCGCGGCCTTCGCGCGCGTGCCCAGCAGCGCGACCAGGGCCAGCAGCATCACCAGCGCGCCATAGACTTGCGCGGTGGCGACCAGGCCGAAATGCGTGACCGCCGCGCCCGCGGCCAGCGCGGGCAGGCTGAAAGCGCAGTAGCTCAGCACCAGGAAAGCCGCCATCAGCGAAGCGCGTTGCGCGGGCAGCGCATCGGCCATCACGGTGCGCAATGCGCCCAGGAAGCCCACGCCGAAGCCCAGGCCCGCGACCACGATGCCGCAGAAGAACAGCCCCGCCGAGGGCATGAACGTCGAGGCCAGCACCAGGCCCATGCCCGCGGCCAGCGCGGCCGATCCCAGCCGCATCAGCGACCGCGCGCTGCGCGCGCGCAGCAGCAGCGAGCCCAGCGCACCGCTGCCGGTCAACGCCGCGAGCATCAGTCCGCCGACCAGCGGACTCTGCCCGCCCGTGATCTGGCGGGCCAGCGTGGGCCCCAGCGACAGCATGTAGCCGCCCAGCGCCCAGACCGCGATATCGAGCGGCATGGCCCGCACAAAGCCGCGGCGCGCGTTCGGAGCCACCGCGAGCCGCGGGCGCAGCGAGCGCAGCACGCCGGGTCTGGCATTCACGGTCTCGGGCAGGCGCCAGGCCAGCCAGGCCTGGGCCAGCAGCACCAGGAACAGCAGCAGATAGACCAGCCGCAGCGGCGCGGGCGCATAGGTGGCGAGCAGGCTGCTGGCCAGCGCGCCGGCGCACATTCCCAGCAGCGGCGCGGTGCTGTTGATCAGCGGCGCGCGCCGCGGGTCCAGATCGGCGATGCCGGCACCGAGCACGCTCAGCGCCACGCCGGTCGCCGCGCCCTGGACCAGCCGGGCGGCGATCAGCATGCCGACCGAATCGGCGCCCAGAAACAGCGCAATGGACAGCAGTTCCAGCGCGATCGCGCCCAGCACCACGGGACGGCGGCCCAGGTGGTCCGACAGCGGGGCCAGCGTCAGCAGCGCGAGCAGCAGACTGAACACATAGACCGCGAACACCGCCGTCAGCGTGGCCGGCGAGAAGCCCCATTCGGCGCGGTAGATCGCATACAGCGGTGACGGCACGCTGGACGCGGCCATGAACGCGAGCACCAGCGAGGCCTGGAGGCGCAAGGCGGAGCGCAGGGTCAGAGGGAGCGCCATGGCGGTTCCTTAAAGCAAATATTGAGCTTTTGCGATTATGCGGCTACACCCTCTGTTAACGCAATTTATTTGCTTTAAAATTTGCAGCATGACGACAAAGACCGCAACCCGCAGCGGCGGCCGCAGCGCGCGCGTGCAATCCGCCGTGCACGATGCCGCGCGCGAGCTCCTGGAAGAAGTGGGCCGCGGCGCGCTGACCGTGCCCATGATCGCCGCGCGTGCGGGCGTGACGCCCTCGACCATCTATAGAAGGTGGGGCGACCTGCCCGCGCTGCTGTCGGATGTCGCGGCGCAGCGCCTGCGCCCCGAGAGCGGCCCGCCCGACACCGGCAGTTTCCGCGCCGATCTGCTGGCCTGGTCGGAGCAGTTCGTCGAGGAAATGGCCTCCGAGCCCGGCCTGGCGCTGGTGCGCGACGTGATCTGCGGCGGCTACAGAATCGAGGGCGTCGCGCCCTGCCTGGTGTTCACCGCGGGACAGATCACCGACATGGTGGAGCGTGCCGTTGCGCGCGGCGAGCCGGCGCCGTCGGTCGAATATGTGGTGGACCGCGTCGCCGCGCCCATCGTCTACCGCCTGCTGATGGGCGCCTGCGCCGACGTCGATGCGGCCTACGCGCGCCGCCTGGCCACGCAATGCCTCGCCGACTGGCGGCCGACCTGACGCCAGCACCAGGCTTGCGCGCTGACCGATAATCGGGCGCTGCAGCCCTGTCGTTGGATAGGGCTTATTTTTTGGATGAAAACATGACCAGCATCACCGAGGACCTGCGCTTTGTAGGCATTGACGACGAAGGCTATGCGCAGGCAGTGGCCGCGGCCAGGGACTTCAAATACGGCGACGACGAATCCGGCTTCGCGTTCACGGGCCAGGCCACGTTGATGTTCCAGCGCCAAGCCGAGGAATGGGAGCACGGCGCCTTCAGCAGCACGGTGCTGATCCGTTCCATCGACCCGATACAGGGCGCACCCGACGCCGAGCAAGCCCAGGACGAGGATTTCCTGCGCGCCGTCGGCGACCGCGTGAGCTTTTTGCACGTGCCATCGCAGTGCCGCGAGATGCAGGTCGATGACGTCTGGGGCATAGACTGCGAGTTCCTGATGTTCGCCATGCCCCACCCCCAGGACGAAACCGCCAGCGCCTGGCTGCTGATTCCCGGACCGCAGCAGCGCCAGGTCTCGTCGCGCCACACGGTGCAGGACTACCAGATGGCAGAAATCAAGTTCGCCGCCGCCGAGCTGGGCCTGGACGGCGCCCAGGAGCCCGGCCCGCACTGAAGCTTCAACGCGCCTGGCGCATGGGCATGCGGTCGATTTCGGCAAACACTTCCTGCAGGTCCACAGCGGTGCCGGCGCGCAGCTTCACGCCGCCATCCATGCCGACCAGCACGAAAGTCGACGGCCCGTGCGCATCCAGCTGCAGCGCCTTGAGCAAGGCCGCGGTCTGCGCCGTCCCCAGCGCCTCATCGTTGCGCCGACCTGCTCCGGCGACCACCGTGTAAAGCACCATATCCCGCTCGCGAAACGCTTCGCGCGCGCGGGTTTGCGCCAGCGCTGCGCGCACCTTGGCCAGCAGCGCGTCGCCGTCCTGCGCAACGACCAGCACCACGGGCCGCGTCTTCCAGCGCTCGGCGGTCAGCGGGTTGGCATCGGCCAGCGCGGCGCCGACCGGCAAGGCCAGCGACAGGGCGAGCGCGCTGCGGCGCAGTAGGCGGTTATTCATGACCACAGTATCGGAGTTCGGCCGCCGCCGGCACTCGGAGATATCCCTTGGAGCCTCACGACCTGCCGATCAGCAGCGACAGCAGTCCGGCGGCGATCAGCGGCCCGACCGGCACGCCGCGGAAGAACGCCACGCCCAGGATGGTTCCGACCATGAGCCCGGCGACCACGCCGGGCTGGGCCGCCATCAGCGTCACGCCGCGCCCGCCCAGCCAGGCAACAAAGATGCCGACCACGATGGCCGCGCCCGATTTCCAGTGCGTGAATGACTTGAGCAGCTCCAGCGCCGGAATCTTGCCGCTGGCGATAGGCACCATCACTGCAATCATCAACAAGAAGATGCCGATGTTGAGTCCATGCTTCTGCAGCCAGGGAAAGTACAGCGCAAGCGGCGAGATGCGGATGACGATCAGCACCACCATGGCGGCCGCCACGGTGTAGTTGCCGGCGAACATGCTGAGCCCGGCGAGTGCCAGCAGGATCAGGACAATGGGCTCGAAAATGGACATGGCAAGACCTGCACGCGAGTCATTCAGTGGAAACCCTTATTTTCGCATCTCCACAAGGCCTGACAGGCAATGCCGCGCCCGGCCGGAACGCGCCCACCTCGTCTTGAATGACAATGGCGCCCAGGAAAAATGAATGGATCTGGAATGAGTACAGCGCAACAACCCACCGACTGGAACGCCTGGAGCCGCGCGGCCGTCGAAGCCATGGTGGCCGGCAATGCAAAATGGCAGCACGACTTCGGCCTCGAAGGCGCGCCCAAATACCACTGGGACCTGGACAGCGCGACCTTGACCTTCGAGGGAGCGCTCGGTCCGGTGCTGGCAACGGTGTGCCTGGTGGGCACCAGCAGCGACAGCGAAGGCAGCTTCCTGTGGAGCTGGGCCAACGAGGCCATTCCACGCCAGCACGGCCAGGCGCTCGAGGTGGTGCATGAATTCGGCCGCGAGCACCAGCTGGCCTTGCTGACCACGGCGCGCATCCAGGGCGGGCGTCCCGAGGCGATGGAGTGCCTGTGCATCGCGGGCCGCCTGCAGCGCGCGCTGGGCACCTTCATCGACCAGCAAGGCGATGTGACGCTGTATTTCACCGTGCTGCATCTGCGCGTCGAACCCGCGAAAGAGCAGCTGCTGCATTGACGCCGGGGCCAGGCCACTGCAGCGCCGTTTTTTAGCGGCTAAAACGCCAGCGCCTGCGCTGCGCCTTCAGCACTTCACGGCGCGCGGCAAATGCGCGAAGCGCGCGCGGGAAATATATGATGCGTGCATCAATTCCCGTAAAAAATACAGCATGCCCCTGCCCGACAGCCTACTGGCGGACCCGCCCATCGACCGCATCCAGGTCGTGGACATTGACGAAGATTCCGCGCCACAGGCTGCGCCCGCACGCCCCGCGCGTCGGCGCGGCCGCCCGCCGGGCTC
>NZ_JAVWWA010000118.1:6921-15387 GCF_036666375.1 Comamonas sp. | reverse complement strand
GATTCCTCGTCCATGTAGATCGGGCGGCGGATCTCGATCTGCATGCTGTGGCGCTGGAGCGCGGGCTGGCCGATTTTGGCGATCAGCTGCACGCCCTTGTAGGGGTCGTTGCGCGCCACGGTGTAGCCGCAGCCGCGCAGGTATTCCTCGACCAGCGCGACGAATGCCGGCTCGCAGGTCGTGCCGTCGCGGTCGCCGAGAACGAAGTCGGCCAGCGGCCTGTCGCTCTTGATCTGCAGGCGCTCGTAGGCGTTGTTGGGCATGGAGTGCAGGTTCAGATGCCACACGGCGCCAAAGCGCTGGTGCGTGCTTTCAACAGCCGCGGCCAGCGCCTGGTGGTAGGGCTGGTAGCAGCGCGCAATGCGCTGGCGCACTTCGTCCACGGGCAGCAGCCGGTCGTAGATGGGCATGTTCTTGACCGTGCGCCACACCAGACCCGAGCCAATGCGCGTCTTCTCGCTGGGCGCCAGCGGCGTGGGCCAGGGCGCGGCCAGCAGCGTGGGATCGATGTCGTCGAGCGTGCGGTTCAGATCGAGATAGCTGCGCGGAAACAGCGCTTCGACCAGGGTCGCGCCCAGTTTGGGAGCTTCGCCCCACAGCGCTTCGACATGGGTGTCCTCGGCGGCGCGCAGCAGCGCGCGCGGCACGGCGTGGCCGAAGTCTTCGGGGTAGCGAACGCCGCTGTGCGGCGAGTCGCAGACCAGCGGAATGGCCGCGCCTTCGGGCGCGTGCAGCAGGAACATGGCGGAGCTGTCTTGCATTCTTACTCCATCGAGATCTTGGCGACCTTGGCAACGTTCTTGTAGCGCTGCACGGCCTGTTCGATCTGGGTCTGGAACTGCGCCGAGGTGCCGGGAATGAGCGTGGCGCCGGCCTCGTCCATCTTGCTGATGAAGTCGGGTTCCTTCATCGCGGTGTGGATTGCCTGGTTGAGTTTCTTCACCACCGCCGGCGGCGTGCCCGCGGGCGCGACCACGCCAAACCAGCCGCCATTGCCCATCTGCGGGAAACCCAGCTCGCCATAGGTGGGCACGTCGGGCAGCGCGGGCGAGCGCTTGTCCGAAAGCACGGCCAGCGCATGCAGGCGCCCGGCCTTGATGTGCGGCAGCGCCGAAGGCAGGTTGTCGGTGATCGCGTCCACCTGGCCGGCAATCGCGTCGTTGAGCGCCATGCCCGAGCCCTTGTAGGGCACGTGCAGCAGCTTGATCTTGGCCATGCTCGAGAAGTACTCGACGTTCGAGTGGCCCAGCGAGCCCGTGCCCGGCGAGGCAAACGTGATCTTGCCCGGCTCGCTCCTGGCGAGCGCCAGGAAGTCGGCCATGTTCTTGGCCGGGAACTTGCCGGTGACGGCCAGCACGCTGGGCACGGTGGCCACATTGCTCACCGGAACGAAGTCCTTGATCGGGTCGTACTTGAGGCGGCTGCCGTAGGCCGCAACGTTGGAGCCATGGGTGCTCATGGTGGCCATGCCCAGCGTATAGCCGTCGGGCTTGGATTTGGCGACCATGTCCATGCCCAGCGAGCCGCCGGCGCCCGCGCGGTTCTCGATGACGATGGCCTGGCCCAGCACGCGGGCCGCGTATTCGCCTATCAGGCGCGCCGCGAGATCGGTGGAGCCGCTGGCGGCAAACGGCACGATCAGCTTGATCGGGCGGTCGGGGTACTCGGCGTGGGCCGCGCCCGCGCCCAGGGCGGCGAAGGCGGCAAGCAGGGCGACGGAGCGGCGGGAAAGGAGGAAGTTGGGCGTGGTCATGGCTGCCAAGTTTCGGGCGCCCTGGCCGCGGCGCAAAACGACAAATTGGCAATGAGCATGACTGTTGTGCATACTCGCACCGACGCGTGGCACTCATGCACCGCGCTTGACACCTCCTGCCCCATGCGAATGCACTCGCCCTCGATGTCCGAACTCCATGCCTTTGCCACGGCGGTCAGGCTGGGCAGCTTTTCGCGCGCCGCGGCGGAGCTTTGCGTGACCCAGAGCGCGGTCAGCCGGGCCGTCGCGCGGCTCGAGTCGCACTACGGCATGCCGCTGATCAAGCGCAATGCGCATGCGCTGTCGCTCACGCCCGTGGGGCGCGAACTGCTCGATGCGGTGCGCGCACCGCTGGCGGCCATCGAGGAAGTCAGCGCGCGGCTGCGGGTCGCGCCCGCCGACCGTCCGCTGCATCTGGCGGTGGTGCCCACCTTTGCCAGCGTCTGGCTGATACCGCGGCTGCGCGGCTTCCAGCAGCTGCACCCGGGCATCAAGCTGAACTTCGTGCCCTACAGCAAGGGCGAGGACTTCTCGGGCACGGTGCCCGATGCGGCCGTGCTCACGGGACTGGGCCCCGAGGAATGGCCGCAGTGCAGCGCCGACTACGTGATAGGCCGCGAGATGGTGCCCATCTGCCACCCCGCGCGCCTGCAGCAGCGGCTGGCGCAAGGCCTGTGGCGGCGCCCCGGCGATCTCGCGTCGGAGGCGCTGCTGTACCACACGACCGCGCCGGGCAACTGGACGCAATGGCTGCGCGCCGCGCAGGCCGGGCGCGCAGCGCCCAACCTGACCACGGCCTTCGACCAGGTCTCGATGCTGATCCAGGCCGTGATTGCCGACATGGGCGTGGCGCTGGTGCAGCGCTGCCTGGTGAAAGACGCGCTGCAATCGGGCGCCGTGGCCGTGCCCTTCGATCTGCCGATCGCGCTGCAGCGCGGCTATTTCCTGTGCACGCCGCAGGACCGCCGGCCGCGCCCGGGGTTTGCGGAGTTTCGCCGCTGGTTGCTGGATGCGGCGCAGGAGGATATCCGGGGCATGGGGGTCTTGGCTGGGGGAGCGCCTGGCCTTTGAGGGCAGGACGTTCATCCTTCGACGAGCTCAGGACGAACGGGAAAGCCGTTCGTGGTGAGCCTTGCTGGCCGGGCGCGTCGAACCATGAACAGCCCGCCCTCGAACCAGCGCCACCGACCCACGCCCATGCCGGACAAAAAACGCATATCCATCCAATGAAAACAAGCACTTGGCTTCGACCAGCCAAAGCGACATAGCCAAAAACCAGATATCGAAGATCTCTTTCCTTCGTTCCTTGCAGGCCCATGTCTTCTTAACCTTCAGCAACCACTGCATGAAGGATAGACGCCATGACGAGAAGACTTCCGAGCAAGAAATCATCGCGCTGCGCCGCCGTCAAGTCGCGGCTGGATTTCCCGGGGACAGACGCCGGTGTGCATGTCAACGACTACACGCCCACGCTGCGCCGCATTGCAGCGGCGGCGCGCCGGTCGATGCGCTGCGCCTGTCGCTGGGCGGGCGGTTCGCCGGGCGCACCAAGGGCCGGCCGGTGAACAAGCAAGCGCCGCTGCGCGACCGCCTGGGCGCCTCGGCGCTGGTGCAAGGCCGCGCGCCCCAAGGCAAGCAGCCCGCTCAAGCCAACCCCGATTTTTTCGCCGCCCGGCGCTGAGCGGCGCGCATTTTTCTTCGCATTTTTTCGCGCGCCACGCGTGGCGCCAGTCCCTGCCCAAAGGAATCGAGATGACCTACGCCTTCACCCTCCGCCGCCGCGCCAGCTTGCTGGCCCTGGGCCTGTTTCTTGGCGCCTCGGCCCAGGCCGCGCCGCCGCAGACCATACGCATAGGCGTGGCCACCGCAGGCGGCGGCGAGCCCGTGACCTGGGGCGGATCGCCGGGCGGCGTGCTGCGCGCCAACCAGGCGCTCGAAGAAGCGTTCAAGGCCGACGGCATCAGCGTCGAATGGCTGTTCTTCAAGGGCGCGGGGCCGGCGGTGAACGAGGCGCTGTCAAACAAGCAGATCGACTTCGCCTACCAGGGCGACCTGCCCTCCATCGTGGGCCGCGCCAACGGCCTCAAGACCCGGCTGCTGCTGGCCAGCGGCGCGCGCAACAACCTTTACGTGGTGACTCCGCCGCAGTCCGACATCAAGGGACTGCAGGACCTCAAGGGCCGCAAGGTCTCGCTGTTTCGCGGCACCAACGGCCATCTGGTGGCGATCAATGCGCTCGAAGGCGTGGGCCTGGCCGAGCGCGATCTGAAGGCCGTCAATCTCGACACCGGCAGCGCCCAGGCGGCGCTGGTGTCCAGCGGCGTCGATGCGGCGTTTGGCGGCTATGAATGGTTCAAGGTGCGCGACAGCGGACTGGCCAAGATCGTCTATTCGACCCAGGGCAAGGACCCGGCGCTCACGCGCCAGGCCGCGCTGCTGGTGCGCGAGGATTTCGAGAAGCAGCATCCCGCGCAGGTGCAGAAGGTCGTAGACCAGTTCGTGCGCGCGGCCCACTGGTCTTCCGACGAGAAGAACCGTGCCGAGCTGTTCCAGATCTGGGCGCGCAGCGGCACGCCCCAGGCCTCGTGGGAAGCCGAATTCGACAAGCAGGAGCTGGCGCTGCGCAACTCGCCGCTGCTCGACGAGTTCATCGTCGGGCGCTACAAGGCCGTGGCCAGCGATGCACTCAAGCTCAAGCTGATTCGCCGCACGATCAGCGTCGACGGCTGGTTCGAGCCGCGCTATCTGCAGACCGCGCTCAAGCAGCAGGGCCTGGAAAAGCGCTGGCAGTCGTTTGACGCCAAGGGCGTGGCCAAGGCGTCGGCCGGCACTCCGATCGCTCAGCGTTGATCAGCATGGCAAGCACTCTTTCCTATCCCGTGGCCGCAGCGGCCTCCAGCGGCCGCCAGCGCCTGCAAGCCGTGGCGCGCAGCGCCGAACCGTTCCTGCTGCCGATCGCGCTGTTCGCGCTCTGGGCCGTGGGCGCGGCCCAGGGCTGGATCTCGGCCCAGGTGCTGCCTTCGCCGCAGTTCGTCTGGGAGACGCTGAGCGAACTCGCGACCAGCGGCGACCTGTGGCTGCATGCCCAGGCCAGCCTGCAGCGCGTGCTCGTGGGCTTTGTCATCGGCAGCGCGCTGGGCCTGCTGCTGGGTGCTGCCATGGGCTTGTCGAAGACCGTTGAGGCCTATCTGCTGCCCACATTCAACGCGCTGGTACAGATCCCGGTGCTCGGCTGGCTGCCGTTCGTGCTGCTGCTGGTCGGTATAGGCGAGCCGCTCAAGTACATCCTGATCGCCAAGGCCGCGCTGGTGCCCGTGACGCTGGCCACGCTGCAGGGCTTTCGCCAGACGCCGGCGACGCTGCTCGAAGTCGGCAATGTCTACGGCTACACGCGGCGCCAGCAGGTGCTCGAGATCGTCGTGCCCACGGCCTTGCCCACGCTGTTCACCGGACTGCGCCTGGGCTTCACCAAGGCCTGGCTGTCGCTGGTGGTGGTGGAACTCGTCGCATCGAGCGAAGGCCTGGGCTATCTGATCGTCTACGGCCGCCAGCTGTTCCAGCTCGACCTGGTGATGGCCGCGGTGATTGTCGTCGGCGCATTGGGCTATGCGATCGATCGCCTGCTCGACCACGCCGAAGCGCGCGTCGCCGCGCGCCATGGCGCGCGCCCCACTCCGAAAGGCCTGCTGTGAGCACCACCACCCTTGCCCCCTTGCCGGCCGCAGCGCCGGCAGCCATTGCGCCCACGCGCCGCGACAAGGCCCTTGCCGGACGCTGGCGCGGCCTGGTCGTGCCGTTCGCGGCCATCGTGCTGTGGGCCCTGGTGTCCAGGCTCGATCTGGTGAACTCGGCGCTGCTGGTCTCGCCCGCCAAGGTGCTGGACACCGGCTGGGATTTGATCAGCAGCGGCCTGCTGTGGCTCAACCTGCGGGCCAGCCTGGCGCGCGAGCTCACCGGCTTCGTGATCGGCACCAGCAGCGGCCTGGTGCTCGGCGGCCTGCTGGGCCTGTGGCCGCGCTTCAACCGCATCGTGGGCCCGAGCTTCAACACCTTCAAGCAGATCTCGCTGTTTGCCTGGATTCCGCTGATCTCGGTCTGGTTCGGCCTGGGCGATGTCGCCAAGGTGGTGTTCCTGTCGCTGGCGGCGCTGGTGCCCGTGGTCGTCAACACGGCGGACGGCATCCGCAACACGCCGGCCACGCTGCTCGAAGTCGCGCGCGTCTATGGCTACACGCGTGCCCAGACCATCTGGCATGTGGTGTTGCCTTCGGCCGCGCCCTCGATCTTCACGGGCGTCTATCTCGCGCTGGTGTATTCGTGGCTGGCCACCATAGGCGCCGAGTACCTGCTGGTCTCGGGCCGCGGCGTGGGCAATCTGCTGATCGAGGGCAGCGAACATTTCCGCATGGACCTGGTGCTGTTCGGCATGGTCGCCATCGGTCTCGTCGGCTGGCTCATGAACGCCAGCGCCCGCACGCTCGAGCGCGCACTGGCCCGGCGGCTGGGCCGCTGAAACCCCTCTCTTTCTTTCGAAGGCACAACCCATGACAAGCACCGTCACCACGGATGATCTGCACATCCACGTCGCCTCCAAACGCTTCGACAGCACCCAATCTGCAGACGGCAGCCTGCAGGTGCTGCAGGACATAGACCTGCAGCTGCCGCCGGGCGAATTCGTCAGCATCGTCGGCGCCAGCGGCTGCGGCAAGTCCACCCTGCTGCGCCTGGTGCTGGGCCTGGACACCGAATATGACGGCGCCATCACGCTGGGCGGCGAGGAGATCACCGGCCCGGGCCTGGAGCGTGGCATCGTCTTCCAGGACCACCGATTGTTCCCCTGGCTCACTGTGGAGCAGAACATAGGCGTGGGCCTGCGCAACGCGACGTTCAACGCCCAGCAAAAGCGCAATCTGATTGCCGAGCATGTGGCGCTGGTCGGTCTCGAAGGCTTCGAGAAGTCGTTTCCGCACCAGATTTCAGGCGGCATGGCGCAGCGCGTGGCGATCGCGCGCGGCCTGGTCAATCGCCCGCGCGTGCTGCTGCTCGACGAGCCTTTCGGCGCGCTCGATGCGCTCACGCGCGCGCGCCTGCAGGGCGAGCTGCAGCGCATCTGGCAGAAGGAGCGCATCACCATGCTGCTGGTCACGCACGATGTCGAGGAAGCCGTGTTTCTCGGCGACCGCGTGGTGGTGATGCAGCCGCACCCGGGCCGCATTCGCCGCGTCGTTGCGGTGAACCTGCCCCACCCGCGCAACCGCAGCGACCCGGAGTTCATCCGCATCCGCGATGACGTTCTTGCCGACTTCCTCGCGCCCGACCGGCGTGGGCCCAGCGATGTGCCGCCCACCGCCGCGATTGGTTTTTCCAGCGAGCGCATCCGCTTTGCCTGGTGATCTTCATTCCCAACGAAAGCCCTCCGTGACCACTCCCAAAAAGCAGATCAAGCTCGGCGCCTTCCTGATGCAGACCGGCCACCACATCGCGGCCTGGCGCCACCCCGACGCGCAGGAAGATGCGGGCATCAACTTCCGCCACTACGTGCAGCTGGCGCAGAAAGCCGAGGCCGCGAAGTTCGACGCGGTGTTCCTGGCCGACGGCGTGGCCGTGCGCTCCGAGAACATCGAGGCGCTGGCGCGCACCGCGCGCAGCGACCAGTTCGAGCCGCTGACGCTGCTGTCGGCGCTGGCCGCCGTGACCGACCGCATAGGCCTGATCGCGACCGCCTCCACGAGCTACCACGAGCCCTACAACCTGGCGCGCAAGTTCGCCTCGCTCGATCAGATCTCGGGCGGGCGCGCGGGCTGGAATCTGGTGACTTCGGCCACCAAAGCCGAGGCGCTGAACTTCAACCGGGCCGACCAGTACGCGCATGCCGACCGCTACCGCCGCGCGGCCGAGTTCCACGATGTCGTCACGGGCCTGTGGGACAGCTGGGAAGACGACGCCTTCGTGCGCGACAAGGCCAGCGGCAGCTATTTCGACGCCGACAAGCTGCACCCGCTGAACCACCGGGGCACGCACTTCCAGGTGCGCGGCCCGCTCAATGTCGCGCGCTCGCCCCAGGGCCGGCCGGTGGTGGTGCAGGCGGGTGCGTCCGAAGACGGGCGCGAACTCGCGGCGCGCACCGCCGAAGTGATCTTTGTCGCCCACCAGACCTTTGCCGAGGCGCAAGGCTTCTATGCCGACATCAAGGCCCGCGTGCAGCACTACGGCCGCCACCCCGATGACGTGAAGATCATGCCCGGCATCTTTCCCATTGTCGGCCGCACCCAGGAGGAGGCCGAGGCCAAGTTCGAGCAGCTGCAGTCGCTGATCGACCCGGTGGTGGGGCTGTCGCTGCTCGCGGGAATTTCCGGCGGCGTGGACCTTTCGGGCTACCCCATCGATGGCCCGCTGCCCGAGCTGCCGCCGACCGAAGGCCCGCAAAGCCGCCAGCGCCTGCTGATCGATCTGGCGCGCCGCGACGGCCTGACGATTCGCCAGCTGTACCTCAGGATCGCGGGTGCGCGCGGCCACCAGCAGGTCGTGGGCACGCCCAAAACCATTGCCGACCAGCTGCAGCAATGGTTCGAGGAAGGCGGGGCCGACGGCTTCAACATCATGGGCCCGTGGTTCCCCGGCGGCCTCGATGATTTCATCGAGCTGGTGCTGCCCGAGCTGCGCCGCCGCGGGCTGTTTCGCACCGAGTACGAAGGCCGCACGCTGCGCGAGCA
>NZ_JAVWWA010000118.1:0-6821 GCF_036666375.1 Comamonas sp. | reverse complement strand
TGGTCATAGGCTCGGAAGTCGTGGCCCTCGTCAAGTCCACGGAGGTATCCATCGCCAAGCTCTGAAGCCGGCGTGGCCTCTCAGATATCCATTTCCTTGAACACTTCCGCCGCGACGCGGAAGGCGTCAATTGCGGCCGGCACGCCGCAGTAGATTCCGGCCTGCAGGAACACTTCCTTGATCTCGTCCTTGGTCACGCCGTTGTTGATCGCGCCGCGCACATGCAGCTTGAGTTCGTGCGGGCGGTTGAGCGCCGTCAGCATGGCCAGGTTGAGCAAGGAGCGCGACTTGCGCTCCAGGCCCGGCCGGTTCCAGACATCGCCCCAGCAGTTCTGCGTGACCATTTCCTGCATGTCGATATTGAAGTCGGTGGCGTTCCTGATGGAAGCATCGACGTATTCAGCGCCCAGCACTTCGCGGCGCGTGGCAAGGCCTTGATCAAACAGCGCCTGATTCTTGGGGGCGTAGGGACGGGTCATGAAATCTCCTGGGTTGAATCGTGCTCATTTTCCCCGTTTGACCGACATCTGTCGAAGCACCGAAGGCTGGCACACAAACTGCTTTATCTCAGCATCTTGTATACATCAGGGTATTCATCATGCTGATCGGCACCATAGAAGACTGGAAGAATGCATACGCCCGGGGCGCAAGCCCCGCCGACCTGCTGGAGCCGCAGCGGCAGGCGTGCGAGGCCGGCGACACGGCATGGATAAGCATTGCCAGCGCCGCGCAATTGCGCGCCCAGATTGAAGCGCTTGCCACGCTGGAGCAGGCCGTAGGACGCGAGCAGCTGCCGCTGTACGGCGTGCCGTTCGCGGTCAAGGACAACATCGACGTTGCGGGCTTTCGCACCACCGCGGCCTGCGAAGCATTCGCCTATGTCGCGCAAAAGGACGCATTCGCCGTCCAGCGGCTCAGGAACGCGGGCGCCATCGTGCTGGGCAAGACCAATCTCGACCAGTTCGCGACCGGCCTGGTCGGCACGCGCTCGCCGTACGGCGTGGTGCCCAACACGTTTGATCCCGTCCTGGTCAGTGGCGGCTCGAGCTCGGGCTCGGCCTCGGTGGTCGCGCGCGGTCTCGTGCCTTTTGCGCTGTCGACCGACACCGCGGGCTCGGGCCGCATTCCCGCAGGCTTCAACCAGATCGTGGGCCTCAAACCCACGCCGGGTGCAGTCAGCGGCACCGGTTTGGTGCCTGCCTGCCGCACGCTGGACTGCATTGGCGTGCTCGCATGCACCGTTGCGGACAGCGCGCGCGTCATGGCGCTGATGGAAGGCCTGGACGCGGACGATGCCTACTCCCGGCCCCGCCCGATGGCGCCGGCCCACAAGCCGCTGGCGCAGCTGCGCGTGGCCACGCCCGCAGGCCGCAAGCTGTCGGCCAGCTACGAAGCCGCATTTGCCGATTTCTCGGCGCAGCTGCAGGCCCAGACCGCGCAGCTGCAGGACATTCCCTTCGACCCACTGTTTGAAGTCGCCGAACTGCTGTACCAGGGCCCCTGGGTCGCGGAACGCGTGGTCGGCGCGCGCAGCATCTACGAAGGCCAGCCCGGCAACATGCTGCCCGTGGTGCGCAGCGTGCTCGACGTGGCCCAGCGGTTTTCCGCCGCCGACACATTCGCCGCGCAGTACCGGCTGCAGGAACTCAGGCAGCAGGCCGAAAAGATCTGGCAGCAGTGGGATCTGCTGTGCGTGCCCACGGCGCCGCGCCATCCGCGCATCGATGAAGTCCTGGCCGAGCCGATTGCCGTCAACTCGGAAATGGGCGTCTATACCAACTTCGTGAACCTGCTGGGCTGGTCGGCCATCGCCATTCCCGCGAGCCGCCTGCCGGACGGCCTGCCTTTCGGCATCACGCTGATTGCACCCGGCTGGTGCGAGCCCGATCTGGTGCGCTGGGCCACGCAACTCGAGCAGCAGGCCGGACTGCCCGCGGGCGTCACGGGTCTGCGTGCCGTTGCCGGCGCAGCGCCCGTCACCTGGAACGTGGCCGCGCACGGCGAAATGGTCAAGGTGGCCGTGGTCGGCGCGCATCTGCGCGGCATGCCGCTCAACCACGAACTGCAGTCCTGCGGCGCGCGCTTCGTCGAAGCCACGCACACCAGCGCCAGCTACCGCCTGTATGCGCTGCAGGGCACGGTGCCGCCCAAGCCGGGACTGGCGCGCGTGGCCGCTGGCGCAGAAGGCGGCGCCGCGATTGCCGTCGAAGTCTGGGAGATGCCGCTGGCCCATTTCGGCCGCTTTGTCGCCGGCGTGCCGGCGCCGCTGGGAATCGGCTCGGTCACGCTGGCCAGCGGTGCAAGCTGCAAGGGCTTCATCTGCGAAGGCCAGGCGCTGGCCCAGGCGACCGACATCACGGATTTCGGCGGCTGGCGCGCGTATTGCAACAGCCTGCGCTAGACCGTCACATTACAAGAAACCAGGAGACTCCCGTGGCCCAGACCAGCCTTGCCGCATCGGCATACACGCAGCTCAAGCAGGCGCTAGACAATTTTCACTTCGTTCCGGGCGACCGCTTCAGCGAAAACGAAGTCAGCGCGCTGCTGGGCATGAGCCGCACGCCGATTCGCGAGGCCTTGGTGCGGCTGCAGCGCGAAGGCTACATCTCGGTCATGCCCAAGCTCGGCTGGCTGGTCAACAGCATCGACTTCAATGTGTTCGAGCAGCTCTACGACGTGCGCTCGGTGCTCGAATGCGCGGCCATAGACCTGCTGGGCGCGGCGCCCGATCTTGCGCAAAGGCTGGCGCCGCTGTGCACGCTGTGGTGCGTCGATCCGTCCCAGCGCCTGGCCGCCTGCGCCGAAGTCTCGCAGATGGACGAAGCCTTTCACATGGCACTGGTGCATGCCAGCGGCAATCTCGAGATGGCGCGCATCCACTGCGATCTGACCGAACGCATACGCGTGGTGCGGCGCCTGGAATTCACGCGCAACTACCGCATCGAAGCGGCCTACAACGAACATGCGCTGATCCTGCAGACGCTGCTGCAACGCGACACCGCGGCGACCAAGGCGCTGCTGCAAAAGCACATTGCCGTGAGCCGCGACGAAGTCAAGAAGATCACGCTGCATACGCTGCAGGCGGCCAGGCAGGGGCGGGTCGCGGCTTGATTCGTCATTTGCTGCAGGGCCGGCCGTTCATGGTTGGACGCGCCCGGCGAGGCCGGCTCGGCACGAGCGGGTTTTCCGTTCGTCCTGAGCCTGTCGAAGGATGAACGGCCGCCCTTGAAAATCAGTCCGAAGCAGCGTTAAAGCCAGCCCACCAAGCGCTGCAACAGCACCCCATCGGGCGCGGCCAGCGCATTCAGAATGCTGAAATGATCGGCTCCGTCGACTGCCAGCAGACCGCCTTCGCAGCCCTGGCGCAGCAGCGACAGCGCCAGGCTCTGCGCCTGCAGCTGCGGCAGTTCGGCCGTGCCGAACGCGGTGATGAATGGCTTGTCCACCAGCGGCAGATGCAGCGGGCTCAGCATGCGCACTTCGGTCGGCGTGAGCTGCAGCGACGCGTTGAGATAAGTGTGCTGCAGCGGCGCGAGATCGTAGATGCCGCTGACGCCCAGACCCGCGCGCACGCCTTCGCAGTCCAGGCCCAGCGCCGTCAGGTGAGCACCAGCCGACCAGCCGCACAGCAATATGTCGCCGCTGCGCCCACGGGCCAGCGCATGCGCGCGCACCGCGGCAATGCCCTGGCGCACTTCCTCGACGATCTGCGTGAGGCTGGCCTGGGGCGCAAGCGTATAGCCCAGCAGCGCGGCGTTCAGGCCCAGCGCCAGCGCGCCTTCGGCAACAAAGCGAAAGCTGTTCTTGTGGC
This sequence comes from Comamonas sp., assembly GCF_036666375.1. Lineage (GTDB taxonomy): Bacteria > Pseudomonadota > Gammaproteobacteria > Burkholderiales > Burkholderiaceae_C > Comamonas. The sequence goes on along the minus strand of NZ_JAVWWA010000118.1, from coordinate 3,010 downwards.
GCATCTGCCAGTAGCCGCCGTGAATGAACAGCAGCGTGGGCGCGTCGGCGCGGCCCGTGAAGCAATCGAAGACCTGGCGCTCGGCAGCGCCGTAGCGCTGATCGATGTCCCCCGCGGCGCGCGCCAGCAACGCGGCGCTGCGCGCGTCAAAGCCGGCAAGCTGCGCGGCGCTGTCGCGCACCGCGGCCGTGTTGTCATAGGCCGCGTCGCGCAGCGCCTGGGGCCAGGACTGCAGGCTGTCCAGCATCACGCGGCCTTGGGCAGCGACACATGGCTGCTGAGCATTTCCGTCAGTTCGCGGCGCACCGCATTGAACTCGGGCGCGGTGATGCAGCGCGGGCGCTCCAGCGGAATGCGGTAGTCGCGTTCCACGCGCCCCGGGCCCGCGGTCATCACCACCACGCGGTCGGCGAGCAGCACGGCTTCCTCGACCGCATGGGTCACGAAGATCACCGTCAGTTTTGTCTTTTCCCAGATGTCGAGCAGCTCCTGCTGCAGCACTTCGCGCGTCAGCGCATCGAGCGCGCCGAACGGCTCGTCCATCAGCAGCACTTCGCAGTCATTGGCCAGCGCGCGCGCAATCGACACGCGCTGCTTCATGCCGCCCGACAGCTGGTTGGGGAAATGGTCGGCGAACTTGCCCAGGCCCACCATGTTCACGAAACGGTCCGATATCTCCTTGAGCCGGCTTGCGGGCAGGCCGCGCTGTTTGGGGCCGAAGGCGATGTTCTCGCGCACCGTGAGCCAGGGAAACAGGCCGTAGTCCTGGAACACCATGCCGCGCTCCGGGCCGGGCTCCTGGATGGGCGCGTGGTACATGCGCGCCGAGCCCGTGGACACCGGCTCGAAGCCGCCCATGATGCGCAGCAGCGTCGACTTGCCGCAGCCCGAGGCGCCGATCAGGCAGACGAACTCGCCTTTGTGGATCTGCAGGTTGACGTCCTTGAGCGCATGGATGGGACGGCCGTTGAGATTGAACACCTTGCTGACATTCGCGATGTCGAGAATGGGCGTCGGCTTGCGGTTGGCGATGGAATCAGACATTGTGTTGCGGGCTCCACTTGAGCAGACGGTTGTTGAGTGCGACGAGCAGGCGGTCGGTGACAAAGCCGGTGAAGCCGATGACCACCATGCCCGCGATCACGACATCGGTGCGCGACAGCATGCGGCCGTCCATGATGGCCGCGCCCAGGCCTTCGGGCACGCCCGTCATCTCGCCGACGACGATCAGGAACCAGGCAATGCCGTGGCCCAGGCGCAGGCCGTTGAAGATCGAGGGCAGCGCCGCGGGCAGCACCACCTGGCGGAACATCGAAGTGCCAGAGCAGCCCAGCATTGCCGCGGCCTCGAACAAGCGCACTTCGACCGACTTCACGCCAAACGTGGTGTTGATGACGATGGGAAAGAACGCGCCCAGGAACACCAGGAAGATCGCGGCGTTCGGGCCCACGCCGAAGAAGATCATCGACAGCGGCAGCCAGGCCGTGACCGGCACGGGGCGCAGCATCTGCAGCGTGGGGTCGACCACGCGGCGAATCGTCGCGTTCTTGCCTATCACCAGGCCCAGCGGAATACCGACCAGCGCGGCCAGCGCAAACGCGCCGTAGACGCGCGACATCGACTTGATCCAGTGGATGCCCAGGGTCTCGCTGAAGGCATCGTCGTAGATGCCGCCAAACGCGAAGTCCCAGAGCATCAGCCCGACTTCCTTGGGCGGCGGCACCAGCATCGTTCCAGACAGGCGCACCGCCAGGTCCCAGGCCAGCAGCAGGGCCAGCGGCAGCAGCGCCGGCACCACCCATTTCACCAGCCACAGGTGCAGCGCGCCGGGCTGGGCCGGCATCACGAACTCTGGCACATGGTTGGGCGCCGGCGCCGCCGGCTGCACGGGCGTGGCGGCGGCCACGGGTGCGGCGCGCGCGCTGGTATCAAGGGTGGAAGTGGTCATGGCGGATCTTTCCGGGACGGACTGCAGGGCGGGAGAGCGATCAGGACTGGGGGTTGAGGCCGGTCACGATGAAGCGGCTGTAGTCGGGCAGCTTGCGGATCTGCTTGCGCTCGAGCATCAGCGAGCCGTAGTACTTGCTGCGCTGTATCCAGTCGGCATCGATCTTCCAGGTCAGCTTGACGTTGTCGGCGGCCAGGTTGGCGACATCGGCCGGCAGGCCCAGCTTGGCGCCGGCCATCTCGATCAGCGCGGGCCGGTTGGCCATCGCGAACTCCGAGGCCTTGCGGTGGATTTCCAGGAACACCTTGGCGAGTTCGGCCTGGTCCTTGACGGTGTCGGCATGCGTGGTCATCACCATGTTCACCGCGCCCGTGGGCGTGCTGTACGGGTACTCGAGCACCTTGCCCACGCCCTTGACGACGCTGATCGACGGGCCGGGCTCGGCGCCCACGTAGGCGTCGATGTCGCCGCGCTCCAGCGCTCCGGCCATCTCGCTGAACGACACGCGCACCGACTTCACGTCCTTGATCGTCATGCCTTCGGCCTTGAGGCGGTCGAGGAACACGGCTTCCTGCGTGGAGCCCGGCAGGATGCCCACGCGCTTGTCCTTGAGGCCCTTGAAACTGGCCACGCCGCCGTCCTTGCGCACCACGATGGCGATGCCGCCGTTGCACTGCGGCGCAATGATCACCACGGGCTCGCCCGCGGCCGCGCCCAGCGTCGCGGCGGCCAGGCCGTAGGTGCCGAAATCCACCGACTTGGTGACCACCGCGTTCTTGCCATCGGTGGGCGTCTCGAAGGTCACCACCTCGATCTTGTAGCCCGGCGGCGTGAACTTGTCGTAGAAGTACGGCGTGATGCCATGGATCAGCTTCAAGGTGCCGACCTTGATGACCTTGTCCGCGGCCTGCGCGGGCGCCACCATGGACGCGGCAAGCGCCGAAGAAGTCAAAGAGGCAAGCAAGAGTCGACGTGAAAACATGGCAGTTCCTTCTTGAGTTGGGCCTTGGCGAAAATCGATCCGCTCTTGAATACTCGCTTGTACACAAGGCAGTCGAAGCC
>NZ_JAVWWA010000117.1:0-15444 GCF_036666375.1 Comamonas sp. | reverse complement strand
CGGCGCCCGACGCAGCGGCGCTCGCCTGATGCGCGAATACGCCGTGCTGTGGCATGCCCGGGCGCCGGCCAAGCCGGCGCTGGGCGCGCCCTGCAATGGCTGCGGCCTGTGCTGCCTGGCCGAGCCCTGCCCAATGGGCATGCTGGTCTCGCGCCGCCGCACGGGCGCCTGCAGCGCGCTGCGCTGGGACGAGCAGGGCGCGCACTACCGCTGCGGCGTGCTCGAAGATGCCAAGGCGATGGCCGCCGCGCCCGCGCGCTGGCAGCGCTGGCGCGGCCGGCTGTGGCTGCGCCTGAGCAAACGCTGGATTGCGGCCGGCGTGGGCTGCGATGCCGATCTGGAGGACATCCCTTAGCCAAACCCGCGCAGCGCTAAGCCCCATGGACGGAACCTTTTCCCGGTGCGGTGACTAAATGGTCTCCAAGTCGTTGTGCAAAGGCGTTTCATGTTCGAGGCCGGTCAGGATTTTTGGGGCGCGGTGGCAAGGAATCTCCCGGGTTTCTCCCGCGCGCGTTGGGCCGGCCTGGCGGGCGGCGCGCTGGTCTGCGGCATGCTCGTCGCCTGCGGTGGCACCGAGGTCGATGCGCAGCACAGTCCGCCCTATCCATTGGCCGAATTCACGCAGCAGACGCTCGATTGGCAAGCCTGTGCTCCCGAACGCATAGGCCAGGACCAGGAGGCGCTTCTCGCTGCGTTGCCGGATCGCACCCGCTGTGCACTGCTGCGCGTGCCGCTGGATTACGACCATCCCGCTGAGGGCGTATTGCAGATAGAGCTGCTGCGCGTGGCCGCGGCCCAGCCCCAAAGCCGGCTGGGGGCGATAGTGTTCAACCCCGGTGGCCCGGGAGAGGACGGCCTGGCTTCGGCGCTGGTCCATGGCATGCAGTGGGCGCTGGCCAGCCCCGACGACGTCAGCGGCACGCAGTTGCGTGAAATGAGCCAGCGTTTCGATGTGATCGGCTTCTCGCCGCGCGGCACGGGCGCGAATCATCCGCTGATCTGCGATGTGCCCGGAACCTTTGAGGACCAGGACAGCCTGACCTTTGATCGCAGCGCTGAAAACCTGCAGCGCGCGCAGCGCAATGCGCAGCGCATGGCCCGCGCCTGCCTCGACAATCCGCTGAGCGCGCATATCCACACCGAAGCCACGGCGCGCGACATGGACCTGTTGCGCGCCGTGCTGGGCGATGCCCAGCTGAACTACATCGGCTACTCCTACGGTACCTGGCTGGGCAGCTGGTACGCGCGGCTGTTCCCGCAGCGCGTGGGCCGCATGCTGCTCGACAGCAGCCTGGATGTGACGCAGCGCCTCGACGATCAATTCATGCTGCAGGACATGGCCAATCAGCGGATCCTGGACGAGATCATGCTGCCCTTCGCCGAGCGTCACCGGGACACGCTGGCACTGGGCAGTGCGTCCGAACTGCGCGCCGCGCTGCTGGCGCTGCCGTCTTCGCTCAAGGAGGCCTTGTTCGACGACATGGACTTCATGGACTCCTCGCTGCTCGAGCGCGCGGTGCTGCGCATGAGCGCGGCGCTGGGTCTGGACGCGTTGATGCGTTCCCACCCGGACGCCGACAATGACGCTCTGCTGGCCCTGGTCGACAGCCACCTCTTCGCGCCCGTGCCGCGGGTCAATGTCGCCGTGGCGCGGCTGGCGCGCGAGCTGATCGAGGCCCTGGCGGGCGACGAGAACCAGGCCGTGAAGGCGGACTGGATAGAAACCGACGCGCAGGGCGCGCTGCGGCTGCTGCCCGAGTTCACGGTGAACATGGCCGTGCGCTGCAACGACACCGGAACCGCGGGCGATGCGGCGTACTGGCTGGGCGTCAGCAACGACCAGGTGGCGCGCTATCCCATGGTGGGCGGCGACACGGCGTCCAAGCCCTGTGTGTACTGGCCCGTATCGTCGCGCACCATCCCGCCGCTGTCGACGATCGCAGGCTTGCCGATACTGATGCTGCAAAGCCGTTACGACGGCGCAACGCCCGTCGAGAGCGCGCAGGCGACGCTGGCCGCATTGCCGGGCGCACGCATGATCCTGGTCGAGAACGAGTACCAGCACGGCCTGTTTCCCTATGGCACGGAGTGCGTCGACACCCAGGTTGCGAACTACTTCCTGCAGGGCACGCTGCCGCCGCGCAACAGCAGCTGTGCGGGCAAGGCGCTTGCGGGCAAAGCCGGTGCATAACCGCAGACCACCATGACAGTGCACCTTCCATCGCTTTGGCATTCCTTGCGCCTGGCCGGTGCCGGGCTGCTCGCCGCACTGCTGGTCGCCTGCGGCGGCTCCTCGCCCGAGGACCCCTGGACCGCGTTTGCACAGCAGCGGCTCGATTGGCAGGCCTGCGATCCCGACCAACTGGGCGAAGAAGCGGCCCATGCGCTGACGCAGCTGGGCGCACGCGCGCAATGCACGCTGATGCGCGCGCCGCTCGATTACAGCCATCCTGACCGCGGCGAGCTGCAGGTGGCCGTGCTCCGGGTGGCGGCCGAGCAGCCGTGGAAACGTGTGGGAGCGATCTTTTTCAACCCCGGCGGTCCGGGCGGCGACGGCACGGGCTTCGCGGCGGTGCAAGCCGCGGCGTGGCGCTATGCCAAGCCCGACAGCGCGACGGGCCAGCTGCTGATGCAGCTTGCCAACCGCTACGACCTCGTCGGCTTTGCACCGCGTGGCGTGGGAGCGAGCAGCCCTCTGACGTGCGAATCGGCGGAATTGAATGAAATCCAGTTCAACCTGAGCTTCGACCGCAGTCCGCAGAATGTAGGCAATGCATTGCGCAACGCGCGCCTGGAGGCCGACGCCTGCCGCACCAATCCCTTGAGCCCGCATATCCATACCGAGGCCACGGCACGCGACATGGATCTGCTGCGCGCGCTGCTGGGAGACCGCCAGCTCAATTACATCGGCTACTCCTATGGCTCCTGGCTGGGCACCTGGTACGCGAGCCTGTTTCCCGACCGCGTGGGGCATATGCTGCTCGACAGCAGCATGGATGTAGGCGCGGACTTCGACGCCGCCACCTTGCAGCGGGAAATGGGGCACCAGCGCACGATGGACGAAATCCTGCTGCCCTATGTTGCCCGCCATCCGGAATTGTTCAACCTGGGCAGCAGCGCCATCGCATTGCGCGCGACGCTGCTGGCGCTGGCTCCGGCCATCAAGTCGCAGCTGTTTTCCGCGCTCAATTTCAATGATTCCGCGCTGATCGACCGCAACGGTCTGCTGCTGAATGCGGGCATCCATTTGAACGCCTTGCGCGAGCAGCTTCCCATGGCCGATGCCGACCAGCTGCATGCCGCGATCGACGCCCATGCCTTCATTCCCGCCGTGGAGGAAAACCAGGCCGCAGCCTTTTTTGCGCATCGCCTGGCGGACCGGTTGTTGGCCGCGCCGGCGCGCGCCAGCATACTGCTGGCGCCGCCGGCGGCGGTGAATGTCAGCGTGCGCTGCAATGACCTGGCGACGCGTGCCAGCGAGCAGTACTGGATTGATGTGGGCAACGACTACGCGGCGCGCTATCCGTTCTTCGGCGGCGCGGCCACCGAGAACCCCTGCCTTTACTGGGGCGCGCCGCGCGCAGTCAGGCCGCCATTGTCGGCGGCGGCCACGGCCTTGCCCTTGCTGCTGCTGCAAAGCCGCTACGACGCGCTGACCCCCGTGGAAGGCGCGCAGGCAAACCTCGACAGCTTGCCGAACGCACGCCTGATCGTGGTGGAAGACGAATACGCGCATGGCGTGTTTCCCTACGGCGATCCATGCGTCGACGAGAAAGTGGCGCATTATTTCCTGCGCGGCGCGGTGCCGGCGCGCCTGAGCCACTGCACGGGCAAGCTGCTGGCCGGCGATGTGCCGGCGAGTGCGGCGCGCCTCGTGGCCCAGGCCGCCCAGGAAAGCACTCGGGACCAGGACTTCATGGCGCGCATTCGTCGCCAGATCGGCGTGCCCGCGCCCCGAGGCCTTTGATGCGCGTCGGCTAGCCCGGACCCTTGCCGGTCTGCAGATGCTGCTGCAGCAGCTGCACGAAGACATCGGCGCGCGCCGAAGGTGCGCGGTGCAACGGCAGGGCCAGCGCGATCTCGACCGCGCACTGCGGCAGCAGCGGCCGAATCGCCAGCTCCGCGGCAAACTTGCTCGCCACATAGGGGTTGACCACGCCTATGCCCGTGCCTTCGGCCGCGAGGCAGCAGATGGTCGAGGAGTAAGTGGTCTCTATGGTCGAGCGCGCCTGCACGCCATGGCGCTGCATGGTCTGCTGCAGCTGCAGGAAGATGTTGTCATCGGCGTTGAGCGTGAGCAGCAGCTGGTCGGCCAGGTCGCTCACATGCAGTTCCTCGCGCTGCGCCAGCGTGTGGCCCGGATGCATCACGCAGACTGCCTGGCTGCGGTGCAGCACGCTGGCGCTGAGATCGGGTGCCTCTATGGCCATGGTGCTGACCACGAGATCGAACTGGCCCAGCTGCAGGCCTTCGCGCAGATGCGGCGTGCCCAGCGTCTGCAGGCTGATGGGCGTGCTCGGGTGCTGCTGCGCGAACGCATGCACTACCGCGGGCAGCACCGACAGGCCCAATGCCGGCGTACAGCCTATGCGCAGCGTGCCCGCGCCCGACAGCCGCAGGCCCTGCAGGTCGCGCTCTATGCGCTCCAGGCCGACGAAGTGCTGCTGCACCGTGGCAAACAGCTCCAGCGCTTCGGGCGTGGGCCGCAGCCGGCCCTTGTGCATGTCGAACAGCTTGAGGCCGGCGCCCGCCTGCATCTGCGCCAGCAGGCGGCTGACGGATGGCTGGGTGGTGTGCAGCAGCTGCGCGGCGGCGGTGGTCGTTCCGGCCTGCATCACGGCGCGGAAGGCTTCGATTTCGCGAAAACTCAGAGGGCGGGGCATGGCGCGAGGGTATACCAATCCTGTATAGATGGCACGGAAAAATGCATTTTGTCGTCTGGTCTGGGCTGCCTACACTGGCCTCACACCAGACAAGGTCGCGCACAGCGGCCGTATTTCCCAAGAGGCATCCCATGAATAAAATCGCCCGCCGCCATTTCGGACTGACCGCCCTGGCCGCCACCCTCATGGCCTGCTCGGCCAGCGCCTGGTCCAGCGACGCCGTCTTTCCCAACCCGTCGCGCCAGGTGCGCATCATCGTCCCGTTCACGGCCGGTGGCAGCTCGGATGTGCAGGCGCGCATGCTGGCCGACAAGCTCAGCCGCCTCTGGGGCCAGACGGTGGTGGTCGAGAACAAGCCCGGCGCGGGCGGTCACCTGGGCGGCCGCTATGTGGTCGACCAGCCCGCCGACGGCTACACGCTGATGGTCGGCTCCATAGGCCTGCACGCGGCCTACGGCATCTACAAGAAGCTGTCGTACAACCCGGCCACCGACCTGCGCGTGGTCACGGTGCTGGCGGAAATGCCCCACGTGGTGGTGGCTTCGCCGGGCCTGCCGGTCAAGGACCTGCAGCAGCTCACGGCGCTGGCCAAGAAGGAGCCGGGCACGGTCAACTTCGGCTCGGCCGGCGTGGGCTCGTCGGTGCACATGATGGGCGAGCTGTACAAGCTGCAGTCGGGTGCGCCCATCGTGCACGTGCCCTACCGCGGCAGCTCGGCCGCGCTCAACGACCTGCTGGGCAACCAGATACAGCTGATGTTCGAGAACCCGCCCACGGTGCTGGGCCACATCCGCGGCGGCAAGATGAAGGCGCTGGCCGTGACCGGCAAGCAGCGCCTGGCCGCGCTGCCCGATGTGCCGACGGCGACCGAAGCCGGCATCCAGGGCTTTGAAGCCACGTCCTGGACCACGGTCGCGGTGTCGGCCAAGGTGCCGCAGGCGATTGTCGAGAAGATCAGCGCCGATGTGCGCAAGGTGATCAACACGCCCGAGTTCCGCAAGGGCCTCGAAGACCAGGGCATGACGGCCGTGGCCAACAGCCTGCCCGAAGCCCAGCGCTTTGTCGCCCAGGAAAAGGTTCGCTGGGACCGCGTGATCCTCGAGGGCAAGGTCTCGGCCGACTGAGGCCGGACCCGGGCGCAGCCCCGTTATTCCTCTGCCCGGACCACCGGGCAGCTTCATTTGAGCCTCCCACTTTCCGTATGACCGACTCTTACAACGCCGCCCCCTATGTGCCCTGCCGCCGCGTGGGCGATGGCAGCCAGCACCATTTCTTCGGCTACTACAACAAGTCCAACTGGGACCGCAGCAACCGCCTGATCGCTGCCCAGCGCACGCCCGCGATGGACCAGTATCTGACGCCCGACGCCAAGGCCACCATAGGCTATTTCGACACGCTGGACGGCGACCGCTTCCACGCCGTGGGCGAGACCGGTGCCTGGAACTGGCAGATGGGCAGCCAGCTGCAGTGGCTGGCCGGCGCTGCCGGCCGGCAGCTGGTCTACAACGACCGCACGGGCGACATGACGGCACGCTACCCCGGCTTTGGCGCGGTGGTGGTCGATGTCGACACCCTGGCGCGCCGCGTGCTGCCCATGCCGGTCTATGTGGTCGCGCCCAGCAGCCAGTGGGCGCTGTCGGTCAACTACCGGCGCCTGTATGTGACGCACGAGACCATTGGCTACAGCGAAGCCGGCGGCCCGTTCGCGCTGCCGCTGGCACCCGCGGACGATGGCATCTGGCGCATGGACATGGCCACGGGCGAAGCCGTGCTGCTGGTCAGCTATGCCGACCTCAAGGCCTTCCATCCAAAGGCGTCGATGGACAAGGCCATCCACTGGGTCAGCCACATCGAAGTCAATCCCTCATCGTCGCGCATGCTGTTCCTGCACCGCTGGACCGAGCGCGTCAAGGACGAAACCTGCTTCCTGCACCGCCTGATCACCATGAATCCCGACGGTTCGGACATGCGCCTGCTCGAATGCTCGGACCACCCGCTGCCGCAGCTGGCCGCCGACTTCGACCCCAGCGCCGTGGGCACGTTCGACTACGAGAAGTCCGAATACCAGATCTCCCACCCGCTGTGGCAGGACGACAGCCACATCATCGTCTGGGGGCCGCACGCAGGCGAGATCCACTACCACCTCTACCATGACGTGGAAGGCGGGGAAGTGCAGGTGGTCGGTCGCGGCGTGCTGGTCGAGAACGGCCACATGACGTTCTCGCCCGTGAGCACGCGCTGGATGCTCAGCGACACCTACCCCGACGACAAGACGCATGAGCGCTTCCTGTTCCTGTTCGACATGCAGACCGGCGAGCGCCGCAACCTGGGCAGCTTCTACGCGACGCCAGACCTGAGCAAGGAAAACCGCTGCGACCTGCACCCGCGCTGGAGCCGCGACGGCCGCGAGGTCTGCATCGACTCGGTGCACGAGCACCAGCGCCAGATGTATGTGCTCGACGTCGCGGCCATTGTCGGCGGCTGAGCTGCCCGTGGCTTGCGCCAAAGGCCTATAGGTTACATTTTGTAAATTTCATTACTTTATTTATCGGTGGTGGTAGCTTCGGCAGGCAAAAATCTTTTTGCAAACACACCTCCCCAAAATGAAAAAACTGTTCTTTGCCTTTGTGTCCGCCGCAGTGCTGGCGTCGACGGGGGCCGCAATGGCTGCCACGGACTACAACAAGCCGCCGGCCGGAGACAGCCAATACGCGGCCTGCATCAAGGCATCCAATGAGAACTACACCGGCGGAAATGACAAGAGCCTGATCAAGGGCCAGACCATGGCCCAGGCCTACTGCACCTGCGTCTGGAACGAGACGCCCGAAGACTTCAAGGGCAGCCTGGCGCGTTTCGCCGAAACGCCCAAAGGCAAGAGCACCAAGGCGTTGTGCGAAAAGCATTCCGGCTGGGAAAGCTGATCGAGCATCCGCAGGCATGAACAGAAAAGGTCCCGCACAAAATGCGGGACCTTTTTTTTGCGCGTCGCTGCCCGGCAAGCGCGCCGGCCAGGTCGACAAGCCGCAATGCCCCAAGCGCATGCCGGCAACGATGGGCACCAGCATCTGCGCCCGATCGATGTGCCGGCCATTGCCGGGCCGGCGGCGTCAGGGTTCGCTCACAGCTCGGACGGTTGGAGGGCGTCGCCCGGCTGCTTGCCATGGACGATCTGGCCACGAAAACCGCGGTGCACCTGCTGGAACAGCGCACGCAGCTCGGGGTAGTCCTGCGGCTCGCACAGCGTGCAGTTGCCGCGTATCGCATTCAATTGCAGCCGGTGGCGAACGCTCACGCGCTGGCCCTGGCGTGTCCATTCCGCCCGGTACTCTCCGGCCGAATTGCGGAACTGCCGGTTGGCGGGAATGGCGATGATGGGGATGTGGGCGGGAAACTCCAGGTGATAGGTTTCATCCCGCAGTCCCGCGTCGCACGCAAACGGCGTGGCGTTCGCCGGGGCGGCGGTGCTCGATGCCAGGCTGCGAATCGACCAGCTGCCCGGCGGCGTCGGTACGACGATGCCGCCCACCATGCTGAAATCCAGGAAGTCGCTCGCCTGAAAGACATAGGTGGAGGAGTTGAACGGGCGACTCAGGTCTAAGGGGTCGCCCTTCATCTCGATGCGTCCACGGCCATCCATGCCGCAGTCGGCCATCAAGGACTCCTCCACAGCGGTGCGGTTCTGTGCATTCAGCTGGGAGAACTGGGCACGATGGTGGATTTCGTCGGCTTCGCTCAATTCCAGCCGCGTCTGGCCGTGCAGGTTGCCCGCTGCGTCGAAAACCAGGTCCACCGTGACGCCGTTGCGGTTGCGCACAAGATCCCTGTGCGGCGTGTAGGCCAGCCTGGCCTCCTGGGTGTGCAGCACCGGGGCACCCAGGTCCTCGGCGGGCAACTGGCCAAAACGCGCCCAGGGAGTGGTCGAGTCCACATACAGATCAAACTCGGGGAGGTAGGTCAGCGCATGGTTGAAACGCTCGACCATGGGAATGCCGGGCAGAACCGGACCGCCTCCCGCGCCTATCAGCACCGGCGAACTGGCGATTCCCTTGGCTGCCAGCAGCGCTTCCAGCAGGACGACATGGTCCTTGCAATCTCCATAGCGGTGGTCCAGAACGCTTTGCGCGCTGTTGGGCTCCAGGCCGCCATTGCCCAGATATACCGCGACATAGCGAATGTTCTGTGCAACCCAATGGTGCAAGGCCGCGGCCTGGGCACGGCGCTGCGTCATGCCCTGTGTGATCTTCTCCGCCAGATCGCGGATGGCCGGCGTGACTTCGGCCGCCGGCTTGGCCTTGACCTGATAGGCCCTGGCAAGCTGTGCCCAGTCGCCATAGGTGCTGGCCATGATGGTCGGGCTGAAGGTCCACACCGGCGCCACGCGGTTCTGCACCGCCAGCGGCTGCGCGCGCTGATACTGCCAGCGCCAGTGGGCGCGGCCGTCGCTCAGGGTCGCGGTATTGCTGCCTTGCACATCGCGACTGAACACATGCATGGGCATGTCGGCCGGCGCCGTCAGGGTGACTTCGGCATTTTCATACTGGTGGAATACGCTGAAGGTGTTCCACAGGCTGAAGTAGCCGGGGAAAGAGGGGATCTTGCGCGTGCGTCGGATCTGGTAGGCCAGACGATTGCCGGGAGCCAGGTGGGGAAACACGATGACGCGCACCTTGCGGTCGGCATAGATAGGCGCCGCGGCACTGGAATGGCTTTCCTGGGTGTAGATGCGTTCCGGCGCCACGTCATGGCGCTGGCCGTCGGCGGTCAGGGTATAGGCCGAGAGCACTTCCAGCGTCTCCATCTTTTCGCTGTAGCTCTGGTAAATCTGGCTGAACTGGTCGACGGCCGCCTTGGTCTTCAGCAGGATCTCGACGCTTTCGGTCGATGCGCTGCTGGCATCCGCATGCACTTCATGGTCGGCGCGGTAGCGCACATAGCTGAAGTCATTGCTGATTGCCGCGGCCTGTGCGGCCGGCGGGCCTGAAGCCGCGGCATCCGCCTTGGCGGGATGCGCCGAGACAAGGCAGGTCAGCAGCGCAAGGGACGTAATGATGAATTTCATGGCGGGCTCTTGAAGAGTTGTTTTTTTCATCAAGATGCATGGTGCTGAATTGCCTTCCGTGCGGCGCTGGCGGTCTGCCAGTATCTGCAATGCATGATTGATAAATACTATTGTAATTATTAATTGATAGCCATGCTTGTTTTTCGGGGCGGCTGTGTTCCCGCCCGCCCGCCACCGGCCGCACCATGAAAAAAGGCCCCGACATGCGGGGCCTTGGTAGCAGAGCAGGGCGCGGTTTACTGGAAACCCAGCGAATGCGGCAGCCAGGTCGACAGCTCGGGAATGAAGGTCAGCAGTATCAGCACCACCAGATGGGCCAGCAGGAACAGCGGCATTTCGCGCGTCAGGTCGGTGATGGTCACGCGCGTCGCGACCGCCGTCACGAACAGCAGGCCGCCGACCGGCGGGGTGATCATTCCCAGCGTCAGGTTGACGATCACCACCATGGCGAAGTGCGTGGGATCGATGCCCAGGCTGAACGCGATCGGCGCCAGGATGGGCACCAGGATCATCACGCCGGGCAGCGGCTCCATGAAGATGCCGAACACCAGCAGCAGGATGTTGACCGCGACCAGGAACAGGGTCGGCGACAGCTGCCAGCTGACGATCAGCTCGGACAGATACTGCGGAATACCTTCCACCGTCAGCACCCAGGCAAAGGCCGCCGAAGTCGCCATCACCAGCAGCACCGAGGCGGTGAGCATGGCGGAACGCGCGGTGATGCCGGGAATCGCCTTCCATTCAAGCGTGCGGTAGATCCACTTGCCGCAGACCAGCGCGTAGAACACCGCGACCACCGAAGCTTCGGTGGGCGTGAAGATGCCGAAACGGATGCCGACGACGATCAGCACGATCAGCATCAGCGCCGGAATCGCCTTGAAGCTCGTGACCCACATTTCGCGCGCTGTCGGACGCGGCTCGGACGAGTGGTAGTTGCGCTTCTTGCAGACCCACCAGTTGACGCCGGCCATGGCCAGCGCGATCAGGATGCCGGGAATGAAGCCCGCCATGAACAGCCCGCCGACCGAGACGTTCTCATCCTGCATCGCATAGATGATCATGCTGACCGAAGGCGGAATGATGGGGCCGACGATGGCGGTGCTGGCGGTGAGCGCCGCGGCATAGGGGCGGGCGTAGCCGGCCTTGTCCATCATCTTGACCATCATCGAGCCCGGGCCCGCGGCGTCGGCCAGGGCCGAGCCGGAGATGCCCGAGAACAGCGTCAGCGACAGCACGTTGGCATAGCCCAGGCCGCCGCGCAGGTGGCCGACGAACTGCGCGGCAAAGCGCAGCAGCACATGGGTCAGCGCACCGCCCGACATCAGTTCGGCCGACAGGATGAAGAACGGCACGGCCATCAGCGGAAAGCTGTCGATGCCGGTGAACATTTCCTTGAACACCACCAGCTGGGGGTAGCGGCCGCCGACCAGCACGGCCAGCGCCGCCGAGATCGCCAGCGCGAAGGCCACCGGAAAGCCCAGCACGAGCAGGACGATGATGGCAATGAAAAGGGTGATACCCATGATGCTTGAACCTCTTAGATGGACGCTGCGGCGTCCGCATTCATCTCTTCGGACTCGGCGTAGTCGCCGGCCGTGATGTAGTTGCGCGCAACGAAAAGCAGGTGCACCAGCATCAGCGCGAAGCCCACGGGCATCGCCAGATAGATATAGGAAATCGGGATGTCGGTCGCGGCCGTGGTCTGGAAGCGCGTGGCCCAGGCATAGAGCACCGAGAAGTAGGTCATGAAGACGCAAAAGCCCGCAATGCCCACGACCACGATGGTGCGCAGGATGCGCGCCGAGCGCGTGCTCACTGCGCGGTGCAGGTTGTCGATCGCGACATGGCCGCCAAAGCGCAGCACCAGGCCCGCGCCCAGGAACGTGACCCAGATCATCATGTGGCGCGCGACTTCCTCGGCCCAGACGATGGAGTCGCCCGTGGTGTAGCGCAGCACCACATTGGCAAAGACGATGCAGGCCATGGCCAGCAGCAGCACGATGAGCAGCCAGCGGTTGCAGGCGACCAGGGCGCGTTCGATTCGTTCAAGCATATGCATTTCGGCTGCTTGCCAGCGCAGCCGCTTTCTGAAAAGGAGTCACGGCGCGCGCCGGGACCGGCCCGGCGCGTGCGGTGCGCATTCCGGGCCGCGGCGGCCCGGAATGCGCGGGGATCACTTCGTGTTGGAAATCGAGTCCAGCGTCTTCTGGCCGAACTTCGTGGCGTATTGCTTGTATGCGGGCTCGAGCGCCTTGCGGAAAGCGGCCTGGTCGATCTTTTCCACGACCTGCATGCCGTGCGACTTGGCTTCTTCCACGCCCTTCTTCTCGACCGCGTCGACAAACGCGCGCGAGGCCAGGGCGCCGCTCTTGGCGCCTTGCGTGAACGCGGCCTTCTGCGTGTCGTTCAGGCTGGCCCAGAAGCCGGGCGAGACGATCAGCGCGACAGGCGCGTAGACATGGGCGGTCAGCGTCAGGTGCTTTTGCACTTGCCACAGCTTGGCCGACGACAGCACCGAGATCGGGTTTTCCTGGCCGTCGATCGTGCCCTGCTGCAGCGCGCCAATCACTTCGGGCCAGGACATGGGCGTGGGCGAAGCGCCCAGCGTGCGGAAGGCCGTGATGTGCACCGGGTTCTCGGTCACGCGGATCTTCAGGCCCTTGAGGTCGGCAACGCTCTGCACCGCGTGCTTGTTGTTGGTCAGGTGGCGAAAGCCTTGCTCGCCCCAGGCCAGCGCGATCAGGCCGCGCTTCTGGAACTTGCCCAGCAGTTCCTGGCCGAAAGCGCCGTCGAGCACGGCGCGCGCATGCGTGGTGTCACGGAACAGGAAAGGAATGTCGACCACGCCCACGTCGGGCACGAAGTTGCTCAGCGCGCCGGTGGAAACGATCACCGCTTCGACGGTGCCCAGCTGCAGGCCTTCGATCAGCTCGCGCTCGCCGCCCAGTGCGGAGGCGGGGAACTGCTTGAACTTGAAGGCGTTGCTGGTGTTCTTCTCGACCGAGTCAGCCCAGGCCTGGGCGGCGGCGCCGTAGTGCGAGTTGATCGCCAGCGCATACCCGATCTTGACTTCCTTGGATTGGGCAAGGGCCGGCACGCCAGCAGTGGCTGCAGCAGCCGCGACACAGGTGACAACGAAGGAACGGCGAATCATGCGCATGACAGATGTCTCTTGTAGGTGATGGAATAGGAACGGGAACGCTGGCGCATTTTAGGTGCTGTTGCCGCGCAGCAAGAGGCCATTGGCCGGGCGTTGTCTGACATAGCCGACATTCGTTCATATCGACGCGCGCAAAACGCGGTGGGTGGCATCGCCGAATTCGCCGGCCGCGCCGGATCAGGCGTGCGCGGTGCCCAGGATGGGGCGCGGCACCTCGACGAAACCCTCGCCACGCTCGCTGGGCGTGACATAGCGCGGCAGATGCGCGAGCTGGGGCACGAAGCGCGCGATGTTGGCCACGCCGAAGCTGTGGCCGAAGCGCTCGAACATCAGCTGGTCATTGGTGGAGTCGCCGATGTAGACCCAGCGATCGAGCTCCGCGGCCAGGTCGCGGTCGAACAGCGTGCGCACTATCCACTGCGCGCCGTCCCACTTGTTGTGCGCGCCGAACCAGCCGTTGATGTGGATGGAGCTCACGGTGGCGTTCATTCCTGCCGCGCGCATGATGGCCACGCATTCGTCGATCTGCGCCTGGGGCAGCTGGGTGAATTCGCTGTGGTCCACGGCAATGTCGCATTCGCGTCCCGCCGAGTCGGTCGCGCGGCGCGCGCCGGGCACCGTGGCCTCGATCTGCGCCAGCACTTGCTGCATGCGCGCGAAGTTGGCGCTGCGCGTGGCCGCGTCCTGCTGGTAGAGCTTGTCGAGGCCGCCGGCCGCATTGCGGCGCAGCGCCACGGCGCCGTTCTCGGCGACGATGGCGTCGACCGGCCAGGACTGGGCGAAAGGTACGCTCCAGCCCACGGGGCGGCCCGTGATCGGCACGACCTTGAGGCCGGCGTCGCGCAGCGCGCCTATGGAGTCCACCACATGTGCGGGCACTTCGCCGTCGGTGGTCAGGGTGTCGTCGATATCGGTGAGCACACCGAGCAACTGGCCAGGCGCAGGGCGCGGCCATTGTCCCAGGGGCAGCAGAGTTTCCATGGAGGGCATATCGATCAGCTGTTGCTCAGCGACAGACCCGCGTGCTCGCGCAGCGGGTGGAAGTGGATCTTGGGAAAGCGCTCCTGCGCCAGGCGCACGTCGTAGGGCGACGTGCACAGATACGCCAGCGTGCCGGCCGCGTCGTGCGCCATGCGCAGCACATAGGCGTTCTCGAACTCGCGCAGCTCGGCCGGGGTGTCGGCCGTGATCCAGCGCGCGCCCGTGTACTGGCAGCCTTCGAGGCGGATGTCGGCGTCGTACTCGGCCTTGAGGCGGTGCTGCACGACTTCGAACTGCAGCTGGCCGATCGCGCCCAGCAGCATGTTGCCGCCCGCATCGGGCTTGAACACCTGGATCGCGCCTTCCTCGCCGAGCTGGGCCAGGCCCTGCTGCAGCTGCTTGGTGCGCAGCGGGTTCTTGAGCACCACGGTCATGAACATTTCGGGCGCGAAGAACGGCAGGCCGGTGAACTGCAGCGCCGCGCCGTCGGTGATGGTGTCGCCCAGCTGCACGCCGCCGTGGATGGTGAAGCCGATGATGTCGCCGGCGTAGGCTTCCTCGACGGCTTCGCGGCGCTGGCTCATGAAGGTCACGACCGAAGTCGGACGCATGTCCTTGCCGGTGCGCTGCACGCGCAGCTTCATGCCGGGGGTGTAGCGGCCCGATGCCACGCGCACGAACGCGATGCGGTCGCGGTGGTTGGCATCCATGTTGGCCTGGACCTTGAACACCACGCCCGAGAAACCGGTGTCTTCGGGCTCTATGGTCTTGACCACGGGCTGCTTGTTGACGACCAGCGTGCTCACGCGCGGGCCCGGCGAAGGCGACATGTCGACCAGGGCGTCGAGCACTTCCATCACACCGAAGTTGTTCACGCCCGAGCCAAAGAACACGGGCGTGAGCTTGCCGGCGAGAAACGCCTCATGGTCCCAGGCGGGCGAAGCGCCCACGGCCAGCTCCATGCTTTCCATCGCGGTGTCGAACGTGTCGCCAAAGCGCGCGCGCAGATTGTCGACGTCGGTCAGAGGAATCGTCTCGAAGTCCTGCGGGCGGCGCTCGCTGCCCGACTCGAACACCGTCATGGTGCGGGTGCGCAGATTGATGATGCCGCCGAAGGCCTTGCCCTGGCCCACGGGCCAGGTCATGGGGCAGCAGGGCATGCCCAGCTCGCGCTCGACCTCGTCCATGATGTCCAGCGGATCGCGCACTTCGCGGTCCATCTTGTTGACGAAGGTGATGATGGGCGTGTCGCGCTGGCGGCAGACTTCGATCAGCCGGCGGGTCTGGGCTTCGACGCCGTTGGCCGCGTCGATCACCATCAGCGCCGAATCGACGGCCGTCAGCACGCGGTAGGTGTCTTC
>NZ_JAVWWA010000116.1:0-15724 GCF_036666375.1 Comamonas sp. | reverse complement strand
CAGCGCCTGCGCATAGACACCCACAGCAAGCGCCTGGTGTTCTCCGACGGCCTGAACCTCGACAGCGCGCTGCAGCTGTACCACCGCTTTGCCGACCGCATCCAGCTGGGCTTCGGCATAGGCACGCGCTTGACCAACGACATGGGGCTGACGCCTCTGAACATCGTGATGAAGCTGACGCATGCCAACGGCCAGCCCGTGGCGAAGATTTCGGACAGCCCGGGCAAGACGCTGTGCACCGACGAGACCTATCTGGCCTATCTGCGCCAGGTGTTCGACATTCCCGACCCCGAGCCCCTTTCCCACTGACATCAAGGAGCTTCCATGCTGCGCATCACGCTGGCCCAACTCAATTACACCGTGGGCGACATCGCCGGCAACGTAGAGCGCATGCGTGCCGCCGCGCGCCAGGCCCATGCCGAGCAGGCCGACATGGTGGTGTTCAGCGAACTCTCGCTCAGCGGCTACTACCCCAGCGACCTGCTGGACGAGCCGACGTTCATGCAGCGCGTGCAGGAGGGCCTGGAAGCCCTGCGCAGCGCTTCGGCAGAGTATCCCGATCTGCACTGGGTGGTCGGCGCGCCGACGCGTGCCGCGGGCCCGGGCAAGCCGCTGCACAACAGCCTGCTGGTGCTGCAGGGCGGCAAGCTGCGCCTGCAGTACGACAAGCAGCTGCTGCCCACCTACAACATCTTTGACGAACGCCGGCATTTCGAGCCCGGCCCCGATGTGGCCAAGGTGTTGCGCATAGGCCAGATGCAGGTCGGCTTTCTGATCTGCGAAGACGGCTGGAACGACAGCGGCGCCGACTACGCGACCAATCCTTTCCGGCGCATGGCCGATGCCGCACCCGATCTCGTGGTCAGCATCAACGCCAGCCCCAGCCATCTGGGCAAGCGCGAGCAGCGCCACCAGGTGTTCAGCGCCGCGGCCAGCCGCCACGCGCTGCCGCTGCTCTACGTCAACCAGATCGGCGGCCAGGACCAGATCGTGTTTGACGGCGCCTCGTTTGCCGTCGAGCCCGAGCGCGGCGTGGTGCTGGAAGCGCCGCGCTTTTGCGAATGCGTGAACACGCTGGTCTTTGAAAACGGCCGTTTTGGCCGCGCCGATGGCGGTGCGCTCGCACCCGTGCCGGCGCAAGGCCTGCCGACAATGGAGTTCTACCGCCAGCAGATCGTGCTGGGCCTGCGCGACTACGCGCGCCGCTGCGGCTTTTCCCGTGCCGTGGTCGGCAGCTCGGGCGGCATAGACAGCGCGCTGACGCTGGCGCTGGCGGTGGAGGCGCTGGGCGCCGAGAATGTCGTCGGCGTGACCATGCCTTCGGGCTTTTCCTCGGCGGGCTCGGTCGATGATTCGGTGGCGCTGTGCGCCAACCTGGGCATCACGCTGCACCAGCACCCGATAGGCGCACTCGTTGACGGCTACGCCCAGGGCTTTGCGCGCAGCTTCGGCCAGCCGCTGCAGGGCCTGCCGCTGGAGAACCTGCAGGCGCGCATCCGCGGCACCATCCTGATGGAGCATTCGAATGCATTCGGCCACCTGCTGCTGACCACCGGCAACAAGTCCGAAGTCTCGGTCGGCTACTGCACGCTCTACGGCGACACCAACGGCGGCCTGGGGCTGCTGGGCGACATCTACAAGACCGAAGTCTTCGCGCTGTCGCGCCACATCAACGCGACGGCCGGACGCGAGCTGATTCCGCAGGTCATCATCGATAAGCCGCCGTCGGCCGAGCTCGCTCCCGACCAGAAGGACGAGGACAGCCTGCCGCCCTATGCCGTGCTCGATGAAATCCTCAAGCTGCTGATCGAAGGCACGCACCTGCCCGGCCTCGAATACGCCAGCGCGCGCCAGTTCGTCGACGCGCTGCTGCTGCAGGCCGATGGACCGGCGCTGGTCGACAAGGTGCAGCGCATGATCTACCGCAGCGAGTACAAGCGCCGCCAGGCGCCGCCCATACTGCGGGTGCGTCCGCGCGCGTTCGGCACGGGCCGGCAGATGCCTATCGCCGCACACTACCCCTGAAGCGCCGCGGCGCGCGCGTGTTTTTGGCCGAAAATGGCGGATTGCGGCGCGTCCGCACCCGAAGAGACAAGCATGGCCCTTTCCCCCGATACAGACCGTTCGCCGCCGCACACTGCCGTGCTGATCGGGCGTTTCCAGCCCTGGCACAACGGCCATATGGCGCTGCTGCAGGCGGCGCTGCAGCAGGCGCAGCAGGTGGTCGTGGTGCTGGGCAGCGCCCACCAGGCGCGCAGCCCCAAGAACCCGTTCACCTGGCAGGAGCGCGCGGCCATGGTGCAGGCCTGCCTGGCGCCGGCCGAGCGCGCGCGCGTGCACTGCATTCCCGTGCGCGACCATTACAACGAAGCGCGCTGGGTCGAAGCCGTGCGCAGCGGCGTGCAGGCGCTGGTGCCCCAGGGCGCGGCGATTGCGCTGGTCGGTCACTTCAAGGACAGCAGCAGCAGCTACCTGCAGAGCTTTCCCGGCTGGCAGCTGCTGAGCCTGCCGCGGCTGGGCGCGTTTGACGCCACGCCGCTGCGGGAAATTTACTGGAATGCGGACGCCGCACCGCGCGCCGAAGTGCTGGCGGCGCTCGCGCCGCAGGTGCCCGCGCCGGTGCTTGATTTCCTGCGGTCCTGGATGGACACGCCCGACTACGGCGCCATGCAGCTCGAAGCCGCGATGCTGCGCAAGTACCGCGAAGCCTGGGCGGTCGCGCCCTACCCACCGGTGTTCGTCACCGTCGATGCGCTGCTGCTGTGCAACGGCCATCTGCTGCTGATAGAGCGCGGCCAGGCGCCGGGCAAGGGCCTGTGGGCGCTGCCCGGCGGCTTTGTCGAGCCGCGCGACAGCCTCTGGCAATCCTGCCTGCGCGAGCTGCGCGAAGAAACCGGCTGCGCGCTCGATGCCGCGACCCTGGAAGCCGCGCTTCAGGGCGTGCAGGTGTTCGACCACCCCGACCGCAGCCTGCGCGGGCGCACCATCACCCATGTGCATGTGTTCGATCTGGGCGAGCGTGCGCAGCTGCCGGCCGTGCAGGGCGACGACGACGCCGCGCTCGCGCGCTGGGTGCCGCTGGCGCAGCTGGCGCAGCTCGAAACCCGTTTCTTCGAAGACCATTTCCATGTGATCCAGCGCTGCCTGGAAAACACCTGTTCTGCCCCCTTGCCCCATTGATTCCATCGACATGTCCGATTTGCTGATCCGCCCCGCCACCATCGCCGATACCGAACAGATCCTGCGCTTCATCCGCGATCTCGCGATCTATGAAAATGCCGAGCACGAAGTGCTGGCCACGCCCGAACATGTGCACCGCACGCTGTTTTGCGCGCAGCCCGCCGTGTACGGGCTGATGTGCATGAACGGCGACCAGCCGCTGGGCTTTGCCGTGTATTTCTTCAACTATTCGACCTGGCAGGGCCGTCACGGCCTGTATCTCGAAGACCTCTATGTCTCGCCCGACAGCCGCGGCCAGGGCGCGGGCAAGGCCTTGCTGGCCCACCTCGCGCGCATCGCCGTCGAGCGCGACTGCGGGCGCTTCGAATGGAGCGTTCTCGACTGGAACGCGCCGTCGATCGCGTTCTACGACAGCCTGGGTGCCGAGCCGCAGAACGAATGGATACGCTACCGGCTCACTGGCCAGGCGCTGCAAAACCTGGCCTTGCAAGCGCAATAAAGCGCGTGCAACGGAAGCCGAACGCAAGCGTTCGACGCGCTTGATTCAACCCGAGGAAACACGGGTTTCAAACGCTAACCAAAAACCGCGCCGGGGGGGCGAAGTCCTACATCCAAGGGTTTTCCAGGGGGGCACCATGGAGTGGCGCTGATTGATTCGCAGTCAGCGGTTTTTTCACTTTTTGGAGATATGACTATGGTTCAGCAACACAACCAAGACAGCAACCAAAAGAATCAAAACCAGGCCAATCCTGCTGACAAGATGCAAAAGCAGCATGAACAGCAAAGCGGCCAAAACCAGCAACCGGGCAGCAAGACCTCTTCCACGGGGCAACAGCAGCAGTCCAATCCTTCTTCCAACAAACAGCAGCAGCAACGCTGACGCGCTCCTGGTCGAGCCGCAGGGCTGTTGACGCTCTGACAAAGGGTCCTGCGGGACCCTTTTTGTATTCCGACGCCGGGCATGGAACTTGCAAAATGCCTGCCATGACTACTGCTGACTTTTCACCCGAGCGCACCGCGGCGCTGTGGATTCTCAAGACCGGCAGCACGCTGCCCGAACTGGTGCCTGCACAGGGCGACTTCGAAGACTGGGTGAGAACCGGCCTGGGCCCGCTGGAATGCCCGTTGCGGGTGCTGCAGGCAGATCAGGCCGCAGCGCCGCAATTTCATTGGCCGCACTGGTCGCAGGTCGCGGGCATTGTGATCACCGGCTCGCATGCGATGGTGACCGATGAGCTGCCCTGGATGCAGGCCTGCGCCGCCTGGCTGCGTGCCGCCGTCGACCGTGGCGTGCCCGTGCTGGGCATCTGCTTTGGCCACCAGCTGCTGGGCCATGCGCTGGGCGGCGTGGTCGGCCCCAATCCGCGGGGGCTGGAGCTGGGCACGGTGACGGTAGAAGCTACTCCGGCCGCCGCCGCCGATCCGCTGTGGCACGCGCTGCCGCCGGCCTTTGCCGCCAACGCCGTGCACTACCAGAGCGTGCTGCAGCCACCGCCCGGCGCCGTGCTGCTGGCGCGCAATGCCCATGAAGGCGTGCATGCGTTTCGCATGGGCGCGGCTTGCTGGGGCGTGCAGTTCCATCCGGAATTCAACGCCCAGGCCATGCAGGGCTACATCGCCCACCTCAAGAGCGCGCCCGCGCAGGCCGGGCCCACGCCCGACGCCGCCTCGCTGCTCGCGCGCTTTGCGGTTTATGCGGGCTGCAGCGCCTCATAGGCGCTGCGCACGGCATCGATGGATGCCTGCTGGCTTTGCGCATACAGCGCAATTTCGTCGGCTACCGGGGCTTGCAGCGCGGCCTCGAACAGTTCCTTGGCGGCATTCGACGCATAGCTCTTCTGCTCGGCGCCGCCGAGATTCGACTGGAAGATGCCGGCTGCGCTCACGGGCAGGAAGTCTTCATAGATGATGGGGCGGGCTTGGACGATATGTTCGCGCAGCAGCGCTGCGAGATCGAAGCCCGCGCCGCTGGCTGCGGCCCGGGCCAAGGCCGCCGGGTCGCGCACGGCGTAACGGAAGAACGCCAGCTGCTGATCGCGCATGGCCTCGAGGTCATCGGGAAATTCAGCGAACACTGCCGTGAGCCGGGCTTCGTAGTCATTGCCCGTGCTGCCCGCATTGCCCATGGAGCGCACCTGGCCCAGCAGGCGGTCGTAGAGCGCCCGGCCGGCGGCCGTGAGTGCCGCGCCGCGCTGCTCGATCTCGCCAAAGCGCGCAGTGTGCGCGCCGGCAGCGCCGTCGCCAGCGAACACGATGGCTTCTTCCAGCGCCTTGAAGCTGGTCTGGCGCAGCAGGATGGGATGGCGGCGGCGCGGCGGGCCTTCGACCACATCCTTGGCGGCCACGCCGCGGCGCGGCATCTCGGCCTGGGCGGCGTCGATGTCCAGCGTGCGTGGCGTCAGATGGTTGATGTGCGGGCCCTTGAACGACACCACATCGGCGATCAGCCGGTGTGCCGCCAGCAGCAGCTGGTGGGTGTCATGGCTCACCGTGGCTTCGCTGTGCCAGCGGAAAGTCTGCGTGGTTTCGTGCACGAACTCGGCCGCCTGCTCGGCATCGAGGCCGCCCTCAAGCTCGCATTGCCGCGTGAGCTCCAGCGCACGCGGCGTGAAGATGCGGCGTTGGGCCAGGATTTCCTGGGCCTGGGCGCGCAGCGCGGGGTCGGCGATCAGCTCGAGGCGCAGCAGCGAGGTGAAGACGCGAAACGGGTTGATGCGCAGCGCAGCGTCGTCGACGGGGCGGAACGCCGTCGCATGCACGGGCACGCCGGCCACCGACAGATCGTAATAACCGACGGGGTGCATTCCCATCACGCGGAACACGCGCCGCATGGTCGCCAGTTCCTCAGGCGTTCCCAGGCGGATCGCACCATGGCGCTCGACGTCGATGCGGTCCAGTTCGCCCGCCTCCTGCAGCTGCTGGCGCAGTTCGGGGTTGCGCTCCAGCGTGGCGCGGTTGATGTCGGCGACCAGTTCGAGCAGGGTGCCGTATTGCGGCACTTCCTGGCGGTACATCGCCGACATGGATTGGGAAAACAGATCGCGGATCTGGTCGGAGTTCACGAAAGAGGACATGGTGGTCGGAGAGTTCAAGACAGTTCAGGCTTGCAGCACGCGGCCCGGGTTCAGGGTATTGAGGGGATCGAGCGCGTTCTTGATGGTGTGCATCAGCGCCAGCGCCGTTGCCGACTTGTGCTGGGGCAGCTTGTGCAGCTTGAGCTCGCCTATGCCGTGCTCGGCAGAGATCGAGCCGCGGTATTTGCTCACCGTGTCGTAGACGATGGCGCTGATCTGCTCTTCATGCCGGGCCACGAAAGCCTTGGCATCGACGCCCGCCGGCGACTGGATGTTGTAGTGCAGGTTGCCGTCGCCCAGATGGCCGAAGTTGACGAAACGTATGCCCTCGAAGGCCGCGGCCAGCGCGGCGTCGGCGTCGCGCACGAACTCGGGGATCAGCGAGATGGGAATCGAGATGTCGTGCTTGACGTTGAAGCCCTCTTCGACCTGTGCCAGCGTGATGCTTTCGCGGATATGCCACAGGTCATGTGCCTGGCGCATGTTCTCGGCAACGATGGCATCGGCGATCACGCCCTGCTCCAGCGCGGCTTCGAGCATGCGCTCGAACAGCCCGCGCGCATGCGCTTCGGACTCCGCATCCGAGACTTCGATCAGCACGCACCAGGGCGTCTGCTGCCACATCGGCACGCGCAGATGCGGGTAATGCTTGTCGACCAGGCCCAGCGCGAACTGGTTCATCACTTCGAAGCCCGTGAGGCCCGCGGCCAGATGCTGATGCGCCATGCCCAGCAGCTCGCAGGCATGTTCGAGCGAAGGCACGGCGACCCAGGCCGTGAGCTGGGCCGCGGGCTTGGGATACAGCCGCAGCGTCGCTGCCGTGATCACGCCCAGCGTGCCTTCGCTGCCCACATACAGGTCGCGCAGGTCGTAGCCGGTGTTGTCCTTGCGCAGGCCCGAGAGCCCGTCCCAGACTTCGCCCTGCGCCGTGACCACTTCCAGGCCCAGGCACAGTTCGCGCGCGTTGCCGTAGCGCACCACCTGGGTGCCGCCCGCATTGGTCGCCAGGTTGCCGCCAATGGTGCAGCTGCCTTCGGCGCCCAGGCTCAGCGGGAACAGGAAGCCGGCTTCATCAGCGGTTTCCTGCAGCGCCTGCAGCACGAAACCGGCCTCGACGGTGATCGTCATGTTCTGCGGGTCGATGGCACGCAGCGCGGCCATGCGGCGCAGGCTCAGCACCACCTGGCCGCCCGACGCGTCGGGCACCGAGCCCGCGACCAGGCCGGTGTTGCCGCCCTGGGGCACGATGGACACGCGCGCCGCCGCGCAGGCCTGCACGACGCGTGCGACTTCCCCGGTCGTGCCGGGACGCACCACGCACAGCGCCTGGCCCTTGGCGCGGCCGCGCCAATCCTGCTCGTAGCTCGCGAGGTCGTCGCCGGTCAGTACATGGCTGGCGCCGACGATGACCGCCAGCGCGGCGATCAGCCCGCTGGCCGTTTCAGGGGTCAGCTGGCTCATTGTTTTTCCAGCTTGGCGGCCTGGATGATGCCGCCCCAGTGCTTGAACTCGCTGCGCGCGAAGTCACGGAACGCCGTGGAGCCCAGCTGGCGCGGCTCGCCGCCCAGGGCCGCGACGCGCGCCTTGAAGTCGGCACTGGCGGCCACCTTGAGCAGCGCGGCTTCGACCTTCTGCACGACGGCCTTTGGCGTGCCCTTGGGCGCGAGCACGCCGTTCCAGGTCGCGGTGACGAACGCGGGGAAGCCGCTTTCCTTCATCGTCGGCACATTGGGCAGCAGCGGCAGGCGCTCGGCCGAGGTCACGGCCAGCGCCTTGAGCCGGTTGCCCTGGATGAAAGGCAGCGCGGGCGTGATGTTCTCGAAGATCAGGTCGATCTGGCCGCCGATGAGATCGGTCAGCGCGGGCGCGCTGCCCTTGTACGGCACATGCACCAGATCGAGTTTGGCCGCGCTCTTGAACAGTTCGCCCGACAGATGCACGGTCGAGCCCGTTCCCGGCGAGCCGTAGCTCATGCCGGAGCGGCGCTCCTTCGCATGGGCCACGAGTTCGGCCACGGTCTTCACGGGCGTCTTGGTCTCGTTCACCACGAGCACGTTGGGAATGGAGGTGACCAGCGCGATGTACTCGAAATCGTCCAGCGTCTTCTCGCTCTGGTTCTTGTAGAGGCTGGGATTGATGGCCTGCGTGCCAGCGGTGCCGAACAGCAGCGTATAGCCGTCATTGGGCGAAGTCGCGACGCGGCTGGCGCCAATCGAGCCGTTCGCGCCCGCGATGTTTTCGACGATCACCGGCTGGCCCAGCGATTCCGTCAGACCCTGGGCCACCAGTCGCGCCACCACGTCGGTATTGCCGCCCGGAGCGAACGGCACCACCAGCTTGATCGGCCGGCTGGGGAAGCTGTCGGCCATGGCCGCGGCGGGCAGCACCATGGCGGCGCCGAGCAGCGCGGCCGAACGCAGGAATTGTTTGCGCGAAATGATCTGGGGCACGGTATGTCTCTCTCGTTGTAATGAAGCTGCGGTCATCATCGGCAGCGGGGTTATTGACGTCAATCAATGGTTTGGAACCCAGGCATTCGAAAATGGAATGGCTGATTTCGATTGCGGACACCGCGTACGTAGATTCCCGTATGAGGTATTTGCCTAAAATGGAAATCCAAGGAAGCAGCATTCCCAAAAATCATGAATTCACGGAAATACCTCCCGCCCATGGGCCTGCTCGTGGCGTTCGAGGCCTGCGCGCGCCTGCAGAAATTCACCAGCGCCGCCCATGAGCTGAGCCTGACGCAAAGCGCGGTCAGCCGGCAGATCCGCGCGCTCGAGGACATCGTGGGCGTGGCGCTTTTCGTGCGCGAACGCCAGGCCGTGCGGCTCACGCCCGCAGGGGAGATCTATGCCGCAGAGATTCGCCAGTCGCTGCGCGACATAGGCAACTCGACGCTGCGCATCAAGGCCAGCCCGGGCACGGGCACGTTGACGCTGGCCATCCTGCCGACCATGGGTACGCGCTGGCTCGCGCCGCTGCTGCCCAGCTTCGTGCAGCGCAATCCCGGGGTGACGCTCAATCTGGTGACGCGGCTGGAACCGTTCAACATGGAGGCCCACGATGTGCATGCGGCCTTCCACTACGGCGCACCCGAATGGCCGCGCGCCGAACTCGATTTCCTGTTCGAGGAGACGATCTTCCCGGCCTGCTCCAGGGACCTGAAGGCGCGTTACCGGTTTGAATCCGCGCGGGATGTACTGCGTGCGCCGCTGCTGCATCTGGCCTCGCGGCCGCACGCCTGGACACAGTGGTTCGAGTCGCAAGGCATTCAGGGCGCGAACGTGGGCGGCATCAGCATCGACCAATTCGCCACGGTCACTCAGGCGGCCTGCGCCGGTCTGGGCGTGGCGCTGCTGCCGGAATTCCTGTTCAGGGCGGAAGTCGAGCGTGGCGAGCTGGTGTCGGCGCTCGACGTGCGCAGTCGCAGCCAGGGCAACTACTACCTCGCCTGCGCCGCGTCCAAGGCCTGGTATCCACCGCTCAAGGCGTTTCGCCAATGGATAAAGGAGCAGACGGCTGCAGGCATGGAGCCCATGAAAAAACCGCCCTGAGGCGGTTTCTGTATCAGGCCGCGCTGGCGACCAGCGTGCGCGCCGTGGCCTTGCGCGCGCGCCGCTTGCGCTCCCAGATCACGATGCCGGTGACCGCCAGCATCACCACGAACACGCCCATGATGGACATCATGATGCGCCCCGTCAGGCCCAGGATGCGGCCCGAATGCAGCGGCAGCTGCAGCTGCACGAACACGTCGGCCGCCGAGCCATGCCAGGGCCGGTACATGCCCAGCACTGCGCCGTTGTCGGCGCTCACGTAGATGTTCGACAGGCCCATTCCCATGCCGCCCAGCTCGTCGGCCGGGTCGAAGAACGAGATGTTGTAGAACGGAAAGTCGCCGCCATACCAGATGCCGCCCGGCGGAAACTCGAAGCCCTGGCGCCGGCCTTCGGCGCGCGCGATGTCGATGGCCGCGGCAAACGAGATCTTCGGTTCGATGAAGCTGCCGAACGGCGCGGGCTTGATCGTCTCGTACGGACCAGGCGTGGTTTTGGAAATCTGGCTCATTACCGGATAGAAGACCTCGCGGTACAGGTTCAGCGAGAACGAAGTGAACGACACGACGATGATGATGGCCCAGACCCAGAGCCCGCCCGCGCGGTGCAGGTCGAAATTGAGCTTGTAGCCGCCCGCGCGCCAGCGCACTATCCACGACGGCTGCCAGCGTTTCCACCAGCTGCGTTGGGGTGCCGCGGCTGCGGGCGATTCACGGCGCGCGGCCAGGCGGCGCGGCAGCGTCAGATAGAGCGCAACAAAGCTGTCGATCAGCCACATCAGCGCGATCCCGCCCATGAGCCAGAAGCCCCAGCGGTCGCTGCCCCAGAACGCCGGCATGTGCAGGCTTTCATGCAGGTGGCGCAGCCAGGACATCAGGTTGCGCTTGCTCAGCGCAATGCTCTTGGAGTCGCGCTGTCCCGTGATCTTCGCGGTCACCGGGTCGACAAACACGTTGTTGTAACCCAGCACATGCGGGCGGCCCGTCGCCGGGTCCTTCTTCGGCCGCACCAGGAAGGAGGCCGCATGGCCCTCTTCCAGCGCCAGCGTCATGTAGGAGACCTCGACGCGGGCGTCGCTGGCCTCGACGGCCGCGGCCAGAGTCAGCGGGTCCTGCAGCGCGCCGCGCCCCGGCGTGTGCATGATGTCGGCGTTGAGCCATTCGTCGATTTCATGGTCCCATGAAATCACCGCGCCGGTGGCGCCGGCAACGATCAGGAACAGCGCCACGGTCAGGCCCAGCCAGCGGTGGACCACGGTCCAGAACTCACGCATGCGGTGCCGCCTCAGAAGTCAACGCTGGCGCTGATGGCAAAGGTGCGCGGAATCGACTGCACCAGGTAGTTGGAGCCTGGATAGCCGCCGACCGAAGCCCAGTACTGCTTGTCAAACACGTTGTCGACACGCGCGCGCAGCGTCAGCAGACGGTCGTTGCCTATGTCCATCAGGTAGCGCACGCCCAGATCGGTACGCGTCCAGCCCTTCACCTGCAGCGTGTTGGCCGCATTGGCGTACTGGCTCGAGGTGTGGATCAGGCGGGCATTGAGCGCCAGGCCCTGCACGCCGGGCACATCCCAGTCGCCGCCCAGCGTCAGCTGGCGACGCGGCACGCCAATTGCATTGTTGCCCTCGTACAAGCCGCCTTGCGTGGTCTTGAGCTTGGCGTCCATGAAGCTCACCCCGCCCAGCACGCGCAGGCCCTTGACGGGTTCACCGAACACATTGAGCTCCAGGCCGCGGTAGCGCTGCGTGCCGAACTCGCCAAAGGTCTGGTTCTGCACATAGGTGACGGGCTTGTCGAGCGTATAGAGCGCAGCGGTGGCGCCCAGGCCGCCCTGCTGCCACTTCACGCCGACTTCCTTCTGCTTGGCCTTGTAGGGCGAGAAGACCTGGCCGGCATTGAGCACGGGCAGGTTGCCCGACGTGGCCGGCGCGACTTCCCCCTTGATCAGGCCTTCGACATAGTTGCCGTACAGCGACACCTGGGGCGTGGCCTTGAACACCAGGCCCGCGACCGGCGTGGTCGCCGACTTCTTGTAGCTGCCGGTCTGCAGATCGGTTGCATTGCTGTAGCTGGTCTGCTCTATGGTCTGGTGGCGCAGGCCCAGCGTCAGCAGCACGCGCTCGTCGAGGAACGACAGGGTGTCGGCCAGCGCATAGCTTTGCAGGTTGTCCACCGCCGCGCGCAGCGGATTGTTCATGTTGGGGCTGACCGTCGTATTGGCCAGCGGCGCCGAGCCCACGGGGTGGTAGATGTTGATCGGCACAGGCGAGAAGTTGTACGACCAGGCATTGCGTTCCTCGTGGCGGAACCACGATGCCGACGCCACGACCTGGTGCTTGACCTGGCCGGTGACAAAGCGCCCGCGCAGGCCGATCTCGCCGGTCGCGGTGTCGTCTTCGCGCTTGGTATCGAAACGCGTGGTGTTGGCCAGGCCCGAACTGTTGACCATCGAGGGCGTGGTCAGCGAATTGTCTTCCTTGCCGCGCTTGACACCGCCCGCGGCCCAGGCCGTGATCTGGTCGTTGAGGTCCCATTCGGCGCGCGCCGTCGCAAACAGGTCCTCGGCATTGGAATAGGTCCAGGGCTGGGCGTAGTTGGTCTTGTTGTCGGGCACGTCGGGAATGAAGTTCGCGCCCGGCGTTACGCTGGGGCGCGCGGCCTTGAGCTTGTCCTTCTGGTAGCCGACATCGGCCGAGACACGCACATCGCGCGCGCGCCAGTCAAGGCCCAGGCCCAGCGCCGTGAGGCTGCGGTCCTCGCCGTCAATGGCCGAGCCGCCGTCGCGGCGCACCGCGTTCAGGCGCAGGCCCGTGCTGTTGTCAGGACCGAAGCGGCGCGACAGATCGACCGCGGCCGAAGCCTGGCCGCCCGATTGCACGCCCAGATCGACACGGTTGAGCGGCTCGTTGCCCGCGCGCTTGGGCATCAGGTTGATCGAGCCGCCGAGGTTGCTGCCGCCCGGGGCCGCGCCATTGAGGAAGGCGCTGGCGCCATGCAGCACTTCGACGCGCTCGAAGAACTCGGAGGCGACATATTGGCGCGGCAGCAGGCCGTACAGGCCGTTGTAGGCCAGGTCGTCCGAATACATAGGCAGGCCGCGCAGCACATAGAGTTCCTGGAAATTGCCGAAGCCGCGCGCACCGCGCACCGACGGGTCGTTGAGCAGCACTTCGCCAATGCTCTTGGCCTGCTGGTCGCGGATCAGCGTATTGGTATAGCTGGTCAGCTGGAATGGCGTGTCCATGATGTCCTGCTGGCCGAGCAGGCCCACGCGCCCGCCCTTGGCGACCTGTCCGCCCGCGAACGGCTTGGCCAGGCCTTCGGCCGACGCATCGGCGCTGGCCTCGACGGTCACCGTCTCCAGCGTGGGCGCAGGCGCCTGCTGTGCGCTCACGGCACAGGCGGTGGCCCACAAAGCAATGGCGCCTACAGTCGGGCGCAGGACAAACGATGGTGTTTTCATGAAAATGAGATTGGAAATGATTCGCGTTAATTTTAAAGAATCATGTTCTTACATTCACGACTATCCACCTCGCTTCCCAGGTGAATCCGGTGCCATTTTTTCGAACTCGCTGACCCTGACAGAGGACAGCGTGCCAGGCAGGGCCTGCGCATTGAATTGGCGTGCGTTGCGGCAGGACAACACAGCCCGCAGCCCTGTCCCCGACCTTGCCCGTCCCGCCGCATAGACCTCTCGCAGCGGCAGGCTTAGCCCGGAGACAGGGCAGCGGAGGACTCCTATGATGGCTTCGATGACCTGGATCCACCGCCGCGCGCTCTTTCTTGCCCTTGCCGTCCTCTCCTGCCTGGCACTGCCCACGGTCCAGGCCCAGCCTGCGGCCAAGGCCCAAGCCGCGCCAGCGTCGCCCGCCGCACCGGGCGCGCCAGGTGCGGCGCTGGCCGCCGAGCAGCCGCTGCCCGATGTCGAGACCTTGCGCAGCCAGCTCGACCGGCTGCCTGCGACGGCCGACGGCAACGACGCCGTGCGCGCGCTGCAGGCGAGCTTCGGCGCGCTGAGCGCCCAAGCCAACCGCATCATCGAAGCGCGCACGGGTGAACTCAATGACCTGAATGCGCGGCTGGGCGAACTGGGCACGGCGCCGGCCCCGGGCACCAGTGAAGACGCCGACATCAAGAGCCAGCGCCAGACGCTGATACGCGACCGCAACGCCGTGGATGCGGAGATCCGGCTGGCGCGGCTGATCGTGGTCGATGCCCGCCAGCGCAGCGACGCGCTGCGCACGCGCGAGCGCGATCAGTTCCAGGCACAGCTCACCGACCGCGCGCCTTCGCCGCTGGGCGCGGCATTCTGGCGCGAGCTGGGACAGGCCTGGCCGGACGACAGCGCGCGGCTCGCGCCCATGGTCGCCGAAATGCAGGCCGCGGGCGCGCGCCTGGCAACGTCCGAGCACCGCGGCGCGGTGCTGCTGGCGCTGGCGCTGGCGCTGCTGGCAATCACCGTCGGCGACCTGCTGGCCGAACGCGGCCTGACGCGCCTGGCGCAGCGCGTGCTGCCGGGCGGCCGGCTGCGGCGCTCGCTGCTGGTCATCGCCATCGTGGCCGTCAACATGGCGGTGGTGGCGCTGGCATTGCAAGGCTTTCTGCAGACGGTGAAAGCGCGCGCCGACTTCGGCCCGCTGTCGAGCAAGCTCGTGGCACTGGTCGACGAATCCGTGCTCTACATCGTCTACGTGACCAGCCTGGGCCGCGCGCTGCTGGCCAACGCCCGGCCGTCGTGGCGGCTGCCGCCGCTGTCCGATGCGCTGGCGCTGCGGCTGCGGTCCTTTCCCTGGCTGGTGGCGCTGGTCGGCGTACTGGTCTGGGCGCCCACCCAGGTGGCAACCATCTCCGAACTCAGCCTGCCCGCGCTGCGGGCCTGCCAGGGAATTACCGCGCTGGCGCTGACGCTGCTGATCGCCGCCACGCTTACACGCCTGCGCATGCCGGCGCAGGACAGCGCCGAAGCGCCCGCGCCGCGCCCGCTGTGGGTAGGCCTGGGGCTGGGTCTGGTCACGCTGTCGCTGCTGGGTGTGGGGCTGCTGGTCGCGATCGGCTACATCAGCGTCGCGAGCCTGGTCGCCACGCAACTGGCGTGGACCGGACTGGTGGTCATCAGCTTCTATGTGCTGTTCCAGTTCGCCGAAGACCTGTCCATGGCGCTCGTTTCCTCGCGCGGCGAATTCGGCCAGCGCCTGCAGAAGAACTTCGGCTTCGCGCCGGCCACGCTGGACCAGGCTGCCGTGGTGCTGTCGGCGCTGGCGCGCGTGCTGCTGTTCCTGTACATGCTGATCGCGCTGGGCGCGCAGCTGGGCACACGGCCCGACGAGGTGCTGCAGCAGACCGACCGCATCCGCGCCGGGCTCACCATAGGCGAGTTCCAGATCAAGCCGGCAGCAATCTTCAGCGCGCTGGCCGTGCTGGTCGGCGGCTTTGTCGCGCTGCGTGTGTTCCGCAACTGGCTGCGCGAGCGCTATCTGCCGACCACCACGATGGAGCCGGGCATGCAAAGCTCGCTGTCCACGCTGCTCAACTATGTGGGCATCGTGCTCGTGGTCGCGGCCGGGATGTCGGCCTTGGGCATAGGCATCAACCGCATCGCCTGGATCGCCAGCGCCTTGTCGGTGGGCATAGGCTTCGGCCTGCAGGCCATCGTGCAGAACTTCATCTCGGGACTGATCTTGCTGGCCGAGCGGCCCGTGAAGGTCGGCGACTGGGTGGTGCTGGGCACGACCGAAGGCGACATCAAGCGCATCAACGTGCGCGCCACCGAGATCCAGCTCGGCGACCGCTCCACCGTCATCGTGCCGAACTCCGAGTTCATCACCAAGACCGTGCGCAACATGACTTTGACCGCGACCGAGGGCCGGGTGCTGATCCGCCTGCCGCTGCCGCTGTCGACCGACGCCAAGCG
>NZ_JAVWWA010000115.1:0-16031 GCF_036666375.1 Comamonas sp. | reverse complement strand
TGAACGCTCCGTGCTCCAGAAGAAAAAAACCGACCTGCGCATCACGCCAGGCCGGTTTTGCGGACAAGTCCGGGCAAACCTCAGAACGGCAGCTTGGGCATTCCGCCACCACCGCCCATCATGCCCTTCATGGCTTTCATGCCGCCCATGCGCTTCATCATCTTCATCAGGCCGCCGCCCTTCATCTTCTTCATCATGTCCTGCATCTGCTCGAACTCCTTGAGCAGACGGTTGACTTCCTGCACCTGCACGCCCGCGCCCATGGCAATGCGCTTCTTGCGCGTGGCCTTGATCAGCTCGGGCTTGCTGCGCTCCTTGGCGGTCATCGAGCAGATGATGCCTTCCTTGCGGCGCATCTCGCGCTCGGCCTTGTCCATGTCGACCTGACCGGCCTTGGCCGACATCTGGCTGGGCAGCTTGTCCATCAGGCTGGACAGCCCGCCCATCTGCTTCATCTGCTGGATCTGGCCCAGGAAGTCGTTGAGATCGAAGCCGTCGCCGCTCTTGACCTTGGCCGCCAGGCGCTGCGCGGCTTCCATGTCGACACCGGCCGTGACCTGCTCGACCAGCGCGACGATGTCGCCCATGCCCAGCACGCGGCCCGCATGGCGCTGGGCGTCGAACACTTCGAGGCCGTCGAGCTTTTCCGACACACCCGCGAACTTGATGGGCGCGCCCGTGATCTGGCGCACCGACAGCGCCGCACCGCCGCGCGAATCGCCGTCGAGCTTGGTCAGCACGATGCCGGTCAGCGGCAGCGCTTCCTTGAACGCCTTGGCGGTGTTGATCGCATCCTGGCCCTGCATCGCATCGACGACGAACAGCGTTTCCACGGGCTTGAGCACGGCGTGCAGCTCCTGGATCTCGCGCATCAGCACTTCGTCGATCGCCAGGCGGCCCGCGGTATCGACCAGCAGCACGTCGAAGAAGTGGCGCTTGGCGTAGTCGAGCGCGGCGCGCGCGATGTCCAGCGGCTTCTGGTCGGGCGTGCTCGGGAACCATTCGGCGCCCGCCTGGGCGGTGACGGTCTTGAGCTGCTCGATGGCCGCGGGGCGGTAGACGTCGCCCGACACGGTCAGCACCTTCTTCTTGCGCTTTTCGATCAGGTGCTTGGCGAGCTTGGCCGTGGTCGTGGTCTTGCCCGCGCCCTGCAGGCCGGCCATCAGTATCACGGCCGGCGGCTGGGCGTTGAGGTTGATGTCGCTGACGCCTTCGCCCATGGTCGCGGCGAGTTCGGCGTTGACGATGGAGACCAGCACCTGGCCGGGCTGCAGCGAGGACAGCACTTCCTGGCCCAGCGCCTTTTCCTTGACGCGCGCGATGAAGTCGCGCACCACGGGCAGGGCCACGTCGGCTTCGAGCAGGGCCATGCGCACTTCGCGCAGCATGTCCTGCACGTTGGATTCGGTGATGCGGGCCTGGCCACGCATCTCCTTGACGAGGCGCGAGAGTTTTTCGGTAAGAGCGGAGGCCATAAGCAGGAAGTTCCGGTAGTTGCTGCGGCCGGCCAGGAACGGCCGGTCGTGGGCAGGACCGCGCCGCGTGGCGCGCAAGGGCGGCAGCATGCAAGAGTGAAGTCGTGAATTTTACCCGCTGCACCGGTTCGCCGGCGCGGGCCATGCCCCTGACGGCACGCGCCGCGCGGGGATTGGCGCTGCCGGCGAAGCGTGTACGATTTGAAACAGGCGGACCAGCAATTTGTAACTGCAGGCTCCGGCTTTGCCGTGCCTCCTGCCTTCGCCGCCTCACGCTTTCTGGAGCTGTCATGTCCGACATTCCTTATCGCCAGTATCTGGACCAGATTGCCGATGACTTCATCCTGCACGACGTGCGCGGCCGGATCCTCGACGTCGGCGCCCAGGCCTGCCTGAGCCTGGGTTACAAATATGACGATCTGTTGCGATTGAACATGAGCGCGCTGTCGGCCTCGCACGCCCCGAAGGCGCTCAAGCAGCTCTGGGAGCGCATGGAGCCGGGCCGCTCCACGCGTTGGCTCGACAAGCTGCGCCGCCAGGACGGCTCGCTGATGCCGGTCGAGATGCAGATTTCCTGTCAGTGCGTGGACGGGCAGAAACGGTTTTTCACGCTGTCGCGCGACACCAGCGAGCGCATAGGGCGCGAAGCGGAGATCCGCGCGCTCAACAGCCGGCTCGAACGCCAGGTGCAGGAAAGCACGCGCCAATGGAAAGACACTGCGCGCCTGCTCGATGCGGTGCTCAGCGATACGCCCGACATCATCTATCTCAAGGACCTCAAGGGCCGCTACCTGTTCTGCAATGACGCCGCGCTGCGCTTCTTCGCGCGCCCCAAGCACCAGATCCTGGGCAACACCGACGCCGAGTGCTTTCCCGAAGGCGTGGCCGAATGCGAAGCCAGCGACCAGCAGGTACTGCTGTCCAACAGTGCCCACACCTCGGACCAGTTCATCATGCATCTGGGCCAGATGCGCATCTTCGAGACCATCAAGAGCCCGTTTCGCGACGAAAACGGCGAGCTGACCGGCTTGCTGGGCATTTCCCGCGACATGACCGAGGTCAGGCTGGCCAAGGAGAAGCTGCAGCACAGCTACGACTCGCTGCAACTGGCCAAGGCGGCGGCCGAATCGGCCGAGCGCGCCAAATCGGATTTCCTGGCGACCATGAGCCATGAAATCCGCACGCCCATGAACACCGTCATCGGCATGACCCGCCTGCTGCAGCAGACGCCGCTGCTGCCCCGGCAGCGCAACTACCTCGACAAGGTCGAAGTGTCGGCCAAGGCGTTGCTGGCCATCATCAACGACATCCTCGACTTCTCGAAGATCGAGGCCGGCATGCTGCGCCTGGAGGAAGTCGATTTCGATCTCGACGCCATCCTGGAAACGGTCTCGGCGATCAGCACGCTGCGCGCCGAGGAAAAAGGCGTGGAAATCGTCTACCGCATCGCGCCCGAAGTGCCGCGGCGGCTGCGCGGCGACCCGCTGCGCCTGGGTCAGATCCTCACCAACCTCGTCAGCAATGCCGTCAAGTTCACCGAGGAAGGGGAAATCTCCGTTGCGCTGCGCCTGGGCCCGGACAGCGCGCCACTGATGCTCGAAGTGCAGGTCAGCGACACCGGCATAGGCATGACTCCCGAGCAGATGCAGCGGCTGTTTCAGCCGTTTTCCCAGGCCGATGTACAGACCACGCGCCGCTACGGCGGCACCGGCCTGGGGCTGGCCATCTGCCAGCAGTTGGTCGCGCTCATGGGCGGCCAGATCAGCGTGCAGAGCACGCTCGGCGAAGGCAGCAGCTTTCGCTTCACCGCCGCTCTCTCGCCCGCCCAGAGCACCATGGCTGCGCACCCGCTGCACCTGGGCGCGGCGCTGTGCGAGCGCGCGCTGGTCGTCGACGACAACGCCAGCGCCCGCCACATCCTCAGCGAGATGCTCGGCGGCTTCGGCATGGTCGCGGATGCCGTGGCGTCGGGCGAGGCCGCACTGCAGCGGCTGCAACAGGCATCGAGCACCGGCCAGCCCTACCAATTGGTGCTGCTCGACTGGCGCATGCCCGGAATGGACGGCCTTGAAGTCACGCGCCACATCCGCGAGCACGCGTCCCTGAGCGCCACGCCCGCGGTGCTGATGGTCACCGCCTATGCGCGCGAGGAAGTGCTGCGCCGCGCCGAGTCGCTGGGCGTGCAAGGCCTGCTGATCAAACCCGTGACCGAATCGGTGCTGTTCAACACCATCCAGGACATCTTCCGTCCGCCGCTGGCCGCCGAGACGCCCATGCACGGCGCGCTGGTGCCCGCGCTGCGGGTCGCCGACCTCGCCGGACGGCTAGGCGGAAAGCGCGTGCTCGTCGTCGACGACAACGCGCTCAACCTTGAAGTCGCGGCCGACTTTCTGCGCCTGGTCGACATGCAGGTCACCTGCGCCCACCACGGCCGGCATGCGCTCGAATTGCTGCACAGCGAGCCCTTCGATGCCGTGCTGATGGACGTGCACATGCCCGAAATGGATGGCCTCACGGCCGCGCGCGCGATCCGCGAAAACCCCGCGTGGCAGCACCTGCCCGTCATCGCGCTCACGGCGCAGGCACGCGAGGAA
Organism: Comamonas sp.; assembly: GCF_036666375.1. Lineage (GTDB taxonomy): Bacteria > Pseudomonadota > Gammaproteobacteria > Burkholderiales > Burkholderiaceae_C > Comamonas. Next base: position 11,962 of record NZ_JAVWWA010000115.1, on the reverse strand, counting down.
GACCGGCGTGAAATCAGCGCGGCCGGCATGGACGCCCACCTGACCAAGCCCATAGACGAGCACCAGCTGTATGCGACGTTGGACCAGCTGCTGCAGCCCTGCACGCGGGCCGCGCCGCCGCCCGGCGACGCTGCGCTGATCGACTGGCAGGCCGTGCACACGCGCTTCGCGGGCAACGCCGAGCGCGTGCAGCGCCTGCTGCAGGGCCTGGTGCGCGATTTCGGCGGCGCGCCCGACGCGCTCGCGCAGGCCGCCCAATCGCAAGACTGCGCCGCGCTGGCCGCGCTGGCCCACCAACTCAAGGGCGCGCTCGGCTATCTGGGCGCTGCGGCCTTGATCGAACAGGCCGCCCAGCTCGAGGACCTGGCCACCCATCGCCAGCACGAAGCGCTGCAGCGCGCGCTGCCGGCGTTCGACAGTGCGCTGCGACAGCTTCTTGCACAGGTCGCGCAGAACGCGGCCCGCGGCGCGCCGCCGCCGCCGCCCGACAGCGTCCGCGTCAGCGACGCCGACATCGCCCAGCGGCTGGCGCTGCTGCGCAGCCTGATCGTCCACGGCGACTATGCGGCCGTGGCCCAGCTCGAGCAACTGTCGCAGCTTCTGCCGTCCGCGCAGCGCGCGCAGCTCGCTGCCATCCAGGACCATGTGGATGATCTCGAAACCGACCGGGCCCTGGCCGCGCTCCATGCGCTCGCACAAGGCCTGGCTTTTTCCGACCAGGATTCCACGCCATGAATCTGCCCCTCGATGACCGTCCGACCATTCTGGTGGTCGATGATGAACGGCTCAACCGCAACGCGCTGGCCGAGATGCTGGGCGGCGAATACCGCGTGCTGCTGGCCAAGGACGGGCCGGGCGCGCTCGCGCATGCGCAGCGCGAAGCCGCGCAGCTGCTGCTGATACTGCTCGATGTGAGCATGCCCGGCATGAGCGGCTATGACGTGCTGGGTGCGCTGCGCGCCGACGAACGCACGGCGGGCATCGCGGTGATCTTCATCACCGGCCAAAGCGACGATGCGGCCGAAGAGTACGGCCTCAACCTGGGGGCGGCCGACTATGTCTCCAAGCCCATACGCCCGGCCATCGTGCGCGTGCGCGTGCGCAACCAGATCCACCTCGCGCTGCAAAAGCGCGCGCTCGAGCGGCTGGCGCAGATCGACGGTCTCACGGGCCTGGCCAACCGCCGCCATTTCGATGCCCAGTTCGACCGCGCCTGGCGCCGCTGCGAGCGCGCGGGCATCCCGCTGGGACTGGCGCTGGTGGACATCGACCATTTCAAGCAATACAACGACCGCTATGGCCATCTGCAGGGCGATGAAGCCCTGCGCACCGTGGCGCAGACGCTGCAGGCCCATGCGCGCCGGCCCGACGATCTCGCGGCGCGCATAGGCGGAGAAGAGTTCACGCTGCTGATGCCGGGCGATGAATCGCTGGTGCAGCGCATAGAGGACTTCCGCCAGGCGGTGGTCGCCCAGGCCATCGTCCACGCGGACTCGCCGACCGCTTCCACGCTCACCGTGAGCTGCGGCCTGGTCGTGGCGCGCCAGCTCGATCGGATCACGCCGACCGACCTGTTGCAAAAAGCCGATACCCTGCTCTACACCGCCAAATTCCAGGGCCGCAACCGTACGGTCACATGGACGCAGCCCTGATATGCGTGCGTGCGCGGCGCGAGATTTCACCGTGCGCGCGCAAGTCCAATCCACGGCGGCGCGAATTCGGTCTGCACCGGTCTATCATTGAAAGATGGTTTCCTTTGCCTCCATGCATACTCCTTTCCCGGTCCTGACCTGGTTTCTGGCCCTGGCCGCGGCCTGCGCCTACGCGATTCCCGCTGCGCGCATCGGGGAAACCGCGGCGCGCACCGCGCTGGGCATTGCCTGGGCGCTGCACGCAGCGTTTCTCGCCTGGGGGCAACTGGGCGCCACGCCGCACTTCGGCTTCGCCACGGCGCTGTCCATCACCGCCTGGCTGATGCTCACCGTCTACGGTGTCGAGCAGCAGCTGTACCCCAAGCTGCGCACGCGCGCGCTGCTGGGCCTGCTGGGTGCGGCCGCGGTGTTGCTCGCCGCGCTGTTTCCCGGCAAGCCGCTGCAGGTCAACTCCTCGGCCTGGCTGCCGCTGCACCTGGCGCTGGGCATTGCCTCCTACGGCCTGTTCGCCGCCGCCGTCGTGCACGCGACGCTGATGAACCATGCGGAAAAACGCATGCGCCTCGCGGCCGACCAGGACAGCGGCATTCCGCTGCTGACGCTCGAACGGCTCACCTTCCGCTTCGTCGCCGCGGGCTTCTGGCTGCTCACGGCCACGCTGCTCGCCGGCTGGCTGTTCGGCGAAGCGCTGTACGGCCGTGACTGGCGCTGGGACCACAAGACCGTTTTCTCGCTGCTGGCCTGGCTGACCTTCGCCACGCTGCTGATCGGCCGCGCGCGCTTTGGCTGGCGCGGCCGCCATGCGGTGCACGTGCTGTACGCGGGCGCGCTGCTGCTGCTGCTGTCATATGCAGGTTCCCGTTTTGTCATGGAAGTCCTGCTGGAGCGTTTTGCATGAAGTATCTTCTGGTCCTGCTGGTGATCGTGATCGCCGTGGGCGTCTGGCGCAGCCGCCGCCGTGCCGAGAACCTTGAAGCGCGGCGCCCCGCCGCGCGCGCCGACAGCCGGCTGCAGCCGCCCCAGGACATGGTGGCCTGCGCCCACTGCGGGCTGCACCTGCCGCGCAGCGATGCGCTGGTGCTGGGCAACGCGTCCCGGCCCGCGTACTACTGCAGCGCCGAACACCGCGCGCAAGGCCCGGCCTGAGCCGGCGCTGCGCCCTGGCCATGGCCTCGCCCCTGCCGACCGCCACCCCCCGTCTCTTCGCCGCCGAGCCGCAGGTCGTGCGGCTGTGGAACGGCTTTCTCAACGGCCGGGTGCTGGTGGCCGTGGTGCTGCTCGCGCTGCAGGGTTTGAGCCTCACGGTGCAGAGCCAGACCACGCCGCTGATCTGGGCGGTGTGCGCGATCTATCTGGCGCTGACGCTGTTCACGCGCGTCGCCGGGCGGCGCGCGCCGCCGCCGCCCCAGGTCGGCTGGCAATGGCTGCCGCTGATCGGCGTCGACATCGCCGTGGTCTGCCTGCTGCAGCTGCAGCAGACCGGCACCATGAACTACGCGCCGCTGCTCGCGCTGCCCATCCTGATGGCCTCGGCGCTGGGCACGCTGCTGCTGGCCTTCGCCACCACGGCCGGCGTCACCCTGCTGCTGCTGGGCTGGACCGGCTGGACCGGCCGCCAGGGCATGACGGATCTCACGCAGCAATACTTCCAGACGGCGCTGACCTGTGCGGGCTACTTTCTGATGGCCTACCTCACGCACCAGCTCGCGCAGCGCCTGCAGCGTGAACAGCAGCTTTCGCTGCAAAGCCGCCAGGCGGCCCATCTGCAGGAACAGGTCAATCACCTCATCATCCACCACCTCGACGACGGCGTGCTGGCCATGGACCGCCAGGGCCAGGTGCATACCGCCAACCCCGCGGCCCGGCTGCTGCTCGGCTGCGGCGCGGACCTGCAGCTGCCGTTCGCGCTCACCGCCAGCGCCGGCAATGCGCCGCTGGCCACGCTGGTGGAGCAGACCTTTGCCAGCGGCGCGGCGCTGAGCGCCGACATGGATCTGGTGCATGCCGACCACAATCCGCTGGGCCTGCATGTGCGCACCTGGCTCACGAGCCCGCTGGATGCACCGCCGCTGGCGGGCGACGCGCTGGCGGCGCAGTGGTGCGTGGTGTTTCTGCATGACCTGCGCGAGATGCAGGCCCGGCTGCGCACCGAGAAGCTCGCGGCCATGGGCCGCATGTCGGCCGCCGTGGCGCATGAAATCCGCAATCCGCTGGCCGCCATCAGCCAGGCCAACGCGCTGCTCGCCGAAGACCTGACCGACCCGGGCCAGCAGCGGCTGAGCCAGATCGTTGCGCACAACGCCCAGCGCCTGGCGCGCATTGCCGAGGAAGTGCTGGACATCGCGCGCGTGCAGCAGCAGATCCATGCCGCCGAAGCCAGCGCGCTGCCGCTGGACGAGCAGGTCGAGTCGATCTGGCAGGAGTGGCGCAGCCAGGCGCCCGGCGCCGAGGGCGCTGCGCGCCAGGCGCTGGTGAAGCTGCAGGCGCATCAGGCGCTGGTCGCCTTCGACGCCGAACATCTGCGGCGCGTGCTCGTCAACCTGCTGGACAACGCCCAGCGCTTTCGCAGCGACGCCGCCGACGGCCTGCAGGTGCACACCGGCCATGCGGGCACGGCGCCCGTGCCCGGCAGTGCCCCCCCTGTGGGCCCCCAGGTATGGCTGCAGGTCTGGAGCGATGGCGCGCCGCTCGATGCCTCGGTGCAGCGCCACCTGTTCGAGCCCTTCTTCTCGTCGCAGAGCCGGTCCACCGGCCTGGGTCTCTATATATGCAGGGAGCTGTGCGAGCGCTATGGCGCGCGCCTGGGCTACCAGCGACTGGCGCGCAGCACCACGCGCGGCAGCGTCGAAGGCAATGCCTTCACGCTGGTGTTCTATCCCACTGCCGTCCTGGGTACGCCCTCCTTCCGCCTTGACACCATCGTCGTATGACACCTGTGCCCCATGTCTGATATTGCTGCCTCCATCCTGGTCATCGACGATGAGCCCGACCTGCGCACGCTCTATGAGCTGACCCTGCTGCGCGAAGGCTACCGCGTCGAAACCGCCGAAAGCGTGCAGGAAGCACGCGCGGCGCTGCAGGCCCAGCGCTTCGACGCCGTGCTCACCGACATGCGCCTGCCCGACGGCCTGGGGCTGGACCTGCTGCACGAGCTGCGCGCCCAGCAGCGCCCCGAGCGCTGCGTGGTCATCACGGCCCACAGCTCGGCCGAGAATGCCGTCGAAGCGCTGCGCGCCGGCGCCTTCGACTACCTGAGCAAGCCCGTGGACCTCAAGCAGTTCCGCGCGGTCGTGGCCTCGGCCGTGCACCGGCCCGCGCCGGCCGCGAGCGCCACGCCAGGGCGCGGCGCGCGCGGCACGGGCGGGCGCGAAGCCGAAGCGCGCCTGGCCGACCCGGCGAGCGCGCTGGCGCAGCTGGTCGGCGAATCGCCGGCGATGCGCGCGGTCAAGCAGAACATTCTCAAGGTCGCCAAGGGCATGGCACCGGTGCTGGTCCAGGGCGAATCGGGCACGGGCAAGGAACTGGTGGCGCGCGCGCTGCACGCCTGCAGCCACCGCGCCGACGGCCCGCTGATCGCGGTCAACTGCGGCGCGATTCCCGACAATCTGCTCGAAGCCGAGTTCTTCGGCGCGCGCAAGGGCTCGTACACCGGCGCCACGCAGGACCGCAACGGCTACTTCCAGGCGGCGCGCGGCGGCACGCTGTTCCTCGACGAAATCGGCGATCTGCCGCTGGCCATGCAGGCCAAGCTGCTGCGCGCCATCCAGGAGCGGCGCGTGCGCCCGCTGGGCTCGACCCAGGAAGAGCCGGTCGACGTGCGCATCGTCAGCGCCACCCACCGCGACCTGGCCCAGGAAGTGCCCGCGGGACGCTTTCGCCAGGATCTGTACTACCGGCTCAACGTCATCGAGATCCATCTGCCGCCGCTGCGCGAACGCCGCGAAGACCTGCCGGCACTGTGCGAAGTGCTGCTCGAACGCATTGCGGCCGAGACCGGCTGCGCCGCGCCGCAGCTGTCGGCGCAGTTCTTCGAGCAGCTCGCGCGCCTGCCGCTCACGGGCAATGTGCGCGAGCTCGAAAACCAGCTGCACCGCGCGCTCACGCTCAGCGAAGGCCAGCAGCTGTCGCTGGACGCCGCCGCGCCCGACCCCCTCAGTGCCGCGCCCGTGGCGGCGGCCGGCGACCACGCCGCAGCCGACGCCGCGCCTCTGCCCCACGACCTGCAAGCCTGGCTGGACCAGCAGGAGCGCGACATCCTGGTGCGCGCGCTGCATGAAATGGGCTTCAACCGCACCGCGACCGCGGCCCGGCTGGGCATCAGCCTGCGCCAGATCCGTTACCGCATCGCGCGCCTGAACATCACCGCACCCCATGACAGTGACGCCGCCGACAACACCGACCCCCTGGCTTGAGCCGACAGAACCCGGCGATCGCTGGCCCGCCAGCCGCTGGCCCGCCAGCCGCTGGCAAGGCGGCTGGTACCAGGCCGCGCGCGCCCTGCCCTCGCCCAACTTCGGCCCGCGGCCCGAGGGCGCGCAAATCGACTTGCTGGTGCTGCATTCGATCAGCCTGCCACCCGGCGAATACGGCACGGGCGCGGTGCAGCAACTGTTCACCAACCAGCTCGACTGGGACGCACATCCCTATTACCAGGGCATACGCGGCATCGAGGTCTCGGCGCACTTCTTCATCACGCGCGCCGGCGTCATCTGGCAGTTCGTCGATTGCGACCAGCGCGCCTGGCACGCGGGCGCGTCCAGCTGGCGCGGTCGCGGCAACTGCAACGACGATTCCATAGGCATAGAGCTTGAAGGCCTCGAAGGCCTGACGTTCGAGGCCGCGCAGTACGCGGCGCTCGCCGCGCTGTGCGCCGACCTCGTCGCGCATTACCCCATACGCCATGTCGCCGGCCACGAACATATCGCGCCGGGCCGCAAGCTCGACCCCGGCCCGGGCTTCGACTGGGCGCGGCTGCGCGGCGCGCTCGCGGCCGCCCCGCTGGAATGGCCGCCAAGCGCATAAGGCGTTTTTTCGGCAGCGTCAACCGGCGTCTGGCAACCACCTGTTTTTTGCCACGCCGCAAAAAAAAATTTGCCGTGTTCAGCGCTGTCGCGCTTCGCCGCGAGCCCGCGCGGACACTGGCATTCGCGCCGCACAGGCCCGCTTCGGCGCTGGAAAAGTCGCCCGATTCCGCCTCGACGGCTAGGGTTTCGGGTCCATTTCGCCCCCCCGGCTTGGGGTCCGCGCTACACTAGCACCCGAAGCAAAGACACTACCTGTAGTGGTCGAAGCCCTCCACAAGCACTACATTTAGTGTTAAAAAGTTGTGCACAGCGTGTGCATGGCTTGTGGACAAGCCTCCGCGCTGCCGGCCATCCGCCACTACAGCGCCATCACTTAAACGCCCAAGAGGAATCCATGCAAGAAGCGTTGAACCCCGTATCCACTGCGTCCGCCGATGCAGCGACCCACTCGGCTTCCGAGCAGTACCACGTGATGCGCCGCAACGGCGATGTCGTGGACTTCACGCCGCAGAAAATCGCCATCGCCGTGACCAAGGCCTTCCTGGCCGTGCGCGGCGCCCAGGGCGCGGCCTCGTCCAGCGTGCGCGAAATGGTGGACGAGCTCACGCAAGGCGTGGTGCGCGCGCTGGTGCGCTCGCGTCCGGGCGGCGGCACGTTCCACATCGAAGACATTCAAGACCAGGTCGAACTCGGCCTGATGCGCGGCGGCCACCACGAAGTCGCGCGCGCCTATGTGCTGTACCGCGAGCGCCGCAACCAGGAACGCGCCGAGCAGAAGAAGGCCGCCCAGGCCACGGCCGCTCCCGCCCCCGTGCTGCATGTGACCGACAAGGGCCAGCGCGTGCCGCTCAACCGCGAAGCCCTGCTGGCGCTGATCGAAGCTGCGTGCAAGGGCCTGAACGCCGACATCAAGCCCGATCCCATCGTGCAGGAAACGCTGCGCAATCTGTATGACGGCGTGCCGATCGACGAAGTGTTCAAGGCCGCCATCCTGGCAGCGCGCACGCTGATCGAAAAGGACCCCGACTACACCTACGCCACCGCGCGCCTGCTGCTGCACACCATCGTGCGCGAAGTCATGGGCCGCGATGTCGCGCCCGCCGACATGTCGGCCGCCTATGTCGACTACTTCCCTGGCTTCGTGCAAAAGGGTGTCGACAACGAACTGCTCAACCCCGAGCTGCTCAACTACGACCTGCCGCGCCTGGCCCAGGCCCTCAAGGCCGAACGCGACCAGCAGTTCGACTATCTTGGCCTGCAGACGCTGTATGACCGCTACTTCCTGCACGTCAAGAAGACGCGCATCGAGCTGCCCCAGTCGTTCTTCATGCGCGTGGCCATGGGCCTGGCGCTGGGCGAGACCGACCGCAACGCGCGCGCCATCGAGTTCTACGAGCTGCTGAGCTCGTTCGACTTCATGAGCAGCACGCCCACGCTGTTCAACAGCGGCACGCTGCGTTCGCAGCTGTCGAGCTGCTATCTGACCACGGTGCCCGACGACCTCGATGGCATCTATGAGTCGATCAAGGAAAACGCGCTGCTGTCGAAGTTTGCCGGCGGCCTGGGCAACGACTGGACGCGCGTGCGCGCCCTGGGTTCGCGCATCAAGGGCACGAACGGCGAATCGCAAGGCGTCGTGCCTTTCCTCAAGGTGGTCAACGACACGGCCGTGGCCGTGAACCAGGGCGGCAAGCGCAAGGGCGCGGTCTGCACTTACCTCGAAACCTGGCACCTCGACATCGAGGAGTTCCTGGAACTGCGCAAGAACACCGGCGACGACCGCCGCCGTACGCACGACATGAACACCGCCAACTGGATCCCCGATCTGTTCATGCGCCGCGTGATCGAAAAGGGCAGCTGGACGCTGTTCTCGCCCGCCGACGTGCCCGACCTGCATGACCTGTTCGGCGCCGATTTCGAGAAGGCCTATACCGCCTACGAAACCAAGGCTGCGAGCGGCGAGCTCAAGCTGCACAAGACGCTGCCCGCCACCGACCTGTGGCGCAAGATGCTCTCGATGCTGTTCGAGACCGGCCACCCCTGGATCACCTTCAAGGATCCTTGCAACATCCGCTCGCCGCAGCAGCATGTGGGCGTGGTGCACTCGTCCAACCTGTGCACCGAAATCACGCTCAACACCAGCGACACCGAAACCGCGGTCTGCAACCTCGGCTCGGTCAACCTGGTGCGCCACATCAAGAACGGTCAGCTCGACCACGAGAAGCTGCGCAAGACCATCACCACGGCGATGCGCATGCTCGACAACGTGATCGACATCAACTACTACGCGGTGCAGAAGGCCAAGGATTCGAACCTGCGCCACCGCCCCGTGGGCCTGGGCCTGATGGGCTTCCAGGATGCGCTGTATGAAATGCGCATGCCCTACGCCTCGCTCTCGGCCGTGGAGTTCGCCGACCAGTCGATGGAAGCCATCTGCTACTACGCCTACTGGGCCTCGACCGAGCTGTCCAAGGAACGCGGCGCCTACTCGACCTTCAAGGGCTCGCTGTGGGACCGTGGCATCCTGCCGCTGGACACGCTGGACCTGCTGGAAAAGGCGCGTGGCGGCCATGTCGAAGTCGATCGCTCCATGCGCCTCGACTGGGACAGCCTGCGCAACAAGATCGCGGCCGACGGCATGCGCAACTCCAACTGCGTGGCCATCGCTCCCACGGCGACCATCTCCAACATCGTTGGCGTGGACGCATCGATCGAGCCTTCGTTCGGCAACCTGTCGGTCAAGTCCAACCTGTCGGGTGAGTTCACCATCATCAACGGCTACCTGGTGCGTGACCTCAAGCGCCTGGGCCTGTGGGATGACGTGATGGTCATGGACCTCAAGCACTTCGACGGCTCGCTGCGCCCCATCGACCGCGTGCCCCAGGAAATCAAGGACCAGTACGCGACCGCGTTCGAAGTCTCGCCCGAATGGCTGGTCGAAGCCGCGTCGCGTCGCCAGAAGTGGATCGATCAGGCCCAGAGCCTGAACATCTACATGGCCGGTGCCTCGGGCAAGAAGCTCGACGACACCTACAAGCTGGCCTGGCTGCGCGGTCTGAAGACCACCTACTATCTGCGCACCACCAGCGCCACGCAGGTCGAGAAGTCCACGGTGCAAAGCCGCACGCTCAACGCCGTGTCCTCGTCCTCCGCCACATCGAGCGCCGCAGCACCTGCGGCCCCCGTTGCCGCAGCGCCCAGCGCGCTTGAAAAGGCGGCCGCCGCCGCCCTGGCCAGCACGCCCGCAACGGACATCAAGTTCTGCGCGATCGACGACCCAGGCTGCGAGGCTTGTCAATAAGCCATTGAACGCCTCAGGGCGTTGACCCCACCCGGCCACGGCCGGTGGGGTGGCGTAAAGCGCGGCACCAGGCCGCGCTCGCTTTCTGCAAAAATAAGACGAACGCCGGCCCTCGGAATCCGCAGGCTCGCTCCACGGACCTCCGCGCGCAATGCCGGCCATGCTGCCCACAATCGCAGCCCCTTTCAGGAATACACCATGCTGACCTTCGACGACGACATCTCCTCCAACGCCCCGGCCGGCGACGAACAGGCCCCCGCTCCCGCCGCCTTCAAGCGTGTGAATGCAGCCGACAAGCGCATCATCAACGCCAAGACCGATGTGAACCAGCTGGTGCCATTCAAGTACAAGTGGGCCTGGGAAAAGTACCTGGCCACCTGCGCCAACCACTGGATGCCGCAGGAAGTGAACATGACGCGCGACATCGCGTTGTGGAAGGACCCCAACGGCCTGACCGAAGACGAGCGCCGCATCGTCAAGCGCAACCTGGGCTTCTTCGTCACGGCCGACTCGCTGGCCGCGAACAACATCGTGCTGGGCACCTACCGCCACATCACGGCCCCCGAGTGCCGCCAGTACCTGCTGCGCCAGGCGTTCGAGGAAGCGATCCACACGCACGCCTACCAGTACATCGTCGAATCGCTGGGCCTGGACGAAGGCGAGATCTTCAACGCCTACAACGAAGTCAAGTCGATCCGCGACAAGGACGAGTTCCTGATCCCGTACATCGAGGCGATCATGGACCCGAACTTCCACACCGGCACGCCCGAAAACGACCAGACGCTGCTCAAGTCGCTGATCGTTTTCGCCTGCCTGATGGAAGGCCTGTTCTTCTACGTCGGCTTCACGCAGATCCTGGCGCTGGGCCGCCAGAACAAGATGACCGGTGCCGCCGAGCAGTACCAGTACATCCTGCGCGACGAGTCCATGCACTGCAACTTCGGCATCGACCTGATCAACCAGCTCAAGCTCGAGAACCCCCACCTCTGGACCAACGAGTTCAAGGAAGAGATCAAGGCGCTGTTCACCAAGGCCGTCGAACTCGAATACGCCTATGCCGAGGACACCATGCCGCGCGGCGTGCTGGGCATGAACGCCTCGATGTTCAAGGGCTACCTGCGCTACATCGCCAATCGCCGGGCCACGCAAATCGGCCTGGAAGAACTGTTCCCCGGCGAGGAAAATCCCTTCCCGTGGATGAGCGAGATGATCGATTTGAAGAAGGAACGTAACTTCTTTGAGACACGTGTGATCGAGTATCAGACCGGCGGCGCACTTTCCTGGGATTAATCGCTCTCCAGCAGGCACAATGGCACACATCAACCGTCCCGAACAAATCACTTTGAATCAAGGTGCTGCGCGGGGCGATTCCGTGTTCATTGCGATGCGTCACTCCACATCGCTATGGATCGCTTCCTGCCCATGTGCAGTCGAAGTGTTTTGTGCAAATCGACCAAGGAGAAGATGATGGCAACTGCGAAAAAAACGGCCGACAAAAAGGCCTCGACTGCCGCCCCGGCAGAGTCCGTGAAGAAGGCGGCAGCACCGGCTGTGGCGGCCCCCGCCAAGGCGGCAGCCAAGGCCACGACCGTGACCAAGGCCGCTGCACCCAAGAAGGCTGCTGCGCCCAAGGCCGCAGCCAAGCCCGCAGCGACGGCGAAGAAAGCTGCCGCGGCCAAGCCCGCAGCTGCGACCAAGACCGCTGCTGCCAAGCCAGCCGCAACCTCTACCAAAGCCGCGGTGACCAAGCCGTCCACGGCTTCGGCCAAGGCTGCTGCTCCAGCGAAGAAGGCTGAGGCGCCCAAGGCTGCTGCACCTGCCAAGAAGGCTGCCGCACCCAAGGCTGCTGCACCCAAGGCTGCTGCATCGGTGAAGCCAGCAGCTCCCGCGAAGAAGGCTGCTGCGCCCACCAAGGCCGCCGCTCCCGCGAAGAAGGCTGCTGCGCCCGCCAAGGCCGCTGCTCCCGCGAAGAAGGCTGCTGCGCC
>NZ_JAVWWA010000114.1:0-16519 GCF_036666375.1 Comamonas sp. | reverse complement strand
TTTAAGTCCTGGCGGAAACGGAGGGATTCGAACCCTCGATGAGGCTCTACACCCCATACTCCCTTAGCAGGGGAGCACCTTCGGCCACTCGGTCACGTTTCCAATAAAGCTATTCTAACCCGAGTTTTTTACGACTTCGGGGAAAAACGCAAAATTACTCCGATTTGTCCAGACCGAAGGCGGTGTGCAGCGCGCGCACGGCCAGCTCGAGGTACTTTTCGTCGATCACGACCGAAGTCTTGATTTCGGAAGTCGAGATCATCTGGATGTTGATGCCCTCTTCGCTCAGCGTGCGGAACATGGTGCTGGCCACGCCGGCGTGGCTGCGCATGCCGATGCCGACGATGCTGACCTTGCAGATGCTCGGGTCGCCCACGGCTTCCTTGGCGCCCAGTTCGGGAACGACCTTGCTTTGCAGCAGGTCCATCGCGCGCTGGTAGTCGCCCTGGCTCACGGTGAAGCTGAAGTCGGCCAGGCCGTCCTTGCTGATGTTCTGCAGGATCACATCGACTTCGATGTTGGCTTCGGCCACCGGGCCCAGGATGCGGTAGGCGATGCCCGGGGTGTCGGGCACGCCGAGCACGGAGATCTTGGCTTCGCCGCGGTTGAAAGCGATGCCGGATACGACAGCCTTTTCCATTTTTTCGTCTTCCTCAAAAGTAATCAGCGTGCCCGATTGGGCTTCTTCGGCGAGATCGATGTCCCAGGGCGTGAAGCTCGACAGCACGCGCATGGGCACCTTGTATTTGCCTGCGAACTCGACCGAACGGATTTGCAGCACCTTGCTGCCCAGGCTGGCCATCTCGAGCATCTCTTCGAAGCTCACGGTGGACAGGCGGCGGGCTGCGGGAACCACGCGCGGGTCGGTGGTGTAGACACCATCGACATCGGTGTAAATGAGGCATTCGCTGGCCTTGAGCGCAGCGGCCATGGCCACGGCCGACGTGTCGGAGCCGCCACGGCCCAGCGTCGTGATGTTGCCGTTGGGGTCAATGCCCTGGAAGCCGGTGACGATCACCACCCGGCCAGCCTCGAGATCGGCGCGCACGCGCTGGTCGTCGATCGACTCGATGCGGGCCTTGGTGAAGCTGCTGTCGGTGCGCACCGGCACCTGCCAGCCTGCATAGCTGACCGAAGGCAGGCCCTCGGCTTGCAGCGCAATGGCCAGCAGCGCCGACGATGCCTGCTCGCCTGTGGCGGCCAGCATGTCGAGCTCACGGTAGTAGGAGTTTTGCGGCTGCGCAGGCGCGAGTTCGCTGGCCAGGCCGAGCAGACGATTGGTTTCGCCACTCATGGCGCTGGGCACCACGACCATCTGGTGGCCGGCCCGGGCCCACTTGGCCACGCGCTTGGCAACATTGCGGATGCGCTCCGGGGAGCCCATCGACGTGCCGCCGTATTTATGAACGATCAGTGCCATTGGATATCAAGGTGACGAAACTTCGGACATGGCGCGAGGAATAGGGGCGTTTTGGCGCGCCAGCGGTTTTCGTACAAAAGTAGACCAAAACTCAGGGATTGTACCAACCGAGCAACTCCCCTGTTCTCACCACAAACCCGCGGCCCAATTTGAGGTGGATTTGGTGGCCGCGCGTGGTGCAGGCCGCGACCTGGCGCAGCAGCGCTTCGAGCTGGGCCGCGGCCGGCGTGGTCGCGTGCGCGGTGCGCAGCCAGTGGCGCAAAACATTGCCCTGGCGCGCGCGGCTCAGGGCCTGCAAGGCCGCGATGCGCGGCGGGTTGCCCACCGTCTCCAGATCGGCCTCGGCAACTTCCTGCAGCAGTTCAGCGGCCTGGGCGCAATGCCGGCTGCTGCGCGCGAACGTGTCGCGAAACTGCGGAAACGCCGCCTGCAGCTGGGGCAGCAGCTGCGCGCGTATGCGGTTGCGCGTGAAGCGCTGGTCGGTGTTCGTGGGGTCTTCGATCCAGCCCTGTTCGCGCGCCGCAAGCCATGCACGCAGCGCCGCGCCTTCGACCTGCAGCAGCGGCCGCAGCCACGTCAACCCCAGCCGCTGCCACTGCGCCGGCATGGCCGCCAGGCCGGCAACGCCCGCGCCGCGCGACAGCGCCAGCAGCAGGGTCTCGACCTGGTCATCGGCATGCTGGGCCAGCGCGATGGCCGCCATGGGGCGGCCCGGCCAGGCATGCAAGGCGGCATCGGCCAGCGCCGCATAGCGGCTTTGGCGTGCGGCATCTTCCGGGCTCTGGCCGGCCGCATGGCGCGCGTCGACGCGGCATACCGTGAGCGGCACCTGCAGTCGCGCGCACAGCGCTTCGCAGTGCGCGACAAAGCCTTCGGCCGCGCTCTGCAGCCCGTGGTGCACATGGATCGCATGCACCTGGCCCGGCCAGCGCTGCGCGCAGCCCAGCAGCAGCGCCGTCGAATCGGCGCCGCCGCTGAGCGCCACGGCCAGCGGCAGCGGCGGCGCGAAGGCGGCGATGGCGGCATCAAACGACTGGGTCATGCTTTCCTTTTCTGCTCGGGCCCGGCAATGGCAAACGGCTCCCGCGGGAGCCGTTGATGGATGCGCCGCAGGCGCATAGAGTCGTTGCGCCCTTAGATCCTTCGACACGCTCAGGATCAGGGCAAACGGTCTCAGCGGTTCTCGGCCTTGGTGTCCGAGAAGCGGCCGTAGCTTTGCAGGCGCTCGTAGCGGCGGTCCTGCAGCTCCTTGGGGCTCAGGTCGGCGAGCTGGCGATAGGCATCGCCGAGCGCGCGCTTGAGGAAGGTGCCCATCTGCTTGGGATCGCGGTGCGCGCCGCCGACGGGCTCGCTGACGATCTTGTCGACCAGGCCCAGCGCCTTGAGGCGCAGCGCCGTGATGCCCATGGCCGAAGCGGCTTCTTCCGCCTTGTCGCCGGTCTTCCACAGAATGGATGCGCAGCCTTCGGGGCTGATCACCGAGTAGACCGAATATTGCAGCATCAGCACCTGATCGGCGACGCTGATCGCCAGCGCGCCGCCCGAGCCGCCTTCACCGATGACGGTGGAGATGATCGGGGTCTGCAGCTGCGCCATCTCGTAGATGTTGCGGCCAATGGCTTCCGACTGGCTGCGCTCTTCGGCATCGATGCCCGGGTAGGCGCCCGGAGTGTCGACGAAAGTGAACACCGGGAGCTTGAACTTCTCGGCGGTCTTCATCAGGCGCAAGGCCTTGCGATAGCCTTCGGGGCGCGTCATGCCGAAGTTGCGCAGCGTGCGCTCCTTGGTGTCGCGGCCCTTCTGGTGACCGATGACCATGCACGCATGGCCGTTGAAGCGCGCCAGGCCGCCGACGATCGACTGATCGTCCGCGAAGTGGCGGTCGCCGTGCATCTCGACGAAATCGGTGAAGATTTCGCGCACATAGTCGAGCGTATAGGGACGCTCGATGTGGCGCGCGATCTTGGTGATCTGCCAGGGGCTCAGATCGCTGTAGATGTCGCGCGTGAGCTGCAGGCTCTTCTTGCTCAGCTGGTCGATCTCTTCCGAGATGTCGACAGCACTTTCGGTCTGCACATAGCGCAGTTCTTCGATTTTGGATTCGAGCTCGGCAATGGGATGCTCAAAGTCCAGAAAATTCTTTTTCGCCAATGTTTTTCTCCTTGTCCCGGCCTTGGGCTGAGGGCCTCGGGTGTATCAATAGGCCACAGGCAGCGGGTCGAGCGAGCGCCAAATATACCAAGTCGCAACGCTGCACCAGGGCTTCCAGGCCTCCGCCACCTCGCGCGCATCGCTGCGGCTGACGGGATCGCCCGAGAAATAGTTCTTGCTGATCCCGCTGATCAACCCCGCGTCGTCGAGGGGCAATACATTGGGACGCATGAGGTAAAAAATCAGAAACATCTCGGCCGTCCAGCGGCCCACGCCGCGGATCGCCATCAGCTCGGCAATGATGGCTTCGTCGCCCATCGTCGCCCAGTCGTTGGTGTGCAGCCGGCCTTCGGTGAAGTGCACGGCCAGATCGACCAGGTAGTCGACCTTGCGCGCCGACAGACCGGCGGCGCGCATGTCGTCGACCTTCAGGCGCAGCAGATGCTCGGGCGTCATGCTCGCCGGCAGCAGTGCCACGCGGTTCCACAGCGTCTGTGCGGCCTTGACCGAAATCTGTTGGCCGACGATCGAACGCGCAAGCGTCACGAAAGCGTCGCCGCGCGTTTGCAGCGCCTGGCCCGCGTATTGCGGAATCAGGCGCTTCATGACCCGGTCCTTCTTGACCAGGTGCTTGCAGGCTTCTGCCCAGTAGGCAGGCGCAGACAACGGCGTGATCACCACGTTCGCTATCTCTTTAGGAGCATTCACCGCTGGTACCGCCTACATTAAAC
Source organism: Comamonas sp. (assembly GCF_036666375.1). Lineage (GTDB taxonomy): Bacteria > Pseudomonadota > Gammaproteobacteria > Burkholderiales > Burkholderiaceae_C > Comamonas. Next base: position 12,217 of record NZ_JAVWWA010000114.1, on the reverse strand, counting down.
ACATTGAAATGAAAATCCATGGGTTGCGGCGCTTATGGCGCGGCCTCCCAGGTGGTGCCGGCCGCGGAATCCTTGAGCACGATGCCCTGGGCCAGCAGGGCCTGGCGGATACGGTCCGCTTCGGCCCAGTCCTTCGCGGCCTTGGCCGCGGCACGCGCCGCGATCTGCGCCTGCACGGCGTCGGCGTCCACGCCGCCAGCCACGCCGGCCTGCAGGAAGGCCTCGGGGCGGTCCTGCAGCAGACCCAGGCATGCGCCCAGCGCCTTGAGCAGGCCCGCAGTTTCGGCACTCTGGCTGCGATTGACCTCGGCGGCCAGCTCGAACAGCACGGCCACGGCTTCGGGCGTGCCGAAATCGTCGTCCATTGCGGCCTTGAAGCGCGCGGCCTGGGGCTGGGCCCAGTCGATCGCGACCTCGGCCGCGGGCACCAGACTCAGCGCCGTGTACAGGCGCTTGAGCGCCGAGCGCGCGTCGTTGAGATGCACATCGCTGTAGTTCAGCGGGCTGCGGTAATGGCTGCGCACCACGAAGAAGCGCACCGTCTCGGCGTCGAACTCCTTGAGCACATCGCGAATGGTAAAGAAATTGCCCAGCGACTTGGACATTTTCTCGTTGTCCACGTTGATGAAGCCGTTGTGCATCCAGGTGCGCGCCAAGGTCTTGCCGGTCGCGCCTTCGCTCTGGGCAATCTCGTTTTCGTGGTGGGGAAACTGCAGGTCGGCACCGCCGCCGTGGATGTCGAAGCTTTCGCCCAGCATCTCGCAGCCCATGGCCGAGCACTCGATGTGCCAGCCCGGGCGGCCCTGGCCCCAGGGGCTGTCCCATTTGACTTCTTCGGGCTCGGCGGGCTTGGCGCTCTTCCAGAGCACGAAGTCCAGCGGATCGCTCTTGCCGTCATCGACGGCCACGCGCTCGCCGGCCTGCAGCTCGTCGAGCGACTTGCCCGACAGCTTGCCGTAGCCCGGGAACTTGCGCACCGCGAAGTTCACATCGCCATTGCCGGACTGGTAGGCCAGGCCGCGCTGCTGCAGCCGGCCGATCATGCTCTGCATCTGCGCCACATAGTCGGTGGCGCGCGGCTCGAAATCGGGGCGCTCGATACCCAGCGCGTCCGCATCCTGGTGCAGCGCCGCAATCATGCGGTCGGTCAGCTGGCGAATGGTCTCGCCGTTCTCGACCGCGCGGCGGATGATCTTGTCGTCGATATCGGTGATGTTGCGCACATAGGTCACGCGCAGGCCGCTGGCGCGCAGCCAGCGCTGCACCACGTCGAAAGCAACCATCGAGCGCGCATGGCCCAGATGGCAGAGGTCGTAGACGGTCATGCCGCACACATACATGCGGACATGGCCCGGTTCTATCGGCGAAAACGCTTCCAATGCACGCGACAGCGTGTTGTAGATACGCAAACTCATGGAATATCTGTTACGAGGGAGAGAGGGGAGCGGCCTGCCGAAGATGACAGGCCCTGGGTCCCATGTAGCAAGAAGTGTGCGCCTGGCACAGGGGCACCCGGAAAGGGGGCACCAGGGTCCATGCGGGCTGACACCCCTCAGCTACAATTGATCGAAGTATAAGCCCGCGCCGCAGGCCCGTCCCTGCCCGCACCGAAAGCACCTACATGCCTGCACGCAACGCCCTCTCCCGCACCCTGCGCCTGTTGACCCTGGCCACCGTGCTCACCGCAGGCGCCGCCCATGCCGATGACTACGCCGAAGTGAACCAGTTGCTGCGCGCCGGCAATGCTGCGGGCGCCATCGCCCGCGCCGACAGCTACCTCGCAAGCAACGCGCGCGACCCGCAGATGCGCTTCCTCAAGGGCGTGGCCCAGACCGATGCCGGCCAGAAGGCCGATGCGATCGCGACGTTCACGCTGCTGATCGAGGAATATCCCGAACTGGCCGAGCCTTACAACAACCTCGCGGTGATCTACGCCGCCGACGGCGATCTCGACAAGGCCAAGGGCGCGCTCGAGGCCGCGGTGCGCAACAACCCGACCTATGCGGTCGCGCACGAGAACCTGGGCGACATCTATGCGCGCCTGGCCTACCAGTCATACCTGCGCTCGCAGGACCTCGACCCGCGCGCCGCAACCAACCTGCGCCCCAAGCTGACCCAGCTGCGCAGCATGCTGCAGCCCGCAGCCCCCGCGGCGAAGAAATAAGCCGGGGCCCAGGCCCTTGGTCCTGGCCGTTTCGGCCGCACCTGTTACCCGATCCGAGCGACCGGCGGTAACTGGCGCCGCCGCAGGCCTTCCCACAGCCATTCCAATCCAGGAGTCACGCATGATTTCCCGCAGAAAAACCACTTTCACCCTGGCCGGCCTGGCGCTGTCCGCCGGCCTGTTTGCGGCCACCGGCGCTGCCGCCCAGACTTCGCCCCAGGTCGAGCTCAAGACCTCGCTGGGCGCGATCGTGCTCGAACTCGATGCCGCCAAGGCACCCAAGACCGTTGCCAACTTCCTGCAGTACGTCAACAGCAAGCATTACGACGGCACGGTGTTCCACCGCGTGATGGACGGCTTCATGATCCAGGGCGGAGGCTTCACCGCGGACATGCAGCAAAAGCCCACCCAGCCCCCGATTCCGCTCGAAGCGCGCAACGGCCTGAAGAACGACAAGTACACGGTTGCCATGGCGCGCACCGGCGATCCGAACTCGGCCACGGCCCAGTTCTTCATCAACGTCGCCAACAATGCCTCGCTCAATGCACCCCAGCCCGACGGCCACGGTTACGCGGTGTTCGGCAAGGTCGTGCGCGGCTCCGACGTGGTCGACAAAATCCGCGCTGTGCCCACGGGCAATCGCGGCATGCACCAGAATGTGCCCACGACGGCAGTCACGATTGTCTCGGCGCGCGTGCTGCCCTGAAGTTCGTCGGTAGCGGCCGGCTGAGGCGCGGCCGGCTGAGGCCACGCTGCCACCCCTTTTTTCACCCCATCTCCAAAGGAATTCCCATGAGCAACCCACAAGTTGAACTGCACATCACCGGCCACGGCGTGGTGACCATCGAACTCGACGCCGAAAAGGCCCCCAAGTCGACCGAAAACTTCCTGTCCTATGTGAACAAGGGCCACTACAACAACACGATCTTCCACCGTGTGATTCCTGGCTTCATGGTCCAGGGCGGCGGTTTCGAGCCCGGCATGACGCAAAAGGACACGGCTGCGCCCATCGAGAACGAAGCCAAGAACGGCCTGAAGAACACCAAGTACACCCTGGCGATGGCACGCACCAGCGACCCGCACTCGGCGTCCGCCCAGTTCTTCATCAACGTCGCCGACAACGGCTTCCTGAACCACACCGCTCCCAGCGCGCAAGGCTGGGGCTATGCCGTGTTCGGCAAGGTGGTCAAGGGCACGGAAATCGTCGACGCCATCAAGGGCGTGAAGACCGGCCGCAAGGGCTTCCATGACGACGTGCCCCTGACCGACGTCGTGATTGAAAAGGCCGTGGCCCTGTAAATGGCGCGACCATTGCCCGCGTACGCAAGCCAGCGCCGCCCGGTGCTGCGCCGCCTGCTGCGCGGGCAGTTCTCCGGGGCCCCTCAGAAAGCCGCGCATGCCGCATCCTGATGCCCCCGCCCTGCCTTCGGTTCCCGCCGCCTTCGAGCTGCCGGTGCCCGCCGAATGGCAGCGCATTGAATTCATTTCCGACCTGCATCTGCAGGCCGGCGAGCCACGCACCGTCGCGGCCTGGCTCGATTACCTGACGCACACCACCGCCGACGCGGTGTTCATGCTCGGCGACCTGTTTGAGGTCTGGATAGGCGACGATGTGCTGGACGACGCGCAGAGCTTCGAAGCGCGCTGCTGCGAACGCATGCGCGCGATCGCGCGGCACAAGGCCTTGTTCTTCATGCAGGGCAACCGCGACTTTCTCACGGGCCCGGCCTTTGCCGAGCGCAGCGGCTGCACCTGGCTCAGCGACCCGACCGCGTTCGAATTCGCCGGCCAGCGTTATCTGCTGAGCCATGGCGACGCGCTGTGCCTGGACGACACCGACTACCAGCGCTTTCGCGCCATGGCGCGCACCGCCGCCTGGCAGGACGCGTTCCTGCGCCAGCCGATAGAGGCTCGTCGCGCCCAGGCGCGCGGCATGCGCGACCAGAGCCATTCGCACCAGCGCGCGGCCATGGTCTATGCGGAGCTGGACCGGCAAGCGAGCCTCGACTGGCTGCAGGCCGCGCGCGCGACCACGCTGATCCACGGCCATACCCATAGACCCGCCGACCATGAACTGGCGCCGGGAATGCGGCGCATCGTGCTCAGCGACTGGGACCTGGATGCCACACCGGCGCGTGCCCAAGTGCTGCGGCTCGATCGCCTCCAAGGCCTGCAGCGCCTGCCCTGGCCCTGTCCCGCCGCATGAGCCTGCGCCGCTTCTGGAACCAGATCCAAAGCCGTCTGGCCCCCGTGCCCGAGATAGATGCCGGCCTGTGGCTCTCGGCCATCCAGGCCTATCCGTTCCTACAGGCCCTGGCCCTGGCCGACCAGGCCAAGCTGCGCGCGCTGGCCGCGCTGTTCCTGCAGCGCAAGCAGTTCCATGGCGCGCACGGCCTGGAAGTGACCGATGCCATGGCGGTGCAGATCGCGGCCCAGGCCTGCCTGCCGCTGCTGCACTGGGGCACGCCGCGCGAGGCGCTGACCTGGTATGACGATTTCGTCGGCATCGTGGTGCACCCGGGCGAAGCCGTGGCGCGGCGCGAGTCCGTGGACGAAGCCGGCGTGGTCCACTACTACGACGAAGTGCTGCTGGGTGAAGCCATGGAAGGCGGACCGGTGATGCTCAGCTGGCAGGCCGTGGACGACAGCCGCCACAGCATGGCCGAAGGCACGAGTGTGGTGATCCACGAATTCGCGCACAAGATCGACATGCGCAACGGCGCGGCCGACGGCTGCCCGCCCTTGCCTCCCGGCTTCATGGGCAGCGCCAGCACGCGCGCGGCGCGCGCGCTGTGGCATGCGGCCTGGGAGCCGGCCTATGAGAAGTTTCGCGAACAGGTGATCATCGCCGAGCGCTTCGGCGGCGCCCAGCCCTGGCTCGACAGCTATGGCGCCACGGCCCCGCCCGAGTTCTTTGCCGTGGCCTGCGAAGCCTATTTCGTCAATCGGGCGCAGTTCGCGCAGGAATTCCCCACGCTGGCGCCGCAGCTCGCGGCGTTCTTCGAGCCCGGGCGCAAGGGCTGACCCTCAGCGCAGGCCGTCCAGCCAGGCCATGCTGGCCTGCAATTCATCGGGGCGGATTTCATGCGCGCTCGCGTACTCGCGGTATTCGAGCGCCAGCGGCAGCGCCTGCACGTGGTCGCGCATGGCGTGGGCACTGGTCAGCGGAATCACATTGTCGTAGGTGCCGTGGCTGATCCACAGCGACTTGCCGGCAAACTGCTCGGCCGGCGCCTGCAGCGAACGCACTTCGGGCAGCAGCCGGCTGTGCCAGACCATGGCCGCGCGCAGCGTCGCCGGCCGGGTCAGCAGCGTCGACAGCGCCATGATGCCGCCCTGGCTGAAGCCGCCGAGCACCGTGCGCTCGGGCGCAATGCCCAGTTCGTTTTGCGCCTGCGCCACGGTGCGCTCTAGCTGTTCGCGTGCGGCGCGCTCCTGCGCGACATTGATGTGGCGCGTGCCGTTGGTGTCCACGGTGAACTGGAACCAGGCATGGGCCTGCACTCCCATAGGGTAAGGCGCGCGCAGGCTCAGCACATGGAAATGCGCGGGCACATAGGCCGCGAGACCGAACAAATCCTGCTCGTTGCTGCCCACGCCATGCATCAGCACCAGCAGCCAGGGCTCGGCGCCTGGCGCTGCGGGTTCACGCTGCAGGAACTCTAGCGGCAGATTGGTCAAACGGGTCATGGCATTCCTTTTCCATCAGCGGATTCAATAGTGCGCAGCGCGGCAGGCGCAACGCGTGCCCGATCATGCCTCAGGCTCAGTCCGGATTCGGCTTGCCGCGCAAGGCCTTGGTGGCCGAGCGCACGCTCTTGCCTTCAAGGCGCCGGCGCTTGGACGCCATGGTGGGCCGGGTCGCGCGGCGCACGCGCGGTGCATGGGCCACCGAATCGACCAAGGCCTGCAGGCGCGCCAGTGCGTCGGCGCGGTTCATGTCCTGGCTGCGGAACTGCTGGGCCTTGATGACCACCACCCCGTCCGCCGTGAGCCGCTGGTCGCTCAGCGCCAGCAGCCGCTCCTTGACCGGCTCGGGCAGCGATGAAGCGCGCACGTCGAAGCGCAGGTGCACCGCACTGGACACCTTGTTGACATTCTGGCCGCCCGCGCCCTGGGCGCGGATGGCGCTCAGCTGGACTTCATCCATGCAGACAGTGAGAGACATGCCGCCATTTTGACCGCGTAGCCGGCCATTCAGAAGCCGGCCCGCGCTTTTCCCTTGTCGCCGGTGGCACAAACGGCACAGCCGCCCCATTGATGCAAACGCGCGACGCCGCCGCCGCAACCTTGTCAGCGCCGGAATTTGTCGCCACCATGGGCCTTATCTTCGCGTTGGAGGCAGCATATGCCCGACCCGAGCGCAGCCATGGAGCATCTGGACGTATTGATCATCGGCGCCGGCCTGTCGGGGCTGGCGGCGGCGTATTACCTGCAAAAGAGCCATCCGGCGCGCTCGTACGCCATTCTTGAAGCGCGCGCCGCCACAGGCGGCACCTGGGACCTGTTCCGCTACCCCGGCGCGCGTTCGGACTCCGACCTGCATACCTTAGGCTATGCGTTCAAGCCGTGGGGCCCCGGCCCGGCAATGGCCAGCGCCGCGCAGATCCTGGCCTATCTGCGCGAAGCCGCGGCAGAGAACGGCGTGGACCGCCGGGTGCGGCTGCAGCAGCGCGTGGTTGCGGCTGCATGGAGCAGCGCGACCGCGCTGTGGACGGTGGAGGTCGAGCGCGCCGACACTGGCACACGCCGGCAGCTTTCCTGCCGCTGGATCTTCTGCGCGGCCGGCTACTATCGCCATGACCGCGGCTACACCCCCGAACTGCCGGGCCTGGCGCAATTCCAGGGAACGGTGGTCCACCCCCAGCACTGGCCCGCGCAGCTCGACTGGAGCGGGCGGCGCGTGCTGGTCATAGGCAGCGGTGCGACCGCGGTGAGCCTGGTGCCCGCGCTGGCCGACAAGGCCGCGCATGTCACGCTGCTGCAGCGCACGCCTGGCTATGTGCTGGGCCTGCGCTCGGCCGACCCCGTGGCCGGCCTGCTGCAGCGACTGCTGCCCCCGCGCTGGGCGCACGGCCTGCTGCGACAGAGGAACATTGCGCTGGGGCGCGCGCTCTGGCGCCTGTGCCGGCACCATCCGCGCGTCGCGCGCCGGCTGATACGCGCCAACAACCGGCGCGCACTGCCGCGCGGCTACCCCGTCGAGCTGCATTTCAATCCGCCCTATGCGCCCTGGGACCAGCGCCTGTGCATCGCGCCCGACGGCGATCTGTTCCAGACGATCGCCACGGGCCGGGCCACGGTCGTCACCGACCACATCGCGCATTTCACGGCGCAGGGCCTGCGGCTGCAATCGGGCGCAGAGCTCGCGGCCGACATCGTCGTCACCGCCACGGGACTGAACCTGCAGCTGCTGGGCGGCATGCGGCTGTGTGTCGATGGCACGGATGTCGATCTCGCGCGCAAGGTGGTGTTCCGCGGAATGCTGCTGGACGGCGTGCCCAATCTGGCCTTTGCGATCGGCTACACCAACGCGTCCTGGACCCTCAAGATCGGCCTGGTATGCGAACACTTCTGCCGCCTGCTGACGCACATGGACCGCCATCGCGAGGCCATCTGCCGCGCCGAGCTGCCCGCGCCCGGCATGCCCACGCGCGCCCTGCTGGACCTGGCTTCGGGCTATGTGCGACGCGCCTCGCCGCGCCTGCCGCGTCAGGGCCTGCGTCCGCCCTGGGCCCTGCCCATGGACTACCGGCGCGATGTCAAGACGCTGCGCCACGGCCCGCTGACCCATCCCTGCCTGCACTTCGGCCAGGCCACGGCACCTCCCGAGGAGCTTCCCATGACATCAGACCATTCCATCACCGCGCGCGAACGGCTGGATTTCGGCCTGCAGGGCGACATCCCGCGCTTCTGGCTCGACGGCCAGCCGTTCCGAACGCGTTTCTTCGACGCCATGTCGATCATGTTTCCCGAAGGCGAACGCTACTTCATCAGCTGCGTGCGCGACTTCCGCGATGCGGTCACCGATCCGCGCCTGCGCCAGGACATCCAGGCTTTCATCCGCCAGGAAGGCCAGCACGGCATGCTGCACAGCCAGTTCAACGAACGCCTCAGGGCCCAGGGCGTCGATGTGGACCGGCTCGAAGGCTATACGCGCCGTTTCCTGTTCGGCTTCATGCGCCGCTTCCTGCCCAGGAAGCACACGCTGGCGGCAACCGCGGCCTGCGAGCATCTGACGGCCATCATGGCGCGCGGCCTGTTCGCGCGCCGCGGCGCGCTCGACGCCGCCGATCCACGCCTGCATGCGCTGTACAGCTGGCATGCCATGGAGGAGCTCGAGCACCGCGCCGTGGCCTTCGACGTGATGCAGCAGGCGGCGCGCGTGGGCTACCTGCGCCGCTGTGCGGCTTTGCTGGAAAGCACCCTGAGCTTCAACGTGCAGGTGCTGCTGTACCTGATGCTGATGCTCAGGTCCGACGGCTTCACGCTGTGGCAGCGTCTGCGCCTGCTGGGCCCGGGCCTGTGGTGGGCCTACGGCCCGCGCGGCATCTTCACGCGCGACCTGGGAGCCTGGCTGCGCTATTTCAAGCCCGGCTTCCATCCCTGGGACGAAGCCCAGATGCCCAGCTACCACCTATGGGTGGACACTTTCAACCGCACCGGCGACCCGCTGGCCGCGGGCCGCGCGGTGCACGCGGCCGCGATGCGCACGCCCTAGCGCCCGCCCGCCGCAAGACATGACAGCAGCAGTGCATCGAAGCGCGCGGGCTGCTCGTATTGCACCCAATGACCGGCATCTTCGACCCAGTGCATACCGGCGAAACGCGGCGTTGCGGCCACGAACGCCTGCTCGAGCGCCGCATGCCGGCCGCTGTAGAGCACGTCGTGCCGGCCGTAGATGGCATGCACCGGGCATGCAACCCGACCCAGCGACTGGGCCAGTACATCGGTCTGCGACAGGCGCCGACGCGGCAGGCGGTCGCGCAGCACGTTCTGCACATGCAGCGCCAGCGTGTCGGCATCGATGCGCGCCGGGTCGTGCAGCATCAAGGCCTGCAGGTTGTGGCGATGGGCCTGTTCGCGCGCGCTTTCGCTGGCCAGATGGCGCCAGCCCAGCAGTCGCACGGCCTTGCCGCTGCTCATCCACATGGCGGGCGCGCCCACCACCACCAGCTGGCGCACACCTTGGGGAAAGGCCGCGGCCAGCATGCCGGCCGTCATGCCGCCAAAGGAAAAGCCCACCAGATCAAAGCTGCGCGGGCCCAGCAGCTGCCGCAGCCCCTGCTCCAAAGGCGCGAGCATGGTGTCGACATCCTGCCCTTCGGGCACGCCGTCCGAGTCACCAAAACCCGGCAGATCCGGAGCCCAGACTTCGCGGCCCGCGGCCACCAGGGCTTCGATGTTGCGCAGCCAGTGGGTCCAGCTGCCGCTGCCGCCATGCAGCAGCACCAGCGGCACGCCGCCCGCGCCCTCGCCCCAGACATGCCAGACAATCTGGCCGCCCCCGGTTATGGGCGTGGCCACGCGCCGCGCCTGCGCCTGCAGCGCATCGATGGGCGCGCTCACCATTGCGCGACGGCGTCGATCGCCAGGCCGTAGCCGGCCACACCGAAGCCGCACATCACGGCGCGCGCCGCGGCCGACAGGTAGGAATGGTGGCGAAAGCTTTCGCGCGCATGCACATTGCTGATGTGCAGCTCGACCAGCGGCACGCCCGTGCCCTTGACGGCATCGAGCAGCGCCACGCTGGTGTGCGTATAGGCCGCGGCATTGAAGATCAGGCCCGCGAGCTGGCCCTGGCCATGCAGGCGGCCGGCTTCGTGGATCCAGTCGACCAGCTGGCCTTCATGGTTGCTCTGGTGGAAAGCCAGCGCCAGGCCATGGCGCGCGCAGGCCTGTTCGCACAGGACCTTGACATCGGCCAGCGTCGCCGACCCGTAGATGGTCGGCTCGCGCGAGCCCAGCAGATTGAGATTGGGGCCGTTCAGGACATAGACAGTTTTCACACAACACTCCGGACGTCAGACCGCCGGATTATGCGTGGCCCAGCCTGTGCCTGGCGAGCGCTCAGCGATGACCGTGGCGATGCATCTCGCGGCGATCGTGGTGGCGGTGGCCATGACCGCGGTGCTTGTCGTAGTGGCGCGGGTGGTCGCGGTAGTAGGGACGGCCGTAATAGCCGCGGTGCGAAGGCACGACATAGACCGGAGCGGCCTGGTACACCGGGCGCGGCGCGTAATACACCGGTGGTGGCGGCGCGTAATAGACGGGGCCGGAAGCGACATAGACCGGCGGCGCATTGGCAACGCCGACGGAAATGCCCGGCGACTGCACGCCCACCGACCAGACCACATCGCGCGCCTGGGCGGCGCCCGCGCCAGCCAGGGCGGCGAACGCCAGTGCGGCACCGGCGACACGCGCTCGCCACGATTTCAGCGAAAGGCTTGTTGTTGTCATCTGGAACTCCTTGTTCGAATCGGCGCGCCGGGGATCGGCCTGCCGCAGCGCAAAAAGCACCGCTTGAAGTACTTAACGCGCGACCATGGGAATAGGATGGCCTGAAACTGCGTCTAAATTGTTTCTATTCGCGACGAACAAGTTTCCGTTCGTAAGAACACCTCTGCGGCCCCCCGCGCCTAAAATGCCGGGATGAGTTCTTCCGACGCCACCAACACCCTCCCAGAACCGGTCAAGCCGAGTAACTTCCTGCGCCAGATCATCGAGGCCGACCTGGCCCGCGGTGCACATGCCCAGCGCCGCTGGGGCGGAAGCCCTGGCGATGCCGCGCACCATGCGGCCGGCGAGCCCGATCCGGCCAAGATCCGCACGCGCTTTCCGCCCGAACCCAACGGCTATCTGCACATCGGCCACGCCAAGAGCATCTGCCTGAACTTCGGCCTGGCACGCGACTACGGCGGTGTCTGCCATCTGCGCTTCGACGACACCAACCCGGAAAAGGAAGACCAGGAATACGTCGACAGCATCATGGATGCCGTGCGTTGGCTGGGCTTCGACTGGGCCCAGGCCGGTGAGGCGCCCGGAACGGCCGCGCCCTACCAGGCCAGCGACTATTTCGACTTCATGTACCGCGCGGCCGAATACCTGGTCGAGCAGGGCCTGGCCTATGTCGATGAACAGACAGCCGAGGAAATGCGCGCCAACCGCGGCGACTTCACCCGGCCGGGCACCAACAGCCCGTTCCGCGATCGCACGCCGGCGGAAAATCTCGAGCGCTTTCGCGCCATGCGCGACGGCCAGCTGGCCGACGGCGCGGCCGTGCTGCGCGCCAAGATCGACATGGCCGCGGCCAACATCAACCTGCGCGACCCGGCCATCTACCGCGTGCGCCATGCCGAACACCACAACACCGGCAACAAGTGGTGCATCTACCCGATGTACACCTTCGCCCACCCGATCGAAGACGCGCTGGAACACATCACGCATTCGATCTGCACGCTTGAATTCGAAGACCAGCGCCCGTTCTACGACTGGCTGCTCGACCAGCTGGTCACCGGCGGCCTGATCGCCGCGCCCCAGCCGCGCCAGTATGAATTCGCGCGCCTGAATCTGACCTACGTCATCACCAGCAAGCGCAAGCTCAAGCATCTGGTCGACAACGGCATCGTGCAGGGCTGGGACGATCCGCGCATGCCCACCGTGGTCGGCCTGCGCCGGCGCGGCTACACGCCGCAAAGCCTGCAGACGTTCTGCGAGCGCATTGGCGTGACCAAGGACTACAGCTGGATCGATTACGCGACGCTCGAAGGCTGCCTGCGCGAAGATCTCGAGAACCAGGCCCACCGCGGCATGGCCGTGCTCGACCCGGTCAAGCTGGTGCTGGAGAACTGGGATGAGGTCATGGGCGCGGGTCACCTCGAGCCCTGCACGCTGCCCGCGCTGCCCCACCCGCCCGAAGGCCAGGAACCCGCGCTGCGCCACTTCACCATAGGCCGCGAAGTCTGGATTGAACGCGAAGACTTCCAGGAAGTGCCGGTCAAGGGCTACAAGCGCCTGTTCCCCGGCAACAAGGTGCGCCTCAAGGGCGGCTAT
>NZ_JAVWWA010000113.1:13872-16662 GCF_036666375.1 Comamonas sp. | reverse complement strand
CAAAATCCGGACTTCCATGAAGACAAAAAAAGAGAGCGCTGCGCGCTCTCTTTTTCGTTTGTCAGGCCCAGGGCTTTCAGCAGCTGATGGCCAGCGCCTGAAGCCACAGCGCGACGGCCTTGGCGCCCGGGTCAGGGTGGCCTAATGCACGCTCTCCGAGATAGCTGGAGCGCCCGCGGCGTGCAACGACCTCGGCGGTGGCCGCGCAGCCTTGTTCCGCGGCGTCGGCCGCGCGCTGCAGGGCCTGCGCCAACGGCAGCCCGGCCGCGTCTTCCCAGGCACTCGCTGCGGGGATCAAGGCATCGAGCATGGTGCGATCGCCCTGGCGCGCCCCACCCACTTCCATGATGCCCTGGGTTGCCGCGCGCAAGGCCGCAGCACCGTCGCCGGGCGTGTTCTGCAGTGACTGGGCGGCGCGCAGCAGACCGATGGCATACAGCGGTCCCGAGGTGCCGCCAAGGACTCTGCGCAGCGTGGCCGACATGGCGCGCAGCGTTGCGGGCAGATCGTACAGTGGGTAGCCGGGCAGGGCCTGGCGAAGGGCCTGGGCGCCGCGGCTCAGGCTGATGCCCAGGTCGCCATCGCCGACCACCTGGTCCATACGGGTCAGCTCGGGCTCGGCCGCTTCCAGCGTGTCGAGCACCTGGGTGATGGCATGCTTCAGCCCGGGCCGTGCGGCGGCCTGCGCTACGGCGTAGCCGGCGGTATCCGATGACAGCGATCCGGCGCCGGCACGCGTGATGCGCCCTGGGTTGGCGATCAGGCCCTGGTGGGCCGCAGGCCAGGCGCTGGCTTCGGCCGGCGCGTCGAGTGCGGCCAGCAGCGGCGCATCGAGCCGCATCAGCGACAGCGATACGCCGCTCATTTCAAGCGCCGAGAGGAAGGTGCCGGTCCAGGCGCGTTCGGCATGGATGCCACGCTGCGCCAGATGGTGCAGCGCCGCTTGCGTGACGATGGCCATTTCCATGGCGGGCGTGCCGCCGAGGTTGTTGATCAGCAGCGCCACGCGCTCTTCGGCCTGAATGTTCTGGTCCTGCAGCAGCACGTTGAGAATGCGTTCGACCAGGACGCGAGCCGGCGCCAGCGGGGCGCGCTGCACGCCGGGCTCGCCATGAATGCCCAGGCCCAGCTCGATCTCGTCGTCGCCCAGAGTGAAGCTGGGCTTGCCTGCGGCGGGAACGGTACAAGGCGACAGCGCCACGCCCATGGTGCTCACGGCCTGGGCGGCGTGCATTGCCGCAGCGTGCACTTCGGCCAGCGGCTTGCCGGCGGCTGCGGCAGCGCCCGCGACCTTGTGCACGAGCACCGTGCCCGCGAGGCCGCGCCGGCCCGCGTGGTCGCCGCGCGCGCTGAGCGCTGCATCGTCGGCTACGACCATGGTCTCCACCGCAATGCCGCGGCTGCGCGCGATTTCGGCCGCGAGGCCGAAGTTGAGGCGGTCGCCGGTGTAGTTCTTGATGATCAGCAGCACGCCCGCAGGATTGGCGACGGCTTCGATCGCGGCGAGCACCGCGTCGGCGCTGGGAGACGTGAAGACGTCGCCGACCACGGCTGCCGTGAGCAGACCCGGCCCGATGAAGCCCGCATGCGCGGGCTCGTGCCCCGCGCCACCGCCCGAGACCAGCGCGACTTCATGGCGGGCCTTGAGCGCATCGACATCGGCGCGCAGCGCGATGTTCTGGCCTTGCAGCAACTGGATTGCGGGTTGGGACAAGGCCAGCCCCTGGAGCATGTCGGGGACGACGTCGAGAACGCTGTTGATGAGTTTTTTCATGAAAGCTTTCAGAGGTCTTTGTCGCCGGCCCGGCGCGCGCAGGCAGAGGGGTCAGGCCGCGCCGCTCTGCGGCGGTGTGAGGCAGGCGCCGTCGACGAAGACCTTGAGTTCTCCGGTACGAAAGTGTGTCCACTCCTCGTTCTTGGTCAGCGGTGCGGTGACGATGATCGCGACGCGGTCGTTGGGCGTGGTTTCGTGCGCGAAGTCGACGCTCAGATCTTCATCCGCGAGCTGCGCCTGGGGAAAGGGGTGGCGGCGCTCGGTGTAGCACAGCGCTGTCGTTGCATGCGCCCACAGCGCTTCGCCGTTGGACAGCAGGAAGTTGAAGGTGCCGTGGGGTGCGATCCTGGCCGCGAGATCGCGCAGCGTATGGGTCAATTCCTCGATGCTGGGCAGGCCCGCATGCGATTTCCACAGCTCCTGCATGATCCAGCAGAAAGCGCGCTCGCTGTCGGTATCGCCAATGGGGCGGAAATGGGAGTGCAGCTTGGGAGCGTATTCCTTGAGATCCCCGTTGTGGGCAAACACCCAGTTGCGGCCCCAGAGCTCGCGCACGAAAGGGTGGCAGTTCTGCAGGCTGGTCACACCCTGCGTGGCCTTGCGGATATGCGCAATGACATTGCAGCTCTTGATCGGGTATTCGCGGATCAGCTGGGCCACGGGAGATGTCACGGCCCGCTGGTGGTCTACGAAGTGACGCAGGCCCTTTTCCTCGAAGAACGCGATGCCCCAGCCGTCGGTGTGATCACCGGTGTTTCCCGCGCGCTGCGCAAAGCCGCTGAAGCTAAAGCGCACGTCGGTCGGGGTGTTGCAATTCATTCCAAGAAGCTGGCACATGGTGAGGTCGGGGAAAACAAAGAAAAAAGTGCGGCGTGAGCCTATAGCCTAACTTCAGCAGCGGCTTCTGTGCACGAAAAGTGTGCAATGCGGGGAGATAGTGCGTGTGCGGCGCAGGGTGTGGGCGCCAAACCTTGCCGGATGTCCATCGCCAGTGGCCGCGATGGGGGCCGCCGCGG
>NZ_JAVWWA010000113.1:0-13772 GCF_036666375.1 Comamonas sp. | reverse complement strand
GCGGCGTTGGCGCTTCTGGCGTTGCACCAGAAGCGCGGTCGCGTATCAGCTGCGTTCCGACCAGAGCACGCCGCCCGTGGACCAGTTCTCGCGCTTCACATCGGTGATCAGGACGTCGACCGATTCGGGCGAGCCGCCCAGCACTTCGACGCTCACGCGGGTGATTTCCGCGACAAGCTTCTTCTTCTGTTCGATGGTGCGGCCTTCCATCATTTCAACATGGTACGTGGGCATGACAACTCCTGGAAAAAACAAACATCATATCGGTGGACTGGTGCTTGTCGGCACGGGCTTCAGCGCGGCGCAGGCCGGGCACAGGCAGGACTGGCCCCGCGCGCTGTCCGGAATCTGCGCCAGGGTGGAGGGCGCGATGCTCGCGCCCATGCACCAGCAGTCTTCGGGCGGCGTGGCCGCCATGACGGCGCATTGGTTGCTGCGGCCGCACAGCGGGCAGCGGGTGGGGTCGGGGAACGCAGGGCGGGACATGCGCCAGTGTAGGGCGCCTGGCCGTGCCATGCGCGCTGTACGATTTTGAGGGCAGGCCGTTCATCCTTTGACGCGGCCGGCGAGGTAGGCTCAGGACGAACGGGGTGGGCGCAGGGCCGCGCCCGTTCTGGAATCGGTCAGGCCGCGGCCTTGACCTTCTGGCGCCAGGCGTGCAGCAGCGGCTCGGTGTAACCCGATGGCTGTTCCAGGCCCTTGAACACCAGATCGCAGGCCGCGCGGTAGGCGTAGGAGCTGTCGAAATGGCCGGCCATGGGGCGGTACAGCGGATCGCCGGCGTTCTGCTGGTCGACGATGGCGGCCATGCGCTCGAACGTTGCGCGCACCTGGGCTTCGCTCACCACGCCATGCAGCAGCCAGTTGGCGATGTGCTGGCTCGAGATGCGCAGCGTCGCGCGGTCTTCCATCAGGCCCACGTTGTGGATGTCGAGCACCTTGGAGCAGCCCACGCCCTGGTCGACCCAGCGCACCACATAGCCCAGGATGCCTTGCACGTTGTTGTCGAGTTCCTGCTGGCGTTCGGCGTCGGACCACTTGGCTTCCTTGACCACGGGCACCTGCAGCAGTCCGGCAAGCAGGTCGTCGCGCGCGGCGTCGGCATTGGTCTTTTCGAGCTCGGCCTGGATCTCGGCAACGTTGACCTGCTGGTAATGCAGCGCATGCAGCGTGGCGGCCGTGGGCGAGGGCACCCAGGCGGTGTTGGCGCCGGCCTTGGGATGGCCTATCTTCTGCTGCAGCATGTCGGCCATCAGGTCGGGCATGGCCCACATGCCCTTGCCGATCTGTGCGCGGCCGCGCAGTCCCATGCCCAGGCCGATCAGCACATTGCTGCGTTCATAGGCGGGCAGCCAGGCGCTGGTCTTCATATCCGCCTTGCGGACCATGGGGCCGGCATGCATTGCGGTGTGCATCTCGTCGCCCGTGCGGTCGAGGAAGCCGGTGTTGATGAAGGCCACGCGCGCGGCGGCGGCGGCAATGCAGGCCTTGAGGTTGACGCTGGTGCGGCGTTCCTCGTCCATGATGCCCAGCTTGACGGTGTTCGCGGGCAGGCCCAGCACCTGCTCGACGCGGCCGAACAGTTCGTCGGCAAATGCCACCTCGGCGGGGCCGTGCATCTTGGGCTTGACGATGTAGACCGAGCCTTCGCGGCTGTTGCGTATGCCCGGCGTGCCCAGGCCCTTGAGGTCGTGCAATGCGATTGCCGTGGTGACCATGGCGTCGAGAATCCCTTCGGGAATTTCCTTGCCCTCGGCACCCCAGAGGATGGCCGGGTTGGTCATGAGGTGGCCCACATTGCGCAGGAACATCAGCGAGCGGCCATGCAGCTTGAGCGGCTGGCCATCGGCGCCCGTGTATTCGCGGTCGGGGTTCAGGCCGCGGGTCACGGTCTTGCCGCCCTTGTCGAAGGATTCGGTCAGCGTGCCCTTGAGAATGCCCAGCCAGTTGCTGTAGCCCAGCACCTTGTCTTCGGCATCCACCGCAGCGATCGAGTCCTCGAGGTCGAGGATGGTCGACAGCGCCGATTCCAGCACCACGTCGCTGACTCCGGCCGCATCGGACTTGCCGATGGCCGTGCTGCGGTCGATGCGGATATCGAGGTGCGAGCCATGGTTCTTGAGCAGCACGGACGAGGGCGCCTCTGCGCTGCCTTGGTAGCCGACGAATTTCGCCGGGTCCTTGAGACCGGTGATCTGGCCGTCGGCGAGCGTGACCGCGAGCTTGCCGTCGACCACCGCGTACAGCTTGGCCTGGGCATGCGAGCCCGTGGCCAGTGGTGCCGACTGGTCGAGCACGTTGCGTGCGAAGGCGATGACCTTGGCACCGCGCACGGGGTTGTAGCCCTTGCCCTTTTCGGCGCCATCGGCTTCGCTGATCACATCGGTGCCGTAGAGCGCGTCATACAGCGAGCCCCAGCGCGCGTTGGCGGCGTTGAGCGCGTAACGGGCGTTCAGGATGGGCACGACCAGCTGGGCACCGGCCTGGGTCGCGAGTTCAGCGTCCACGCCCGTGGTCGTGGCCTGCACGTTCTGCGGCGGCTCGACCAGGTAGCCGATGCGGCCCAGAAAGCTGCGGTAGCCGGCCATGTCGGTGATCGGGCCGGGGTGGGCCTTGTGCCAGGTGTCGAGTTCGGTCTGCAGGCGATCGCGTTCGGCGAGCAGCGCAGCATTGCCCGGCGCCAGGTCGCTGACCAGGGCGTCAAAGCCCTGCCAGAACGTCTCGGGCGCCACGCCCGTGCCGGGCAGCACCTGGTCGTTGATGAATTGGTGCAGTTCGTTGGCTACCTGCAGGCCGTGGACGGTGGTGCGATCGGTCATGAAATCAACCTCGGAATGAAAAAGGGGCAACGCTGCGACGTGCGCAGGACATGGAGCTACTGTATTTGAATTGTTTGTGCCTATAAACCGCTTCAAAAGTGCAGAACTCATGACTTTTACGCAAAAGTGCCGGTGCGGGCCATGGCGCAGTGCGACATAGAGTTATCTGCAGGTCGCTGCCGGGCTTTGTCTCCATAATCCCGGCATGGACAAACTCAAGGCGTTCGAGTCATTTGTGTCAGTGGCGACCAAGGGCAGCCTCACGGCCGCGGCCAAGGCCGAAGGCGTGGCCCCGGCCATCATGGGGCGGCGGCTCGATGCGCTCGAAGAACATCTGGGCGTCAAGCTCATGGTGCGCACCACGCGGCGCATCTCGCTGACGCATGAAGGCAGCGCGTTTCTCGAAGACTGCCAGCGGCTGCTGTCGGACGTGGCAAATGCCGAAGCCAGCGTCTCGGCCGGCGGCGTCAAGGCCACGGGCCATCTGCGCATTACCGCGCCCGCGGGCTTTGGCCGGCGCCATGTCGCGCCGCTGGTGCCGCGCTTTCGCGATCTGCATCCCGAAGTCAGCATTTCGCTGAACCTCAGCGACCGCGTGGTGGATCTGGCCGGCGAAGGCTTCGACTGCGCGGTGCGCGTCGGCGACCTGCCCGACTCGTCGCTGGTGAGCGT
This sequence comes from Comamonas sp., assembly GCF_036666375.1. Classification (GTDB taxonomy): domain Bacteria; phylum Pseudomonadota; class Gammaproteobacteria; order Burkholderiales; family Burkholderiaceae_C; genus Comamonas. The sequence continues at coordinate 10,281 of NZ_JAVWWA010000113.1, read as the reverse complement.
GCGCATTGCCGACAACCGCCGCCTGTGCGTGGCGACGCCGGCCTATCTGGCTCGGCGCGGAACGCCTGCGCATCCCAGCGAACTGGCGCAGCATGATTGCCTCACGCTGTCGAGCGACGCCTCGCAGACCCGGGGCTGGGCGTTTCGCATTCCGCAGCCCGATCAGAGCACGCACGATGTCGTGCATTTCAAGTCGGGCGGTCCGCTCGACTGCTCGGACGGGCAGGTGTTGCATGATTGGTGCCTGGGCGGCTGGGGCATTGCCTGGCGCAGCACCTGGGAGGTCGAGGCAGAAATCGCCGCGGGCCGGCTGGTGCCCGTGCTCGAGGAGTTTGCCGCACCGCCCAACGGAATCTATGTGGTCTTTCCCCAGCGCAAGCACATGCCATTGCGCGTGCGGCTGTGGATCGACTACCTGAAACATCACTATCAACAAGCTGATTTCTGGAAAAACGGAGTTGCCCCATGACCTTTGAAGCCACGCTCGCAGCACTGCACCTGCTCGCTGTCCTGACCCTTGTGGTCTTTCTGTCGAGTCAGGCCGCGCTGTGCCGTGCCGAATGGATGAACGCCGCAGTGGTGCGCCGGCTCGCGCGGCTGGACCTGATCTACGGGATCGCGGCGCTGGCGCTGCTGCTCACCGGGCTTGCGCGCCTGTATTGGGGCACCAAGGGCGTGTCCTGGTATGTCTCGCAGCCGCTGTTCCATGTGAAGGTGACGCTGTTTGTGCTGGTCGCAGTGCTGTCGATCAAGCCTTCGCTGACGTTCCGCCGCTGGCTGCGCGGCCTGGCTGCGGGCCAGGCGCTGCCCGACGCGCAGGACGTGGCCGGCACGCGCCGCTGGATCATGGTGCAGGCGCATCTGGTGCCGGTGATTGCGGTCATTGCCGTGTTCTGGGCGCGGGGGATGTGACCCCATTGGATGTTTTGCTGGGGCGGCCCGGCGCTGGTGGGGCCTTCGCGCCAGATGTTTGAGGCCAGGCCGTTCATCCTTCGACTGGCTCAGGACGAACGGGAAATAACGCCTGGCGATGCACGTCTCGCTTAACCCGCTCAGGACGAACGGCGAGGGCCGGGCAGCAGCCCGCGGACGACAAGTGTGCAGCGGCTGACGCACATACGCCACACGGTCGAATCCGCGTGGGCGGCACAAAGCGGGGCGGGCACGTAAAATCCCGCGATGCTCTCCGTCAAACTGGAATTGCTCGCGGCCCTGGCCGCTGAGCTGGAAAAATTGTCGCCCGGCGCCGGTGCGCGCGCCGCTTTCGAATCCCCCAAGGTGGCTGCGCACGGCGATTACGCCTGCACGGCTGCCATGCAGCTGGCCAAGGCCGCCAAGCAGAACCCGCGACAACTGGCGCAGACGCTCAGCGATGCGCTGATGGCCACGCCGGCTTTCACGCGCTGGGTCGATGCGTTGGAAATTGCCGGCCCCGGCTTTCTCAACGTGCGCCTCAAGCCCGCGGCCAAGCAGGAAATCGTGCGCGAAGTGCTGTCGGCGGCGCAGGCGTTCGGTCAGCAGCCTTCGCGGGCGGAAAAACTGCTGGTCGAGTTCGTCTCGGCCAACCCCACGGGCCCGCTGCATGTGGGCCATGGCCGCCAGGCCGCGCTCGGCGACGCGCTGTGCAATCTGTTCTCGACCCAGGGCTGGGATGTGCACCGCGAGTTCTACTACAACGACGCGGGCGTGCAGATCCAGACGCTGACCAACAGCACGCAGCTGCGCGCCAAGGGTTTCAAGCCCGGCGATGACTGCTGGCCCGTCGATCCCGAGAACCCGGCCAGCAAGGCGTTCTACAACGGCGACTACATCCAGGACATCGCCAACGACTTTCTCGCGAAGAAGACCGTCAAGGCCGACGACCGCGAATTCACCGCCAACGGCGATGTCGAAGACCTCGACAACATCCGCCAGTTCGCGGTCGCCTACCTGCGCAACGAGCAGGACAAGGATCTGCAGGCATTCAACCTGCGCTTCGACGAGTACTACCTCGAGTCCAGCCTCTACACGTCGGGCCGCGTGGACCGCACCGTCGAGCGCCTGATCGCCAACGGCCACACCTACGAACTCGACGACGCGCTGTGGCTCAAGTCGACCGACTATGGTGACGACAAGGACCGCGTGATGCGCAAGCGCGACGGCGGCTACACCTACTTCGTTCCCGATGTGGCCTATCACATCGCCAAGTGGGAGCGCGGCTTCACCAAGGTCATCAACATCCAGGGCACGGACCACCACGGCACGATTGCCCGGGTGCGCGCCGGCCTGCAGGCCGCCGACGTGGGCATTCCCCAGGGCTATCCCGACTACGTGCTGCACACCATGGTGCGCGTGGTGCGCGGTGGCGAGGAAGTCAAGATCAGCAAGCGCGCGGGCTCGTATGTGACGCTGCGCGATCTGATCGAATGGACCAGCAAGGACGCGGTGCGCTTCTTCCTGCTGAGCCGCAAGCCCGACACCGAATACACCTTCGATGTCGATCTGGCGGTGGCGCAGAACAACGACAACCCGGTCTACTACGTGCAGTACGCGCATGCGCGCATCTGCTCGGTGCTCAAGGCCTGGGGCGGCGATGCGGCGCAGCTCAAGAGCGTGGACCTGTCGGCGCTCGAAGGCCCGCAGGCGCAGGCGCTGATGCTGCAGCTGGCCAAGTACCCCGACATGCTGGCCGCGGCGGCCCAGGGCAATGCACCGCACGACGTGACGTTCTACCTGCGTGATCTGGCCGCTGCCTATCACAGCTACTACGACGCCGAACGCATTCTGGTCGACGACGAGGCCGTCAAGCTGGCGCGCCTGGCGTTGATCAGCGCGACCCGCCAGGTGTTGCACAATGGTCTGGCAGTGCTGGGCGTGTCCGCTCCAGAACGCATGTAAACCGATCACACCATGAAGAAACAGCAACGCGGCGGCACCATTCTCGGCATCATTCTTGGCATCATCGTCGGCCTGGGCGCAGCCCTGGGCGTGGCGGTATATGTCAGCAAGGTGCCCGTTCCTTTCCTCAGCAAATCGTCGAAGAACGCCGACCAGGATGCGGCCGAGGCCAAGAAGAACAAGGATTGGGATCCGAACTCTCCGCTGTACGGCAAGAACCCGGCGCGCATCACCGTGCCCGCTGCGCCCGATGCGGCGACCGGAGCGGTGACGGGCGGGGTGGCAGCGCCTGCCACGGCAGGAGTGACCGCGGCGCCTACCGATGTGCCGACCAGCCAGCCCGTGGCACCGGTCACCGCCACGACGCCTGCCGGCACCAAACCGGACGCCAAGGCGGACCCCAAGGCGGACCCCAAGGCGGCGGCGTCCAGCGATCCGCTGGGCGATCTGGTCAAGGCCAAGTCGGCCGAGGCCAGCGCCGCAGAAAGCTTCAACTACTTCGTGCAGGCCGGCGCTTTCCGCAGCCCGTCCGATGCGGAAGCCCAGCGCGCCAAGCTTGCCATGCTGGGCTGGGAGTCGCGGGTCAGCGAGCGCGAACAGAACGGCCGCACGGTGTTTCGTGTGCGCGTAGGTCCGTTCGCCAAGCGCGATGACGCCGAGCAGCTCAAGGGCAAGCTCGAAGGCGCGGGCGTGGATTCCGCGCTGGTGCGGGTGCAGCGCTGAACTTTTTAGCGCGCCCGCCCTCTGACCTATCAGAACCGAACAAGGAGTGTTGTTTCATGAAACGCCGTGAGTTTTCTCTGGCTGCCGCTGCGGCAGCTTCCGCTTCCGCTTTTTCCTTTGTCGCCACGCCTGCTCTGGCCCAGGCCGCGTTCAAGGAAGGCAAGGATTACGCCAAGCTGTCCAAGCCCGTGGCGACCACCGCCGGCGCCGGCAAGGTCGAAGTGATCGAGTTCTTCTGGTACAGCTGCCCGCATTGCCATGCTTTCGAGCCGGCGTTCGCGGCCTGGAAGTCGGCGGTGCCCGCCGATGTGGTGGTGCAGCGCGTGCCCGTGGGCTTCAACGCCAGCTTCGTTCCCCAGCAAAAGCTGTACTACGCGCTGCTCGCCATGGGCAAGCTCGATGAAGTCCACACCAAGGTGTTCCAGGCAATCCACGTCGAGCGCAACCGCCTGGCCAAGGATGACGACATCTTTGCCTGGGTCGGCAAGCAGGGCGTGGATGTGAACAAGTTCAAGGAAGCCTACAACTCGTTCACCGTGTCCAACCAGGTGCGCAAGGCGACCCAGCTGCAGCAGGACTACAACGTCGAAGGCGTGCCTTCGATCGGCGTGGCCGGGCGCTTCTACACCGATGGCACGATGGCCGGCAACATGGCCAATGTGCTGCGCGTGACCGATCACCTGATCGCCGTGAGCCGCAAGGGCTGATAGCGCCCGGCACATGCCGCACCAGCCCGCCTTGCGCGGGCTTTTTTGTGTTCGCGCTTCGCTCGGGCCTGCGGCTGTCCGGCCTTTCATCCCCTGGTTCATGTCAGGGCGTGGCGAATTAATGGGTGACACGCCCTACAATGGTCGCAAGATTCGTGCCCTCCATGAAAAAACGCCTACTCCCCCTCCTATTGCTTTCAGCCCTTGTCTGCGGCACGGTGCAGGCCGAAAAGGCCGACCGCAACAAGCCCATGAACATCGAGGCCGATGCACTGCGCCACGATGAACTCAAGCAGACCAGTGTCTTCACCGGCAACGTGGTGATGACCAAGGGCACTATCGTGCTGCGCGGCGCGCAGCTCGACGTGCGCCAGGATGCCGAGGGCTATCAGTTCGGCACCGTGATCGCGGCACCGGGCAAGCGCGCGTTTTTCCGGCAAAAGCGCGACACCTTGCCGGGTCAGCCCGATGAGTATGTCGAAGGCGAGGCCGAAGTCATCGAGTACGACGGCAAGGTCGACAACGTCAAGCTGATACGCCGCGGCGAACTGCGCCGCTACCGCGGCACTGCGCTGAGCGACGAGATCACGGGCGCGGTCATCGTCTACAACAACCTCACCGATGTGTTCACCGTCGACGGCCAGGCCCGTGCGCCAGGCGGCGGCAGCACGGCTTCGGGAGGGCGGGTGCGCGCCGTGCTCGCGCCCAAGGAGCAGCCGCCGGCCCCGCCTGCCGCGCCGGCCGCGAACCTGCGTCCCAGCATGACCATCGAACCGAAGAAATGAGCCGCGCTCCGTGAACCCAACCCCGCCCGAATCCAGCCGCCTTGAAGTCAAGCACCTGGCCAAATCCTATGGCAGCCGCAAGGTCGTCAAGGACGTCTCGCTGGCGGTGCAAAAAGGCGAAGTCGTGGGCCTGCTGGGACCCAATGGCGCGGGCAAGACCACGTCGTTCTACATGATCGTGGGCCTGGTGCGCTGCGATGCCGGCGACATCTTCATCGACGGCCAGGCGGTGGGCAACATGCCCATCCACCAGCGCTCGCGCCTTGGGCTGTCGTATCTGCCGCAGGAAGCGTCGATCTTTCGCAAGCTCAGTGTCGAAGACAATGTGCGCGCGGTGCTCGAACTGCAGCGCGACGATGACGGCAAGCCGCTGACGCGCGACGAAATCGAGCGCCGCCTGCTGGCGCTGCTGCAGGAGCTGCGCGTTGACCATCTGCGCGAATCGCCTGCGCTGGCGCTGTCGGGCGGCGAACGCCGGCGCGTCGAGATCGCGCGTGCGCTGGCGACCCAGCCGCGCTTCATTCTGCTGGACGAGCCTTTTGCCGGTATCGATCCCATTGCCGTGATCGAGATCCAGCGCATCATCGGCTTTCTCAAGGCGCGCGGCATCGGTGTACTGATCACCGATCACAACGTGCGCGAAACGCTGGGCATCTGCGATCACGCCTTCATCATCAGCGACGGCCATGTGCTGGCGCAGGGCACGCCTGCGGAGATCGTGGAAAACGCCGATGTACGCCGGGTCTACCTCGGCGAGCACTTCCGGATGTGATGGCCATGTGCATGAGCTTGTGTCGGTCTGAGGGGGAATGCTGTTGAAGCCGGGTCTGTCTCTACGTGTATCGCAGCATCTCGCACTCACGCCCCAGCTGCAGCAATCGATCTGGCTGCTGCAGCTCTCGACGCTGGAGCTGAGCCAGGAAGTCGAGCACATGCTCGACGACAACCCGTTCCTGGAACGCACCACCGAGGAAGCCGAGCGCGAGGAGTTCGGCCTGGCGCAATCCGATGTGCCCGCGCAGCGCGACGACTATGCCGACGACGCCTACGCATCGACTGCGTCGACCAGCGAGAAATCCAGCAGCAGCGAAACCGACGGCAGTGAAGTCACGGCCGCGGCCGATGCCGCACCCGATTGGGAAGGCGACGGCAGCGCCGATCTGGCGCCCGACGACAGCGAATGGGGCGGCGAAGCGCGCGCGCGCAGCGGCGACGACGACACCGAAGCCCAGGATCTGGCGCATGGACATGAGTCGCTGACCGATTTCCTGCACCGCCAGGCGCTGTCGCTGCGCCTGGGCGATGTCGATCGCGCGGCGCTGCGCTTCATGATCGAATCGCTCAACGAACATGGCTATCTCGAGGACCCGCTCGAGGAACTCGCCGCGGGCCTGGCCGGGCCCGACGCGCTCGAGGAGCAGGAAGAGCTGGTCCACCATTTCACCGTGGCGCTGCGCCTGCTGCAGTCGCTCGAACCCGTGGGCGTGGGCGCGCGCAACCTGGCCGAATGCCTCACGCTGCAGCTCAAGCACCTGGCGGCGCGCGATGACGAACACACCGACGCCGCGACCGTGCAGACCGCGCTGCGCATCTGCGAGCAGCCCATGGACCTGCTGGCCCGGCGCGATGTGCGCCGGCTGATGCAGGCCTGCGGCGCGAGCGACGAACGCATTCGCGCGGCCATGGCCCTGATCGCGCGGCTGGAGCCGCGGCCCGGCCGGCGCTTTGCCGATGTCGAGCGCAATCTGGTCGTGCCCGACGTGCTGGTGCGCAAGATGGCGCGCAGCAGCGGCGACGGCCAGCCGCAGTTCAGCGTGCAGCTCAACCCCGACGTGATGCCGCGGCTGCGCGTGCACGACATCTATGCCAATGCCTTGCGCGGCCACAAGGGCAGCGAAGGGCATGCGGGACTGCAGCAGCGGCTGCAGGAGGCGCGCTGGTTCATCAAGAACATCCAGCAGCGCTTCGACACCATCCTGCGCGTGTCGCAGGCCATCGTGCAGCGGCAGAAGAACTTCTTCACCCATGGCGAACTCGCGATGCGCCCGCTGGTGCTGCGCGACATCGCCGACGAATTGGGCCTGCACGAGTCGACGATCAGCCGCGTGACCACGGCCAAGTACATGTCGACGCCCATGGGCACCTATGAACTCAAGTATTTCTTCGGCTCGGGCCTGGGCACCGAGACCGGCGGCAATGCGTCGAGCACGGCGGTGCGCGCGCTGATCAAGCAGTTCGTCGCGGCCGAGAACCCGCTCAAGCCGCTGTCGGACAGCCAGCTGGCCGACATGCTCAAGGAGCAGGGCATCGAGTGCGCGCGCCGCACCGTGGCCAAATACCGCGACGTGCTGAAGATCGCGCCGGCCAATTTGCGCAAGTCGCTGTAGCGCCCAGGGTCTGGCAACATGACCTCGAATGTTCGCACTTCACGGCAAACGCGTATCCTTGCCCCCCTGCTATGAATCAACTGCAACTGTTTTTGCCCTGCGCCGCCGGCGTTGAGGACTATCTGGCCGATGAGGCCCACCGTATCACGGGGCTCACGGGACACGACCTGCTCGTCGGCCGCGGCGGCGTGATGCTGCGCGCCTCGTGGCGCGATGCGCTGCTGCTCAACCTGCACAGCCGGCTCGCGCAGCGCGTGCTGGTGCAGCTGTCGACCTCGCAGTACCGCAACGAGAACGACCTGTACCGCGCGGCCAGCGAAGTGGCCTGGGAAATCTGGTTCACTCCGCGCCAGAGCTTCAAGATCGAAGTCACGTCCCAGCACAGCCCGCTGACCAGCCTGAATTTCGCCGCGCTGCGCGTCAAGGACGCGATCGCCGACCGCTTCCGCGCCAAGACCGGCGTGCGCCCCGACGTCGAGACCCGTTATCCCGACGTGCGCGTGCACCTGCACTTGACCACGGACGAGGCAACCATCTACATGGACACTTCGGGCGAAGCGCTGTTCAAGCGCGGCTGGCGCGAAGACAAGGGCGATGCACCGCTCAAGGAAACGCTGGCCGCGGCAATGATTGCGGCCACCGGCTGGGACCCGCATGGCGACAATCCGCAGCCGCTGTACGACCCCTGCTGCGGCAGCGGCACGGTGGTGATCGAGGCCGCGCAGATCGCCTGCAGGATTCCTCCGGGCATCCAGCGCCGCTTTGCGTTCGAGAAGCTCGTGCCGTTCCAGCCCCATGTCTGGGAAGCCATCGTGCGCCAGGCCGAAGACGCGATCTGCGAAAGCCCGGTGGGCATCTATGGCTCCGACGTCTCGCACCGCATGGTCGATTTCGCCGAACGCAATGCCGAGCGCGCGGGCGTGGCCCGGGCCGTGAATCTGCGCGGCGGTGATGCGCTGCAGCGCATGCCGCCCAGCGAGCAGCCCGGCGTGATGGTGCTGAACCCGCCTTACGGCGAGCGTATCGCCGCGGCCGGCACCGCGGGCCGCAATGCGGCCGAGCGCATGGGCCAGGTGGAGCAGGTGGGCCGCGAGACCGCGCAGACCGAGGACGGCGTCGAGTTCTTCAATGAACTCGCCTCGCACTGGAAGAAGAACTACAGCGGCTGGCAGGCGTGGATGCTCACGCCCGACCTCAAGCTGCCCGGCAAGATGCGCCTCAAGGAGTCGCGCCGCGTGCCGCTGTGGAACGGTCCCATCGAATGCCGCATGTTCCGCTTCGACATGATCAAGGGCGCGGTCAAGCCGCGCAAGAACGCCGACGGCGCAGCGCCCCAGGCATGAAGATCGTGCTGCGCTGGCCGCAGTGCAATGCGGCCGCGGACGGCGTGGTGCCACGTCCCCTGGTGCTCGACACCAACATGGTGCTGGATCTGCTGGTCTTTGACGACCCGGCGATCGCGCCGCTGCGCGCCTTGCTCGCCAACGGCGAGCTGCGCTGGATCGCCGATGCCGCGCAGCGCGTGGAACTCGAGCGCGTGCTGGGTTATCCACAGATCGCGCCGCGCCTGGCTTTCTACGGCCTGAGCAACGCAAGCGTGCTCGCGGCCTTCGATGCCGGAGTCGACTATCAACCCGAGGCGCCCGCGATCCAGATCGTCTGCAAGGACCCCGACGACCAGCACTTTCTCGCGCTGGCGGTGCAGCACCGCGCCTTGCTGCTGAGCAAGGACAAGGCCGTGCTGGTGCTGCGCAAGCGCCTGGCGCTGCGCGGCGCCACCGTGGGCAATCTGCTGCTCGCTCCCCAGGCCGAACCCGCGCTCGCGGGCTGAATCCCCCCGGCGCCATTGCGCGCCGGGATACTCCCATGCCCGGCTGTGACTATGCCGGGCGGCTACACTGCCGGCAATTGTTTGCTGCGTTCCCGCGCAGCCCCGGCCGTGTCGCGCTCCTGTGATGGCTGCGGCCTCCACGAAAGTTTCACCATGACCGAACAAAACACTCCCATTCCCGCCGATGAAGAACTGGCGGCCGCCGATGCGGCGCTGGACGGCGACGCGCTCGAAGAACTGGACCTGATTCTCGAAGACCTGCGCTCGCGCGGCGAGGAAATTCCCCAGTGGGAATTCTGCGACGGCTTCCTCACGGCCCTGGTCTGCACGCGCCGCGCGATTCCCGCGGCCGAATACCTGCCCATGCTGCTGGGCGACGGCGCCGAACTCGAAGTCACCGCAGGCCAGCCCCTGCCCAAGATCGAAGCGTTCAAGGACATCGAGCAGCAGGAGCGTTTCCTGGCGCTGTGGCAGGCGCGCTGGGATGAGGTTTCCCAGCAACTGGACGCCGACGTGAAGACGCTCGACGACGAGCGCACCTTCCAGCCCGAAGCCATGGACATGCGCGGCGCGATCGCCAGCCTGCCCGAGGAAGAGCGCGCCGAAATGGAAGGCCAGGAGATTCCTTCGTTCGGCCAGGTCTGGGCGCTGGGCTTCATGTTTGCCGTCGAAAACTGGCCCGAAGAGTGGGCCGCTCCGCGCGACAAGGAAGCCGCGCAGTGGCTGGACGCCGCGCTCGAATCGGTCGTTGCGCTGACCGAAGACGACACCGGCAAGCCCGAAGTCTGCATGTACGACGAAAACGGCCCGGCCAGCACCAGCCAGGCGCGCGTGGAGCAGTTCGGCGAAGCCATCTGGGGCATCTATGACCTGCGCCAGCTGTGGAAGAGCATGGGCCCGCGCCAGGAGACCATCGTCAAGGGCGTGCAGCCCGGACGCAACGATGCCTGCCCCTGCGGCAGCGGCAAGAA
>NZ_JAVWWA010000112.1:0-17135 GCF_036666375.1 Comamonas sp. | reverse complement strand
GCGCGGTCCTTGGTCGCGTGCACGCCCAGGATGGCCGACTGTGGCGGGTTGATGATGGGAGTGGACATCATCGAGCCGAACGTGCCGCCGTTGGAGATCGAGAACGTGCCGCCGGTCATGTCGTCCAGGCCCAGCTTGCCGTCCTTGGCCTTCTGGCCGAATTCAGCGATCTTCTTCTCGATGTCGGCAAAGCTCATCTGGTCGGCGTTGCGCAGGATGGGCACCACCAGGCCGCGCGGCGAACCGACAGCGATACCGATGTCGAAGTAGCCGTGGTAGACGATGTCGTTGCCGTCGACCGAAGCGTTGAGCACCGGGTACTTCTTCAGGGCGTGCACGGCAGCCTTGACGAAGAAGGACATGAAGCCCATCTTCACGCCGTGTTCCTTGGTGAAGTCGTCCTGGAACTTCTTGCGCATGGCCATCACGGGCGCCATGTTCACTTCGTTGAACGTGGTCAGGATGGCGTTGGTCGACTGCGACTGCAGCAGACGCTCGGCCACGCGGGCACGCAGACGGGTCATGGGAACGCGCTGCTCTGGGCGCTCGCCCAGGTCCTGCTTGGCCGCAGGTGCGGACACCTGGGGCAGCGCCTTGGTAGGCACGCCCGTGGGGATCACGGCGGCGGTGGACTGCACGCCACCCTTGATGGCGGCCAGGGCGTCGCCCTTGGTCACGCGGCCGTCCTTGCCCGAGCCTGCCACGTTGGCGGCCGACAGGTTGTTTTCAGCCAGCAGCTTGGCAGCGGCGGGCATGGCGACATCGCCCTTGTTGCCACCGGCTGCGGGGGCAGCGGCGGCAGGCGCAGCAGCGGGGGCTGCCGCGGCGGCCGCAGGAGCTGCAGCGGCAGCGCCGGCAACCGCTTCGGTGTCGATCTTGGCGATCAGCTGCTCGGCAACCACGGTGGCGCCGTCGCCTTGCACGATTTCGGTGATCACGCCGGCCGAAGGCGCAGGCACTTCGAGCACGACCTTGTCGGTCTCGATTTCGATCAGGATTTCGTCGACAGCAACTGCTTCGCCGACCTTCTTCTTCCAGGTGAGCATGGTCGCTTCAGCGATGGACTCGGACAGCTGGGGGACTTTGACTTCTACGATAGCCATGGTGTTTCTTTCCAAAAGGTTTGTACTGATTTCGGGTTTCCGGCCTTACTTGGTCAGAACAAAACCCTTGAGCTTGGTGAATGCGCCTTCGACCAGCGCCTTTTGCTGTTCCTGGTGCAGGTGCGAGTAACCCACGGCAGGCGAAGCGGATGCTGCGCGACCGGAGTAACCGAGCTTCTGACCATCCAGCATGTTTTCATGGATGTTGTGCTGGATGAAGAACCAGGCGCCCTGGTTCTGCGGCTCGTCCTGGCACCACACGATGTCGGTGGCCTGGGGGTACTTCTTGAGCTCGGCGGCAAAGGCCTTGTGCGGGAACGGATAGACCTGTTCGACGCGGATGATCGCGACGTCGTCCTGCTCGCGCTCGGCACGCTTCTTCACCAGATCGTAGTACACCTTGCCGGAGCAGGCGATCACGCGCTTGACCTTGGCGGCGTTGTCGACGATTTTCGCATCCTGCTCGGGGATCACGGTCTGGAAGGCACCGGACGTGAACTCGGACAGCGGCGAAGTCGCATCCTTGTTACGCAGCAGCGACTTGGGCGTCATGATGATCAGCGGCTTGCGCAGGTTGCGCACCATCTGGCGGCGCAACACGTGGAAGATCTGGCTGGCCGTGGTCGGCTGCACGATCTGCATGTTGGTGTCCGCAGCCAGCTGCATGAAACGCTCCAGGCGGGCCGAGCTGTGCTCGGGGCCCTGGCCTTCGTAGCCATGGGGCAGCATCAGCGTCAGGCCGTTGATGCGACCCCACTTGACTTCACCCGAGGCGATGAACTGGTCGATCACGACCTGGGCGCCGTTGGCGAAGTCGCCGAACTGGGCTTCCCAGATGACCATGGTGCTGGGATCGTTCGAAGCGTAGCCGTATTCGAAGCCGAGCACGGCTTCTTCGGACAGGATCGAGTCGATCACGACAAACGGAGCCTGGTTGTCGGCAACGTTCTGCAACGGCACGTAGGAACCGGTGTCCCACTTTTCGCGCTTCTGGTCATGGATGACCGAGTGGCGGTGCGTGAAGGTACCGCGGCCGCAGTCTTCACCCGACAGGCGCACGGGATAGCCCGAAGCGACCAGCGAGGCGAAAGCCATGTGCTCGCCCATGCCCCAGTCGACGTTGACGTCGCCGCGGCCCATGGCTGCGCGGTCGTCATACACCTTCTTGACCAGAGCGTGCGGCGACACGGACTCGGGAATGGTGGTGATCTTCTCGGCCAGGCGCTTCCACTCGGTCAGCGGAATGGCGGTGTCGCCGGCGTCGGTCCAGGGCTTGCCCAGGAACGGGCTCCAGTCGACGGCGTACTGGCTCTTGAAGTTGGTCAGCACGGGGTCGGCCGTGTGCTTGCCTTCGTCGAGCGCGGCGCGGTAGGCCTTGGCCATGTCGTCGCCCAGGGTCTCGCCCAGGCCTTGCGCGGACAGCTTGTCGGCGTACAGCTTGCGCGTGCCGGGGTGGGCAGCGATCTTCTTGTACATCAGCGGCTGGGTCAGAGCGGGAGTGTCCTGCTCGTTGTGGCCCAGCTTGCGGAAGCAGACGATGTCGACGACCACGTCCTTGGCGAATTCCATGCGGAACTCGAGCGCCAGCTGGACAGCCAGGGCCACGGCTTCCGGATCATCGCCGTTGACGTGCAGCACAGGCGACTCGATCATCTTGACGATGTCGGTGCAGTACAGCGTCGAGCGCGTGTCGCGGGGATCGGAGGTGGTGAAACCGATCTGGTTGTTGATGATGATGTGCACCGTGCCGCCCGTGGTGTAGCCACGGGTCTGGGCCAGCGCCAGAGTTTCCTGGTTCACGCCCTGGCCGGCAAAGGCCGCGTCGCCGTGCACCAGCACGGGCAGCACTTGCTTGCCGTGCGGGTCGCCGCGGCGGTCCATGCGTGCGCGCACCGAGCCTTCAACCACGGGGTTGACGATTTCGAGGTGCGAGGGGTTGAAGGCCAGCGACAGGTGGACCGGGCCGCCGGCGGTGGACACGTCGGAGCTGAAGCCCTGGTGGTACTTCACGTCGCCCGATGGCAGATCTTCGGGAGCCGTGTGGTCGAATTCGGCGAACAGGTCGCGCGGGGTCTTGCCCAGCGTGTTGACCAGCACGTTCAGACGGCCGCGGTGGGCCATGCCGATGACGATTTCCTGCACGCCCTTGGAGCCTGCGGACTGGATCAGTTCGTCCATCGCGACGATGAAGCTCTCACCGCCTTCGAGCGAGAAGCGCTTCTGGCCCACGTACTTCGTGTGCAGGAAACGCTCCAGGCCTTCGGCCGCGGTCAGGCGGTCGAGAATGCGCTTCTTCTGCGCGGCGTCGAATTGGGGCTTGCTGCGAATCGTTTCGAGCTTCTGCTGCCACCAGCGCTTCTGGTTCTGGTCGGTGGCATACATGTACTCGGCGCCGATGGCGCCGCAGTAGGTTTCGTTGAGCGAGTTGAGCAACTCGCGCAGGGGCATGGTTTCCTTGCCGAAGAAGGTGTTGCCCACGTTGAACACGGTTTCCTGATCGGCGTCGCTGAAGCCGTAGAAAGACGGCTCGAGTTCGGGGATCGAAGGACGCTCGGTGCGCTTGAGCGGATCGAGATCGGCCCAGCGCTGACCGACATTGCGGTAGGCGGCGATCAGCTGCTGAACGGCAGTGCGCTTGCGGCCCAGCTCGGAGTCGGCGCCCGAAGCGACGACGACACGCGTGCCGCCTTGCTTGGCGCGTTCGGCGAATGCATTGACGACCGGCAGGTGGGGCACGTCGCGGGCGTTGGAGCCGTCGACTGCGGGCACGTGCTGCAGCGCATCAAAGTATTCGCGCCACGAGTCGGGCACGCTGCCGGGGTTGGCAAGGTAGTTTTCATACATCTCTTCGACATACGGCGCATTGCCACCGAAGAGATAGGTATTGCCTTGGTAGGCTTGATAGACAGTTGTCTCGCTCATATTCCGCTGACCTCCGCTTTCCTGGAGAAAGCATTAGCTGGTTGGTAGACCTTCCGCGACACGGCTTTACCGATTGGCGGATGCGACTGTGGCATGGGGAAGGGCCTTGTTGCGACCGCCATTGTGCCACCGAACCGGCAAGGCCACTTCTTCCGACGCAGCGCGCGTGGATTACATTTGCAACTATCTTCAACGCAGCGGCGCACATGAAAAGCACTACCCTCTATCACCGCGTATTTCTGTTGTTGCTGTGCATAGTCACCGCAGGCTTCTTCGCCATTCTCTGGCCGTTCCTGGGCGCGGTGTTCTGGGGCGTGGCCCTGGCCGTGCTGTTCGCGCCGCTGCACCAGCGCCTGCTGGCGCGCATGCCGCGCAAGCCGACGCTGGCCGCGCTGGCGACGCTGGGCATCTGTCTGCTGATCGTCATCCTGCCGCTGGTGCTGATCGGCGCCTCGCTGGTGCGCGAGGCCGCGCTGATCTATGAAAACCTCAGTTCAGGCGAGATCAACGTGGGCGCGTACTTCCAGCAGATCATGTCCGCCCTGCCCGGCTGGGCCACGCGCGCGCTCGATGGCCTGGGCCTGGCATCGGTGATCGACATCCAGGACAAGCTGTCGACCGTCGCCGTGCAGGCCAGCAAGGTCGTGGCCACGCAGGCCGTGGGCATTGGACAGAACACGCTGGGTTTCCTGGTGAGCTTTGCCGTCATGCTGTACCTGCTGTTTTTCCTGCTGCGCGACGGCGCCCAGCTCGCGCGCCGCATTCGCTACGCGATGCCGCTCGAGCCCGCGCACAAGGCCGCGCTGGCCAGCAAGTTCACCACCGTGGTGCGCGCGACCATCAAGGGCAACCTCGCGGTCGCGATGGCCCAGGGCGCGCTCGGCGGCCTGATCTTCTGGCTGCTAGGCATCCAGGGCCCGGTGCTCTGGGCCGTGGTCATGGCCTTCCTGTCGCTGCTGCCCGCCGTGGGCGCGGGTCTGATCTGGGGGCCGGTCGCGCTGTATTTCTTCGCCACCGGCGACATCGTCAAGGGCAGCATTCTCGCGGCCTACGGCGTGCTGGTGATCGGCCTGGTCGACAACGTGCTGCGCCCGGTGCTGGTCGGCAAGGACACCAAGATGCCCGACTACGTGGTGCTGATCTCGACGCTGGGCGGCATGGCGCTGTTCGGCCTCACGGGCTTCGTGATCGGACCGCTGATCGCTGCGCTGTTCATCGCGGTCTGGGACCTGTTCAGCCAGGACCTGCACACCTCCGGCGACAGCGGCACGCCGCCCGGCGCGGCCGCGCCGCCACGGGACTGACGCCGGCGGGGCGCGCCGCGCCGCTACGCCATGGCCCTTTTGGGCAATAGCCACGAACCTTCCCCTCTCCGGCGTTACTCATGGGATGTCGTTCTGAGCCTCAGTGATGCCTGCCACCGCAGGCCCACCGAGGCGCAGACCCGCAACCCAATGCTGTAACCACCGGAGCGGTACATGTTCATCAATCGCAGAAATATCATTCAGTTCGCATGCGGCAGCTTGCTGGCCCCGCCACTTCTGACGGCTTGCGGCGGCGATGCCGACAGCGGCGGCACCCCGGAGCCAGAACCCGGGCAGGAGCCCGTCGATGACCTGACCGAGATCATCGAGACCCCAGGCTATACGAATCTGGCCCACACGCCGGATGGCGAAACGTTCGACGCGGCGCAGATCTTTCTGGATGCACCCGGCCAGATCAGCGCCAAGGTGTTTCTTGGCGACCTGCCCCAGCCAGCGGTCAAGGTCACGTTCTACAACGCCCGCCTGGAAGAGATCCATACCGGGGTGACGGGAGAGGACGGATATCTGCTGACAACGATACGCCCCAAGCGCCTGATGTTTGCCAAGGCGCAAACCGCCCATGGGGAGCTCTACGGCTACTCCTTCGTGGGCGAAGGGGAAATCAGCCAGACCATCAACATCAACATCTTCCAGACCCTGGCGGCCCATGTGGCCAATGCGTTCGGCTTCGAATACAACATCGTCAATTATTTGCTGCAGCGGCATTTCCAGATTGGCTACAACGAGAGCATCCAGTCAATAGACCTGGACAACCGCTATTTCAGCCAGAGCAAGCTGGCCGATGCCTATCTTGTCAGCCAGCTGCCACTCGACACCTATCTCGCCAACATGGCCGCGGCCATCATCGCCAGAAAGGACGAGGAATATGAGCCCGAGACGCAATTCCAGCTTTCCCCCTCGAATGGTCCGCTCATGCGGGCTTCGGCCCGATTGGCCATCGATGACCAGACGAAATACCAGGTCATAGAATTCGCGCTGGACAAGGCCGAAACCTTCATTTCGTCCTTTGTTACCTTCCCTTATTCATCGCAGATCATCAAATTCTTCTTCAGCCGCATCAAATCGGAACTCAAGCCCGAAGAACCCGATCCGCTGGCCGAAGTCAAGCAGAAGCTGGATACCATTTCCCACAAGATCGACGATCTGCTCGACTACCTCAAGACCAAGGCGCTCAAGGATGAATGGGCGAAATTTCTCGATGTCTGGGAAAAATTCGGCACGGAGCGCGTGGCATTCAACGAAGCGAAAAGTGCGCTCTCGGCCCAGGATTCGCTGAGCAATGCAATATCGCTGATTCAGAACCAGCGCAGCAACATTCTGGGAATGAACAAATGGTTCTTCGGCGCGAGCGGCAAGGCCATCGATACCACGTTCCTGCACAGCTACAGCGCCTGGATGCAGGAAAAGGAGTTCTACACGACCGATGTCCAGGAACGCATCAACGACTACGTGTGCACGTTTCTTCTGCAGCAAACGCATCTGATCGGCTTTGTCACCGCAATGATCGTGCTCGATGCGCAGGCCAAAGGCGAGACCGAGGAACAGGCCGCCGCGCGTTGCGCTGTCTACAATGAATCACTGGACAAGACGCGTCAGCTGGTTCGGCAGTTCATGGATTCCATACCGCAGTTGCCGCAAAGAGTCATCATCCACAAGCCAACGCGCACGCTGTGGGTAGGCGTGTGCAACTCGGTTTCTCAAGCCACGGATTTTCTCAAGACCGGAACCCATACAAGCAGATTTAACATTATTTTGAGCTTGCCTTGGTCCTCCACCGGAACGGCGGCGGGCGTCGACAAGCAGAAATACATGCTGAAGAATGCCCAGAACCCCAACGGGGTCACGCAGGATGTGATCGATTTCGCCGACTGGCGGCTGCCCACTCCGAAGGAAGTCGAAAACGTATTCCTGCAAAGATCGCCCGACGAGAAAAATAACAAGAAAGCCATCGATGTATGGGCGCAAAGCCGGCATATTCCGAATAGCGTCCCCTGGACGCTTTTCAATGCCACGAAGCGCAAGCGAGAGGAAAGCTTCGCGACGATCGTGACCAGTTATTTCAACGACAATGTCAGCCGCCTTGGGTACTGTTTTGACTCCAAGTTCGTGCGATTTTCTGACTTTTCGACTTTTTCTGCCGGACTTCCCTCGAAATACTCAGAATTCGGATTCGACTCATACCCCTATTTCCCTGTCGCGACCAAACCGCCAGCGGAACTGGAAGTGTATTACCCGCTCAATGTGTACAAGAAGTTCTATGAGGAATATGCCGTGAAGCTGGACATCTAGTCCGCGCCTAGCCACTCGCACAGCGTCAGGCGGCAGCCGCGTGTCGCTGCGCTGCCTCCTGCATCGGCACGGCAATATGACGGATAAGCGACGTAGCTGTGCAATATCTGCCATCAGAGGCACAAAGGGCTTGCGCAAAAGGCCCACGCTCCAAGAATGGCTTGAGGCGCAATGTCAAGCCGGCTGGAAAGCCCGACCGGGGGCCTGCGACAGTTGCGCTGCCTGCGTGCCGATTCCGTGCCTCCCCATAGAATCCTGAGTACAAGCGTCAAACTAAAAGAGGTACCCGCGATGGTGCAATTCTCCAGACGCCAGTTCATGAAAGTGACTGGCTCCAGTCTGGCCGCATCCAGCTTGGCGGTCATGGGCTTTTCGCCCACGGCCGCCCTAGCTGAGGTGCGCCAGTTCAAGCTGGCCGCGACCACGGTCACGCGCCAAACCTGTACCTACTGTTCCGTAGGCTGCGGCATCCTGATGTACTCGCTCAGCGACGGCGCCAAGAACGCCAAGCTGTCGGTGATCCACGTCGAAGGCGATCCGGACCATCCGGTGAACCGCGGCACGCTGTGCCCCAAGGGTGCATCGCTGCTGGACTTCGTCCACAGCCCCAGCCGCCTCAAGTACCCCGAATACCGCGCTCCCGGCTCGACCGAGTGGAAGCGCATGTCGTGGGACGAGGCGCTGACGCGCATCACCAAGCTGCTCAAGGACGATCGCGATGCGAACTTCGTCGAGCAGAACGACAAGGGCCAGACAGTCAACCGCTGGCTCACCACCGGCATGCTGGCCGCTTCGGCCTCCAGCAACGAAGCCGGCTACATCACGCACAAAGTGGCCCGTTCCTGGGGCCTTCTTGCACTCGACAACCAAGCACGTGTCTGACACGGCCCGACGGTGGCAGGTCTTGCCCCGACGTTTGGCCGTGGAGCGATGACGAACCATTGGGTCGACATCAAGAACGCGGACGTTATTTTGATCATGGGCGGCAATGCCGCTGAAGCCCACCCCTGCGGCTTCAAATGGGTGACCGAAGCGAAGGAGCACAACAATGCGCACTTCATGGTGGTCGACCCGCGCTTCAACCGATCCGCATCGGTTGCCGATTTCTATGCCCCCATCCGGTCGGGCAGCGATATCGTGTTCCTTGGCGCAGTCATCAACTATCTGCTGACAAACAACAAGATCCATCACGAATACGTGAGGAACTACACCGACTTCACCTATATCGTGAAGGAGGACTTCGCGTTCGACGAAGGCATTTTCGCGGGCTACGACCCCGAGAAGCGCAGCTACGACAAGTCGTCCTGGGACTATGAGCTCGACGCCGACGGTTATGTGACGGTGGATCCCACGCTGGAGCATCCGCGCTGCGTCTATCAGTGGCTCAAGCGCCACTACGCGGGCTATACGCCCGAAAAGGTCGAAAGCATCTGCGGCACGCCCAAGGCCAAGTTCCTGCATGTGTGCGAACAGCTGGCTTCCACGGCGGAATCGGGCCGCGTCGCGACCATCCTCTACGCGCTGGGCTGGACCCAGCACACGACGGGCGCGCAGATACTGCGTACCGGCGCGATGATCCAGCTGCTGCTGGGCAACATCGGCGTCGCGGGCGGCGGCATGAACGCCTTGCGCGGTCACTCCAACATCCAGGGCCTGACCGACCTGGGCATTCTGTCGGCAAGCCTGCCGGGCTATCTGTCGCTGCCCAACGAAGGCGAGCAGGAGTACGAGAAGTACATAGCCGCGCGCACGCCCAAGCCCATGCGCCCGGGCCAGATGAACTATTGGTCGAACACACCGAAGTTCCATGTGAGCCTGATGAAGGCCTGGTATGGACCGGCTGCCACGGCCGAGAACAACTGGGCGTTCAACTACCTGCCCAAGCTCGACCGCCAGTACGACATGCTGCAGGTCTTCGACCTGATGAACCAGGGCAAGATCAACGGCTACATTGCCCAGGGCTTCAACCCGCTCGCCGCGCTGGCCAACAGCAACAACGTGCGCAAGGGCCTGTCCAAGCTCAAGTTCCTGGTCATCATGGACCCGCTGGTCACCGAGACCTCCGAGTTCTGGAAGAACCACGGCGAGTTCAACGATGTCGACAGCGCCGCCATCCAGACCGAAGTCTTCCGCCTGCCGACCACCTGCTTTGCCGAAGAAGACGGCGCGGTGGTGAGTTCGTCGCGCGTGCTGCAGTGGCACTGGAAGGCGGCCGAGCCGCCGGGTGAAGCCAAGACCGATGTGGCCATCATGTCGGCCCTGCACCTGCGCCTGAAGGCGGCCTACGCCAAGGACGGCGGCAAGTTCCCCGACCCCATCGCCAACCTGTACTGGCCTTACGCCCAGGCGGCCCACCCGTCGTCGGAAGAAATTGCCAAGGAGTACAACGGCCGCGCGCTGGTCGACCTGTTCGATCCCAAGGATCCGACCAAGCTGCTGCGCAAGGCTGGCGAGCAGTTGAGCAGTTTCGGCGAGTTGCGCGACGACGGCAGCACGCTCAGTGGCTGCTGGATCTGGACGGGCAGCTGGACGACCTCGGGCAACCAGATGGCACGCCGCGACAACTCAGACCCCACGGGCATAGGCAATACGCTGAACTGGGCCTGGGCCTGGCCGGCCAACCGCCGCGTGCTCTACAACCGTGCGTCCTGCGACGTGCAAGGCAAGGCGTTCAATCCGAACCGCAAGCTCATCGAGTGGAACGGCAAGGCCTGGGGCGGCGCAGACGTGCCCGACATCGCGGTGACCATGGACCCCGCAACCGTCGGACCGTTCATCATGAACCCCGAGGGCGTGGCGCGTTTCTTCGCGCGCAAGGGCATGAACGAAGGGCCGTTCCCCACGCACTACGAAGCGTTCGACAACCCATTGGGCTACAACCCGATGTACCCCAAGAACAAGCTCGCGGTCATCAACCCCGCGGCGCGTATCCTGGAGTCGACCAAGGGCACGGACGGCACGGCTGCGGAGTATCCGCATGTGGGCACGACCTACCGCCTGACCGAGCATTTCCACTACTGGACCAAGCATGTTCAGCTGAACAACATCATTCAGCCCGAACAGTTCGTCGAGATCGGCGAAGCCTTGGCACAGGAGCTGGGCATTGCGACCGGCCAGCAGGTCAAGGTGAGTTCCAAGCGCGGCTTCGTCAAGGCCGCGGCCGTGGTGACCAAGCGCCTCAAGGCCATGCAGATCGAAGGCAAGACCGTGCACCATGTCGGCATCCCCATCCACTGGGGATTTGCATCGACCGGGCGCAAGGGTCATATGGCCAACAATCTGACGGCATCGATTGGTGACGGCAACAGCAACACACCAGAATCCAAGACCTTCCTCGTGAAGGTGGAAAAGGCCTAAGGAGTAGCTGATGTCTTCTACACATTCTCTCGATATCAAGCGCCGCTCGGCGACCACCACTCCCTCGCCCAGCGTGCGCGAAACGCACTCGGGCGAAGTGGCCAAGCTGATCGACGTCTCCAAGTGCATTGGCTGCAAGGCCTGCCAGACCGCCTGCATGGAGTGGAACGATCTGCGCGACGAGGTCGGCACGCTGGCCGCCGGCGTGTACGACAACCCGACCGACCTCACGGCCGACTCGTGGACCGTCATGCGTTTCACCGAGTACGAAAACGAGGCCACGGGCAACCTGGAATGGCTGATCCGCAAGGATGGCTGCATGCACTGCGAGGATCCAGGCTGCCTCAAGGCCTGCCCTTCGCCGGGCGCCATCCTGCAGTACAGCAACGGCATCGTCGACTTCCAGCAGGAAAACTGCGTGGGCTGCGGCTACTGCGTTACCGGCTGCCCGTTCAACATCCCGCGCATCTCGAAGAAGGACAACAAGGCGTACAAGTGCACCTTGTGTTCCGACCGCGTGGCCGTGGGCCGCGAACCGGCCTGCGTCAAGACCTGCCCCACGGGCGCCATCCAGTTCGGCACCAAGGAGGCAATGAAGGACCATGCCGAGCACCGCATCGCGGACCTGAACCGCCGCGGCTTCGACAAGGCCGGCCTCTACGACCCGCCGGGCGTGGGCGGCACGCACGTGATGTACGTGCTGCACCATGCCGACAAGCCATCGCTCTACAAGGGCCTGCCGGATGATCCCAAGATCAGCCCCATGGTCTCGCTGTGGAAGGGCGTGGCCAAGCCACTGGCTCTGGCCGCGCTGGGTGCGGCGGCCGTGGGCAGCTTCTTCCACTACGTGACCAAGGGCCCGCACGAAGTGCCTGCGGAACTCGAGCGCGAGGAAGACCGCATGGAAGAACGGCTGGAGCAGCAGATGCTCGACAAGGAGGACGCAAAATGAAGCGCAGCCCCCGTGACCTCAAGCGTTACACCGCCGGTGAGCGCGCCAACCACTGGCTGGTGGCGATCACCTTTGTGCTGCTGGCGCTGTCCGGCCTGGCGTTCTTTCACCCGGCCTTCTTCCCGCTGACGCAGCTGTTCGGCGGCGGTCCCTGGACGCGCATTCTCCACCCCTATATCGGGGTGGTGATGGCGCTGGGCTTCGTGCTGATGGTGATCCGCTTCTGGCGGCTCAACATCATGCGCGCGCGGGACCGCCAGTGGATCAAGGAAGCACCCAAGCTGGTGACCGAAGTGCATCACGTGATGCCCGAGCAGGACAAGTACAACGGCGGCCAGAAAGCCTTGTTCTGGCTGCTGGTCGCGTCCATGCTGGGCCTGACGATCTCGGGCGTGCTGATGTGGCGCGCCTGGTGGAACCTGCCCGTGGAGCTGGTGCGCGCCAGCGTCGTGCTGCACGCGGTCTCGGCGTTCGCGCTGTTCGGCCTGATCATCCTGCACATCTATGCGGCGATCTGGACGCGCGGCACGCTGCGCGCCATGGTCTACGGCACCGTGAACCGCGCCTGGGCCAAGTACCATCATCCGATCTGGTACCGACGGATGACCGGCGAAAAAGACTGAGCCTTCGGCTTGCGCCCATGAACGCCGCCGGACGCCCCCAGGGCGTGCCGGCGGCACTTATTTGGAAAGACACAATGCAACGCATTCTTCAACGCGGCGAGATCGAAGCCATCGATCAGATCAATTTCCCGCGCATCCGCCTGCCCGAAACCGGCAGCCTGTTTGCCGAGCGCGCGGCGCGCCTGCGCCAGCTCGCCGTCGGCAACCCGATTGCCGACTACATCCTGTTTGTCGCGCAGATCGTCGACGCCCAGCACCAGGCGCTGACCCAGCTGCCCACGCCCGAGCTTCCCGCCGCGGCGATCGCGCTGGCCCAGCAGCATTCGATGCCGCTGCTGCCGGCCGCCGACCACCTCGATCCGGCCTGGAATCAGGTGCTCGACGCCATGCTCACCCGCCTCGAAGGCGGCGACGGCCTGCCCGCGCCGCTGCAGCCCCTGATTGGCGCACTGCGCGAAATGCCCCTGGCCGAGCGCGAGGCCGTGGCTCGGCGCCTGCTGCAAAAGGAAGTGGCGGCGCGCGATGTCGGCATGGCGCCGTTCGTCATGGCCGCGCTGCAAGTCGTTTTCACGCAGCGCGCCGCCCATCTGTCGGTGGGCGACGTGCCCTATACCGAGCCGGCGTCGATCTGCCCGGTCTGCGCCAGCGAACCCGTGGCCAGCGTGCTGCGCATTGGCGGCAAGGCCAACGGCCACCGCTACCTGCACTGCGGCACCTGCTGCACCGAATGGCATATGGTGCGCGTCAAGTGCTCGCACTGCGAGTCCACCAAGGGCATACAGTACCAGGGCGTAGAAGGCCTGGGCGAAGTCGTCACCGCCGAGACCTGCACGGAATGCGGCAGCTACCGCAAGGTCGTCAACCAGGAAAAGGACCCGCTGGCCGAGCCGCTGGCCGACGACCTGGCCTCGTTGATGCTCGATCTGCTGATGAGCGAAACGCCTTTCAAGCGCGCCAGCACCAACCCGCTGCTCTATGTGGCGTTTGCCGAAGAGCAGGCCGAAGGCGACCAGTCGCTGGTCGATCCCGCGGCGGAATGAGCCGACAATAGGCCGATGAAAACCGCTCCTCTGGAACAGGCCGTTCTTGCGGCCGCACAGGACACGGCCGCGCGCCCCTGGCCGCAACTGCCGTCCGTCGACAAGCTGCTGCAAAGCGCGGCGCTCGCACCGCTGCGCGCGCGCTACGGTCACCAGGCCTGCACCCAGGCCTTGCGCGAAGCGCTGGACGCGCTGCGCGACCAGCTGCGCGCGGGCATGATGCTGGCGCCGGATGCGACCCATTTCGAGCGCATCGCGGACAGCGCCGCGCAGCGCCTGGCCAGGCGCTTTGCACCGCGCCTGCAGGCGGTTTTCAATCTCACGGGCACGGTGCTGCACACCAATCTAGGGCGGGCGCTGCTGCCCCAGGAAGCGGTCGATGCGGTGGTGCAGGCGCTGTTGAGCCCGGCCAACCTAGAATACGACCTCGCAACCGGCGGGCGCGGCGACCGCGACGACCTGATCGAGGCGCTGATCTGCGAGCTCACGGGCGCCGAAGCCGCAACCGTGGTCAACAACAACGCCGCCGCCGTGCTGCTCACGCTGGGCACGCTGGCCGAAGGGCGCGAAGTCATCGTCTCGCGCGGCGAGCTGGTCGAGATCGGCGGCGCATTTCGCATTCCCGACATCATGGCGCGCGCCGGAGCGCGGCTGGTCGAAGTCGGCACCACCAACCGCACCCATGCGCGCGACTACACCGAGGCCATGTCCGATGCGACCAGCCTGCTGATGAAGGTGCATTGCAGCAACTACGAAGTCACGGGCTTCACCAAGAGCGTCAGCGACCAGGAGGTCGCCGACATCGCCCATGGTCGCGGCGTGCCCATGGTCGTCGACCTGGGCAGCGGCACGCTGGTCGACATGCGCCAATGGGGCCTGCCCTACGAAGTCACGGTGCGCGAGACGATTGCCGCGGGCGCCGATATCGTGACCTTCAGCGGCGACAAGCTGCTGGGCGGACCGCAGGCCGGCCTGATCGTCGGGCGCAAGGACCTGATTGCCCGCATCAAGAAGAACCCGCTCAAGCGCGCGATGCGCGTGGGCAAGCTCACGCTGGCCGCGCTCGAGCCCGTGCTGCGCCTGTACCTGCACCCCGAACAACTGGCCCAGCGCCTGACCACGCTGCGGCTGTTCACGCGCCCGGCCGCCGACATGCAGGCCCAGGCCCAGGCGCTGGCGCCCGCTCTGCAGGCTGCGCTGGGCCCGGCCTATGTGGTCGAGACCGCGGCCATGGCCAGCCAGATCGGCAGCGGCGCGCTGCCTGTGGAATCGCTGCCCAGCCACGGCCTGCGCATCCACCCGGCCTCGGGCCGCCAGGCCGGCCGCCAGCTGCTCCAGCTCGAAGCCGCGCTGCGCGCCCTGCCCCGGCCCGTGATCGCCCGCATCCATGCCGATGCCATGTGGCTGGATCTGCGCTGCCTCGAAGCCGATCAGCAGTCCCTTTTCGCCGAACAACTGCCCTTGCTGGCCTCGCAGATCCCTTCATGATCATCGGTACCGCAGGCCATATCGACCATGGCAAGACCACGCTGGTGCGCGCGCTCACGGGCGTGGACACCGACCGCCTCAAGGAAGAAAAAGCGCGCGGCATATCGATCGCGCTGGGCTATGCCTATGCGCCGCTGCCCAACGGCGATGTGCTGGGCATCATCGACGTGCCCGGCCACGAGAAATTCGTGCACACCATGGCCGCGGGCGCGGTGGGCATAGACCATGCGCTGCTGGTCGTAGCCGCCGATGACGGCGTGATGCCGCAGACGCGCGAACACCTCGACATCCTGCTGCTGCTGGGCGTGACCCAGGCCAGCATTGCGCTGACCAAGGTCGATCGTGCCAGCGCGGCGCAGATTGCCGACGCCCGCGCCCAACTGGCCACGCTGCTTGCGCCCACGCCGCTGGCGGGCGCCGTCGTCTTCGAGACCGCTGCCGCGCTGCCCGATGACCCCGGTGTCGCCGCGCTGCGCGGCCACCTGCAAACCCTGGCCCAGCAGATGCCGGCACGGCCGCGCAACGGCCTGTTCCGCCTGGCCGTAGACCGCAGCTTCAGCCTGCCCGGCCAGGGAACCGTTGTCACGGGCACGGTGTTTGGCGGCGCCGTGACCACGGGCGACAGTCTGGTGCATTCGCGCAGCGGCCAGACGCTGCGCGTGCGCAGCATCCATGCGCAGAACCAGGCCAGCGACAGCGGCGTGGCCGGCCAGCGCGTGGCGCTCAACCTCGCCGGCCTGGGCAAGGACGAGATCCAGCGCGGCGACTGGATTGCCGAGGGCGCGCTGCTGCAGGCCAGCGAGCGCATCGATGTGCAACTGCAGCTGCTGGCCTCGGCGCCCGAGATCCGCCAATGGACGCCCGTGCACCTGCATCTGGGCACCGCGCATTGCACGGCCCATGTGGCGCTGCTCGAAGGCGAGCGCATAGAACCCGGCAGCAGCGTGCGCGCGCAGCTGGTGCTCGACACTCCGGTGTTCTGCCTGCCCGGCGACCGCTTGATCCTGCGCAACGCCCAGGCCAGCCGCACGATTGCGGGCGGCACCGTCACCGATCCCCATGCTCCGGCGCGCAAGCGCCGCAGCGCCGAACGCCAGGCCTATCTGCAGGCGCTCGATGCGCTGATTGCCACGGGCAGCGCCGCGCAGCTGCTGGCGCGCTCCCCCCACGGTCTGGCGCTGTCACAGCTGGTGCGGCTGTCGGGCCAGCGCTGGAGCGCGCAGGATCTGCCCGCCGATGCGCTGCAATTGCCGCTGGGCGCGGATACTGTACTGCTGTCTGCCACGCGCTGGCAGCAGTTGCGCGCGCAGGTGCTGGCCACGCTGGCGCAATTCCATGAAAAGCACGCCGACGAACCGGGCCTCAACGCCGCGCGCCTGCGCCGCATGGCCTGGCCCGGATTGGTGCAAGGCGCGCACGACGCGCTGTGGCGCGGCCTGATCGACGCCCTGCTGGGCGACGCGCAACTGGTCGCCAGCGGCGCCTGGCTGCATCTGCCAGGCCATAGCGTGGAACTCAGCTGCCCCGAACAGACGCTGGCCGAACGCCTGCTGCCGCTGCTCGATGAAGGCCGCTACGATCCGCCCTGGGTGCGCGATCTTGCGGGCACGACAGGTGCCGGTGAAGACAGCGTGCGCCAGCTGCTGCGCAAGCTCACGCGCCGCGGCCAGGTATTCCAGGTGGTCAAGGACCTGTTCTACAGCGCGCCGCGCATGCAGCAGCTCGCCCAGCTGGTCGCGTCCCTGGCGGCGAGCCACCCCAAGGCCGAAGTCGAAGCGCGCGCGTTTCGCGACGCCACCGGCCTGGGCCGCAAGCGTGCGATCCAGATCCTCGAGTTCTTCGACCGGGTCGGCTACACGCGCCGCCTGCGCGACGCCCACCTGCTGCGCCCGGATGCAAGCTGGCAGGGGCCGAACGGCAGCTTACAATAGCCGGCATTGGAAGGCATGCACACCCGGTGGTGTGGCCGGGCTTCAAACCCGGTGAGGGGCGTCAGTCGCTCCTGGGTAGGTTCGACTCCTGCTGCTTTCCGCCAC
>NZ_JAVWWA010000111.1:0-17223 GCF_036666375.1 Comamonas sp. | reverse complement strand
CCACTCCTCGAGCTGCGCCGCCGCCACCGGGCGGCAAAACAGATAGCCCTGCATCACCGCGCAGTCATGTTCCTGCAGCCATTCGCATTGCTCGCGCGTTTCCACCCCTTCGGCGACGACCTTCATGTCGAGGCTGCGCGCGATGCTCAGCACCGAGCGCGTGAGCGCGGTCGCTGAGTCGCTGTTCTGCAGGTCTTGAACAAAGCTCTGGTCGAGCTTGAGTTCGCTGAACGGCAGCCGGTGCAGGTGACTCAGGCTCGAGTAGCCGGTGCCGAAATCGTCCAGCGACAGCTGCATGCCGCGCGCATGCAGCGCATGCAGGTTGGCCGTGGTCGCGGCGCTCGCATCCATCATCACGCTTTCGGTGATTTCCAGCATCAGGTCGCGCGGCTGCAGTGCGTGGCGCGCCAGCGCGGCGCCGACCTGATCGGCGAGACTGGGGTCGTGGAAATTGTGCGCCGACAGGTTGATCGCGAGCTGCGGCACGGCCAGCCCCGCGGCGCGCCAGCGCGCCATCTGTGCGCAGGCGGCGTCGAGCAGCCAGTGCGTGAGCGCCTGGATCAGCCCCGCGTCCTCGGCCACGGCGATGAAGCGCGCGGGCGAGACTGCGCCCCATTCGGGGTGGTTCCAGCGCGCCAGCGCTTCGACGCCATGCAGCCGGTGCGTGTGCCGGCCCAGCACCTGCGGCTGGAAATTCAGATGCAACTGCCGGCGTGCAATCGCTTCGCGCAGGTCGCGCTCCATCGCCATGCGTTCCTGGGCCTGCACGCCGAGCTCGGGGCTGAAACGGCACCAGCGCGAACTCGGCTGCTTTTTCGCCGCGTACATCGCCTGGTCGGCATGGCTCAACAAGCTGGGAATGTCGGTGCCGTCCTCGGGGTAGAGCGCGACGCCTATGCTGGCCTGGGGCAGATGCTGCAGGCCCTGGTGCACGAAAGGCGCGGCGATGCTGTCGAGCAGTCGCTGCGCCATGGCAACCGCCTGATCGCTGCCGGCGCCTGGCAGCAGCAGCACGAACTCGTCGCTGGCCAGCCGGCCGGCGATATCGCCCGGCGCCAGATGCGCGCGCAGGCGGTTCGCGGTCTCGCACAACAGGGCATCGCCCGCGGCATGGCCCTGGCTGTCGTTGACCTGTTTGAAGCGGTCGAGATCGACGAACAGCAGCGCGGCCTGGGGCATGCGCGTCTCGCGCAGCGACGCCAGCGCGCGGCGTGCGAAGTCGGCAAACAGCGTGCGATTGGGCAGTTGCGTGAGCGTGTCGTAATACGCGAGCTGGTGGATGCGGTTCTGCTCGGTGTCGCGCGCCATGGCGAGCGTGCACAGGTGCAGGCAGACTTCGACCAGGCGCAAATGCAGGTTGCTCGGGCCGCGCGCTTCGCGGAAGTAGAACGCGAATGTGCCGACAACCTGACCCGCGAGGTTCTTGATCGGACTGGACCAGCAGGCGCGGATTCCGGCGTGAATGAACAGCGGGTGGTAGTCCTGCCAGAGCGGGTCGGTGGCGATGTCGGTCACGGTCACGGGATCGCCCAGGAAAGCGCTGGTGCCGCAGGAGCCAGCCTGCGGGCCTATCAGGCGCCCCTCGATCGCCGCGCCCAGCGCGGGCGGCAGGGACGGGGCGGCGAGCACCCGCAGGCGCCCATTGCCGTCCACGCGCAGCACGCTGGCAATCACATCGGGCGCGATGCGCTCGACTTCGGCGCAGACCAGGGCCATCAGCTGGGGCAGCGGCACTTCGCTCACCATGGCTTCGAGCACCCGGCTTTGCAAGGCCTCGTGGTGCTTGGTGGGCGTGAGGTCGGTGAGCGTGACCACGGCGCAGCCCGCGTCGCCTTGGGGCCGGCCGGGCTGCGGCGGCGGGTGGATGTTGCAGACCAGCGAGACCCAGATCGGATCCCCGTTGCGGTGGTAGCACAGCGCTTCGCCCGTGTAACGGCCGGTGCGCGCCAACTGTTCGTCGATATGCGCGAGCGCGTCCGGGGAAAAGGACTTGCCCAGCAGCAGGTCGCGCGGCCGCCGGCCGCGCGCTTCGTGCAGCGGATAGCCGAACAGCCGCTCGAAACCGGCGTTGGTGTAGACGATGCGGCGCTGTTCGTCGCTGATCAGGATGGCGCAGTCGCTGACGTCCAGCGCCTGCGTCAGGGAGGGCAGTGATGCGGGCAGCGTCAGGCCATGGGTGGCAGGCCCTGGCGCGGGCGGCGATTGGCTGGCGGCTTGCATGGGATGGCGGCACTCCTCATCGTGAACGGGCCGGTCGAGACGGCGGCGCGCGTCAATACAAATCGTATCAATGTGTTGCTCAGGTGCCAAGCACTTCATACAGGCATAATCGCGCGCCATGAGCGGCAATACTTTCGGAACCATTTTCAGCGTCACCAATTTCGGTGAATCCCACGGCCCGGCCATTGGCTGCGTGATCGATGGCTGCCCGCCGGGCATGCCGTTGACCGAAGCCATCATCCAGCATGACCTGGACCGTCGGCGCCCCGGCACCAGCCGCCATGTGACCCAGCGCCAGGAAGCCGACGCGGTCGAAATCCTGTCGGGCGTCTATGAAGGCAAGACCACGGGCACGCCGATCGCGCTGCTGATCCGCAATACCGACCAGCGCAGCAAGGACTACGCGAACATCTCCGAGAGCTTCCGCCCCGGCCATGCCGATTACACCTACTGGCACAAGTACGGCATCCGCGACCCGCGCGGCGGCGGCCGTTCGTCGGCGCGTCTGACGGCGCCCACGGTGGCCGCGGGCGCCGTGGCCAAGCAGTGGCTCAAGGCCCAGTTCGGCACCGAGTTCCGCGCCTGCATGACGCAGCTGGGCGAACTCGAGATTCCGTTCGAGGACTGGTCGCATGTACCCGGCAACCCGTTCTTCGCCCCGGTCGCCGATGTCTCGGCCTATGAAAGCTATATGGACGCGCTGCGCAAGGCCGGCGACTCCTGCGGCGCGCGCATCCGCGTGCAGGCCACGGGCATGCCCGTGGGCCTGGGCCAGCCGCTCTATGACAAGCTCGATGCCGACATCGCCTACGCGATGATGGGCCTCAACGCGGTCAAGGGCGTGGAAATCGGCGCCGGCTTCGCGAGCGTCGCCCAGCGCGGCACGGTGCATGGCGACTCGCTCACCCCGGCCGGCTTCGCGAGCAATCATTCGGGCGGCGTGCTCGGCGGCATCAGCACCGGCCAGGACCTCGAAGTCTCGATCGCGATCAAGCCCACGAGCTCCATCCTGAGCCCGCGCGACTCCATCGACGTGCACGGCCAGCCCACGGAAGTCATCACCAAGGGCCGCCACGACCCCTGCGTGGGCATTCGCGCCGCGCCGATTGCCGAAGCCTTGCTGGCGCTGGTGGTCATGGACCACGCGCTGCGGCACCGCGCCCAGTGCGGCGATGTGCGCCACGGCGTCGCGCCGATAGCGTCCTCGCTGCTCTGAAGGCGCTTGGCACGCAAAAAAGCCATCCCTCGGGATGGCTTTTTCATGGGGTGCTTGAGTTTCTGCCGCCCGGCCGGTGGGGGCTCTATCCTCTACGCACCTCGTCCATCACACTCTTGAAGTCCTCGATGTCTTCAAAGCTGCGATAGACGCTCGCAAAGCGGATGTAGGCGACCTTGTCGAGCTGCTTGAGCTCGTGCATGACCAACTCGCCGATGCGGCTGGACGCCACTTCGCGCAGGCCCAGGTTGCGCAGCTTTTCCTCGATGCGCTCGATCGCGGTATCGACCTGTTCGGTGCTCACCGGACGCTTGCGCAGCGCCAGCGAGAACGAGCCGCTGAGCTTGGCGCGCTCGTACTCTATGCGCCGGCCGTCCTTCTTGACGATGGCCGGGAAGCTGACTTCCGGCCGCTCGTACGTCGTGAAGCGCTTGTCGCAACCGCCGCACTGGCGGCGGCGGCGGATGAAGCCGCCGTCTTCCGCCTCGCGGGTCTCGACCACCTGGGTGTCAGGATGGCTGCAAAAAGGGCACTTCATGGCTCAGGGCGGACCGAATAGCGAGAGGCTTAGTCGCGGTAGACGGGGAAACGCGCGGTCAGCGCCGCGACCTTGGCGCGCACCGCGGCCAGGTTGGCTTCGTCCGTCGGGTTCTCCAGCACGTCGGCAACCAGATTGGCCGTCAGGCGGGCTTCTTCTTCCTTGAAACCACGCGTGGTCATCGCGGGCGTGCCCACGCGGATACCGCTGGTCACCATCGGCTTTTCAGGATCGTTGGGGATGCTGTTCTTGTTGATGGTGATGTGGGCCGCGCCCAGAGCGGCTTCCGCGGCCTTGCCGGTGATGCCCTTGGCGCGCAGGTCGACCAGCATCACGTGGCTTTCGGTGCGGCCGGAAACGATGCGCAGACCGCGTTCGATCAGCGTTTCAGCGAACACTTGTGCATTCTTCACGACCTGGGCCTGGTAGGCCTTGAACTCGGGCGTCAGCGCTTCCTTGAAGGCCACGGCCTTGCCAGCGATGACGTGCATCAGCGGGCCGCCCTGCAGGCCGGGGAAGATCGCCGAATTGATGGCCTTCTCGTGCTCGGCCTTCATCAGAATCACGCCGCCGCGCGGGCCGCGCAGGCTCTTGTGGGTGGTGGTCGTGACCACGTCGGCGTGGGGCACGGGGTTGGGGTAGACACCCGCGGCGATCAGGCCGGCGTAGTGGGCCATGTCGACCCACAGGATGGCGCCGATTTCCTTGGCAATCTTGGCGAAGCGTTCGAAATCGATGCGCAGCGCGTAGGCCGAGGCCCCGGCAATGATCAGCTTGGGCTTGTGTTCACGCGCCTTGGCTTCCAGGGCGTCGTAGTCGATCTCTTCCTTGGCATCCAGGCCGTAGGAAACGACGTTGAACCACTTGCCCGACATGTTCAGCGGCATGCCGTGGGTCAGGTGACCGCCTTCTGCCAGGCTCATGCCCAGGATGGTGTCGCCGGGCTTGAGGAAAGCCAGCAGCACGGCCTGATTGGCCTGGGAACCGGAATTGGGTTGCACGTTGGCGGCATCGGCGCCGAACAGCTGCTTGACGCGGTCGATGGCCAGCTGCTCGACCACATCGACGTTTTCGCAGCCGCCGTAGTAGCGCTTGCCTGGATAGCCTTCGGCGTACTTGTTCGTGAGCTGGGAGCCCTGGGCTTCCATCACGGCAGGCGAGCAGTAGTTCTCGCTGGCGATCAGCTCGATGTGATCTTCCTGACGCTGGTTTTCGGCCTGGATGGCGGCAAACAGTTCGGGGTCGGCTTTTTCAACAGTGATATTGCGGTGGTACATGGCAGTCCTATGAACTTGTAGTCCCTTGAGGCCAAGGGCTGCCCAGGCGAACGGCGGAACGCTTCAGGCGGGATCCGTTATGCCTGGGCGGTACGCTCCCCGGTGGTTCACGGATGACATCCGCTGGTTTCCACGTCAGCGGCAGCCCGGTCTTTCGACCTCCTGGACTGCGCCTATCGCCAGTTGCGTACCCCGGTAGTGTAGCTGAGCCCGGATGCCCGTGCGGCAAAGGGCCTGCTGCGAATGCGCGCAGCGCGGGGTACTTCGATCAGAGGTTGGTGTTCAAAGCGACCTGTTCGCCGGCGCTGGCGACAGGTTCGGCCGCGGGGGCGGCCAGGGGAGCGGTCTGCTTGACGGTGAGCAGCGGCTGGGCGGGAACGACCGCCGGGACAGGGCGCAGGCCCGCGGCCTGGCGCAGGCGGTTGTGCTCGGCGAGCACCTTGGCCGCATAGCCGCCGTCGTTGGGCAGGTTGGCGGCGCCGACATAGTGGCGCAGGCCGCCCTCGACCGAGCCCGCGCGCGCAATCGCGTCCTTGAGCACCTTGACGCCCACGCGCAGGTTGGTCACGGGGTCGAAAGCTGCGAGGCGGCCGCCGAAGTTTTCATACTTGTCCGTATGCACGCTGGTCATGACCTGCATCAGGCCCTGGGCACCGACGGAACTTTGCGCAAAGGGATTGAAGCTCGATTCGATGGCCATGATGGCCAGGATCAGCGTCGGATCGATCTTGTTGCTCTGGCCCAGCGAGTAGGCTTCGGAGACCAGCGCGGCCAGCGGCTCGGGCGCGACGCGGTACTTCTTGCTGAGCCAGAAGGCGACAGCGGCCTGCTCGCGCGGCAGGTCCTTGGGATTGCTCGCCGTGGCGCGATCGATGGCATCGGGCTCGGTGGGCATGTCGATCACGGCCACCTGGCGCGCCTGCAGCCAGTCGCGCAGATGGGCTTCGCCTTCGAGGCGCAGGTCGGGGCGGGCGAACAAGGTGATGGCCACGAAGGCCACGGCCAGGCCCAGCAGGGCAAAGCCGTTGTGGGTGATATCGAGAAAACCGTCGGTCACGTCGGACGCAAAGGTTCGCACTCCAGCGAAAGCTTTCGCTAATGCAGGCATATTGATTCCTTTCAAGAGGCGTCACCCCGCTTTGTTGACCCGTGAGGGGGCATGGGGCGAACGCCTAGATTGGCGCGCTGCAATCCTTGGGTACGGTGCCGGAAAGGCATCGAAGGAAGTGGTCTGAGCACTTGCGTGCAGCGAAGAGAGGGTCTCTTTTTCGAGAATGGCGGATTCTAGAAGTTCACCTAATGCTAAGTCAATACTATAAAAAATAGTTGTTAGATTTAAAATGCATATAAAAAGCTGTATGGAAACGCATATTTCCGGCGTTTTGTCCCCTGGAATTTTCGGATTGACAGCTGTTTGTGACAGTCCTATTAAGTTTTTTGGATCATTGCAAAAACTCATTGGATTGCTGCATTGCAGCTCGCTTATTCTGTACCTGACTGCCATGGCAGTTGACTGCTGGAAGAGCGTTGAAAGGCGGAACGGCACTTAATCTGTCAGTTCCTGTCCTTTGACTGTCTCCTAAGGCCTCCAGGGAGCAATCGATGCTTCCACGCAACCAGGACCATCCTCTCCCGGTTGCAATCCCCACGGCACAGGACTTGGAGCCTGCCGTAAAGCCCGGTCATCGGCCCTGCCGCTGACCGGGCTTTCTATTTGTGCAGTCCGCAATGCAGCTGGGCCGGCAGCCCGGCCCTGGGATCGAGATGCTGCCGTTGGGAGGCCTGCATCTGGGGGGCGCCGCTCTTACTTTTGCTCACTCTGGTTTTCTGGTGCAATGGCGCCTGCGCAGCGCCTCGGGCAGCGCGCAGTGAATACTTTGAGCACCCCATGAAACCTTTGAATAGAAAACGGGCCTTGCGCCACGCCGCGCTGGCGCTGTCGGCCCTTCTCGCGCTGTGGCTGCTGCTGTGGCTGGCCGTGCCCGCCGTGCTCAAAAGCCAGATCGAGCGGCTGGGCGCGGAAAAGCTCGGCCGCGCGGTGACGCTCGAGTCCGTGCAATTCAAGCCCTGGACGCTCGAGCTGGCGCTCAACGGCCTGCGCATCGACGGTCTACCGGGGGCCGCCCAGCCGCTGCTGTCCGTGCAACGTATATATATGGATGCGGAAATGCAGTCGCTGCTGCGCCTGGCGCCGGTGCTCGATGCGATCGAAGTCGACGCACCGGTGCTGCATCTGGCGCAGACCGGCGCGGGTCGCTATGACATCGACGATATCCTGCAGCGCCTGGCCGATTCCGCCGCGCCCGATGACAAGAGCGGGCCGCAGCGCTTTGCGCTCTACAACATCAAGGTGCAGGGCGGTTCGGTGGATTTTCAAGACGCGCTCGTCGAGCGCACGCACCAGGTGCGTGACCTGCAACTGAACCTGCCGTTTCTGAGCACCCTGGCATCGGCGCGCGAAGTGCGCGTCGCGCCGCGGCTGGCGTTCGCGCTCAATGGCAGCGAGTTCGATTCCTCGGCTTTGAGCACGCCTTTTCTCACCACCCGGGCCACGCAGCTGCGCCTGGCGTTCAAGGACCTGGACCTGGCCGACTTCGTCGGCTATTTGCCCAAGGCGCTGCCGGTACAGGTCGTCGCGGGCCGGCTCGATGCGGATCTCGAAATCGGTTTCGAGCAGGTCGAGCAGACGCAGGTGCAGGTGCGCGGCCAGCTCGCGCTGCACCAGACGCAGTTGCGCGATGCCCGGGGCCGGGAGCTGCTGCAGTTCGAGCGCCTGGATGTGGCGCTGCGCGACCTGCAGCCGCTGCGCCAGCAGATCCTGGTCGATTCCGTGGTGCTGACGCAGCCGCGCGTGCAGGCCGGGCGCGATGCGCGTGGAGTGATCAACTGGCTGGCGCTGGGCGGCCAGGACCAGGCCACGCCGGCGGGCGCGGCCAGTCCCTTGCCCTGGCAGGTCGAGGTCGCACAGATCAGCGTGGAGCAGGGCCGGGCCGAGTGGCGCGACCAGTCGGCCCAGGCCGGCGCCCAGGGCGCGCATCTTCTGCTTACCGATATAGCACTGCAGGCGCGCGCGCTGGTGCTGCCGCTCACGCAGCCGCTGCAGTTCGCTGGCCGCATGGCGCTGGCTTCGGCCGCGGTCAAGAGCGATGCCGTGCCCGGCATGCTGTCCTTCAAGGGCCAGGCCACGGCAACGCAAGGGCAGGTCGGGGTGGTGCTCGAATCGCTGCCGCTGAATCTGGGCGCTTCCTATTTGTCGACCCAGCTCAAGCCCCAGTTGCAAGGGCGGACCTCGGCGCAGCTGGGCCTGGCCTGGAACGGCGCTGCGACCGTGGTCAAGGTCGCGCGGCTGGCGCTCGACGACCTGGCGTTGCAGGATCAGGCCGCGCCCACGCGCATACGCCAACTGCTGCTGGAAGACGCCGATCTGCGCCTGCCCGCGCAGCAGCTGCGCATAGGGCGGCTGACGCTGAACCAGCCCGTGGTGGGCGTGCAGCGCGACGCCCAGGGCCGCTGGATGTTCGAGCCCTGGCTCGCGGCTTCGGCCCCTGCGCCGGCATCGCCTCCGGGTCCGCAGCGTCCCTGGAGCCTGCTGCTGCAAAGCCTGGTGATCGATGGCGGGCAGGTGGACTACCGCGATGCGCTGCCCGTGCGTCCCGTGCAATGGCAGGCCAGCGGCGTGGTGCTCAAGGTCAAGGACTTCGCGCCGCTGTCCAGGACCGAGAAAGCGTCGCCGCTGCAGCTGTCGCTGCGCCTGGCCGGCGGTCGCCGCGCCCAGGCGGGCAGCCTGGCCTACGACGGCAGCCTGCGCGTCGCGCCGCTGCTGGTGCAGGGCACGGTGCGCGCCAGCGACCTGCCGCTGCACGCGTTCGAACCATATATAGCGGATCTGCTCAACGTGCGCGTGCTGCGCGCCGACGGCGGTTTCTCGGGAAGCCTGCGTTATGAGGATGCGCAGGGCGGGCCACGGCTGTCGCTGCTCGGCGATGCGCAGCTCAACGATCTGCGCGTGCGCGCCGCGCAGCAGGGCGCCACCGTCAATCCCGTGGGCGTGAACCTCGCCGGCAGTGAAGACCTGCTGCGCTGGAAAGTGCTCGCGCTGCGCGGCCTGGACCTGGCGCTGGCGCCCGGCGTCGCGACCCAGGTACGGCTGCGCGAGACCGCGCTCAGCGATTTCCATGCGCGCGTGATCGTGCAGCCCGGTGGCCGCATCAACCTGCAGGACATCGTCAAATCCCGCGCGCAGCAGGCCGCCGAGCAGGCCGAGCCTGCGGCCGACGGCGTGCAGACAGTCGGCGCGCCGGCGGTGGTGCCCGCGGGGCCCGCACCCGTGGTGCATGTCGGGCCCGTGGTGCTCAGCGGCGGAACGGTCGCGTTCTCCGACTATTTCATCCAGCCCAACTATTCGGCCGACCTGAGCGCGCTGGCCGGGCGCCTGGGCGCGTTCTCGTCCGAGACCTTGCCCGATCAGCCGCCGCAGATGGCCGAGCTCGAGCTGCGTGGCCGCGCCCAGGGCACGGCCAATCTGGAAATCACCGGCCAGCTCAATCCACTGGCCAAGCCGCTGGCGCTGGACGTCACGGCGCGCATGAGCGACCTCGAGCTGTCGCCGCTGTCGCCCTATGCAATCAAATATGCAGGCCATGGCATAGAGCGCGGCAAGCTGTCGATGGACGTGAATTACAAGGTCCAACCCGATGGCCAGCTGACGGCGAGCAACCGGTTGGTGCTCAACCAGCTGACGTTCGGCGAAGCCGTCGAAGGCGCGCCCGCGAGCCTGCCCGTGCGGCTGGCGACGGCGCTGCTCGCGGACCGCAATGGCGTGATCGACCTCGATCTGCCGATCAGCGGCTCGCTCAACGACCCGCAGTTCCGCCTCGCTCCCGTGATCTTCAAGATCATAGGCAACCTCATCATGAAAGCCGTGACTTCGCCTTTCGCCTTGTTGTCGGGCGCGTTCGGCGGCGACGCCGCCAGCTCGGGCGCGGTGGTGTTTGCGCCGGGCAGCGCGGCGCTCGATGCGGCGGCCAGGCAGTCGCTCGACAAGATCGCCCAGGCCTTGCACGAGCGCCCCGCGCTGCAGATGACTGTGGTCGGCGAAGCCGCGCTCGACGCCGAGCGCGCCGGCTGGCAGCAGGCGCAGGTGCAGCAGATGCTGCTCGCGGAAAAGCGCCGCAGGGCGTTGCGCGCGGGCCAGGCGGCCGACAGCATCACGGCGGTTGCTCCGGCCGAGGAAGCAGGCTTGCTCAAAGCGGTGTACGCTCGCGCCGATATCAAGAAGCCGCGCAATGTGCTTGGAATGGCCAAGGATTTGCCCGACAATGAAATACGAACGCTGTTGCAGGCCCATGTCCCTGTGCCTGACAATGCAATGCGTGAGCTGGCTTTGGCGCGTGCCGTGGTGGTGCGCGACTATCTGGCTGCGCAGGAATTGTCCCTCAAGCGCCTGTTTCTCGGGGCGCCCGTACAGCCCGCGGCGGGCCCGGATTGGCAGCCGCAGGCCCGGTTGGAACTGGCTCTGCGGTGATTCAGTTTGGGCTCTGCGCAAATAACAGCGAAAATAACTCTTTACTCACTGCGCCGTCCGCGGCGCAGAACAGGTTCTTCCGGCCCATGTTTTGGGGCCGTGAGAGCCTATTCCATTGAAAAATGTCTTCTCTTTCTCCACGTAGCAACATGTCCGACGCCCCTGAAGTGAACCCGGCCCTGGCCAAGACCTCTGAAACGCATCCTCTTGATGCGCTGACCGGCGGCGCGTTTTCCGCAGAAACCTCGGGCGAACGTGCTTCGCGCGTGCGCGACTGGCTCGCCACGCAACCTGCGCATGACCAATTGCAGGAAGTGTTCAAGGAACTCAGCGTGCGCGACAAGAGCGCCGCGCGCGCCGTGCGCGAGCGCCTGGACGAATTGCGCCGCCTCGAGACACAGGAAAAGATCGGCGTCGAATGGGCGCAAAAAGCCCAGCAGCTGCTGTCCGCCGACACGCTGAACATCGCCGACGCCACGGCCTGGCAGCGCGAAGCCGCCAAGGCCGGCGCACCGCTGTCGCGCGAGCCGCTGTCGTCGTTCAAGAACCAGCTGGCCGAGCGCGTCAAGGTCATCGAAGACCTGCAGCACCGCGTGCAGGTCCAGCGCGAAGCCGCCGTGTTGCTGGCGCAGCGCATCGAAGTGCTGTCGACCAAGCCCTGGCGCGATGCGCTGACCGCACTCGACGCGCTGAGCGTCGATGTCGCGCACTGGCAATCCCAGGCAGGCGAGCTCACGGGCGATGCCAACTGGGTCAGCGTCGACGCCAAGTTCCCGCCCCAACTCGAAAACTCGCGCAAGCAGCTGCTGGTGGTCTGGGATGCGTTCCAGTCTGCCCTGGCGCTGACGCAGGCCGCGGCACAGGACGAACAGGCCGAGCTGCCTCCCGTGCCGATCTGGGCCGATGAACTGCGCGTCGCGCGTGGCCTGCCCACGGAAGCCGCCGCCGTCGCCGCCAAGACCGCGGCCGCGCCCGCCAAGCCGCCTGCCGCGCCGCGCGCCAAAGCCGCTCCCAAGGTCGCTGCCGAAGTCGTCGAAGCCGCAGCCCAGTCCGTGCGCCAGGCGCTGGCCGACTTGCTCGCGCTGACCAAGGCCGCGCCCGCCGCCGCTGCCGAAGCTCCCGCAGCGCAGTCCGCGCCGGTGGAAGCTGCCCCGGCCGAAACCGCGCCGGTGGAAGCCGCCGCTGCCGAGACGGCTCCTGTCGAAGCCGAGGCTGCGGCAGCCGAAGCTGCGCCAGCCGAAGCTGCGGCAGCCGAGGCTGCGCCAGCCGAATCCGAAGCTGCGGCAGTCGAAGCCGCTCCCGCCGCCGAAGCTGCACCTGCTGCCGCACCCGCGGCCGGCGGCGCCGGCAAGCTGGGCAAGGCGATTGCGCAACTGCGCGCCGTGCTCAAGCAGCAAGGCCGCCATATTGACGCGGCACTGGGTGCCGACGTGAATGCAGCGCTGCTGGCCGCGGGCGATGCCCAGGGCTGGCAAGGCTGGAAGGCCGACTCGGTGCGCGAAGAACTCGTGGCCCAGGCCGAAGCCCTGCTCAACCGTCCCGACGGCCAGGCCCTCGGTGGCCGCAAGATGCAGGAATCGCTGCGCAACCTGCGCGAGCAGTGGAAGCAGGCCGACCAGGGCGCTGCGGCCAACCATGCGCTGTGGAAGCGTTTCGACGAAGCCTGCAACGCCGCGCACAAGGTGGTCGAAGGCTGGCTGGATCGCGTGCGCAGCGAAGCCGCGAACAACAAGGCCCAGCGCCTGCAGCTGATCGAGGAAGTCAAGGCCTGGGCGGCCGAGCACGCCGCTTCGACCGACTGGAAAGCCATGTCCCGCAGCCTGCGCCAGTTCGGCGAACGCTGGCGCGATGGCGGCCATGTCGGCGAGAAGATGTTTGCCGAACTCCAGCCGCTGTGGAAGCAGGCCATCACGGCCGCCGAAGCGCCTTTGCACACGGCCCAGAAGGCCAGCCTCGCGCGTCGCCACGCAATGATCGACGAAGCCGTGGCATTGGGCGAAGCCGCTACGCTGCGCATCGATGCCGTCAAGTCGCTGCAGCAGCGCTGGCAGGCCGAGGCCCAGGCCGTGCCGCTGGACCGCAAGCACGAGCAAAAGCTCTGGGACGCGTTCCGCAAGCCTTTGGACGACGCATTCAACCGCAAGGGTGCCGATCGCAACAGCCGCGCCCAGGTCGAGCTCAGCGAGCGCGATCGCCAGGTGCTCGACGCATCCAAGGCCCTCGAAGCCGCGAATGCCAGCGGCGATGCCCAGCAGATCCGCGCTGCCATGGCCGGCCTCGAAGCCGCGCTGCACAGCCAGGCACAGGCCCAGGAATCGGCCAAGGCCGATGCCGCAGCACCGGCAGGGGCTGCCGAGGACGCGCCCAAGCCGGCCGCGGTGTCCAAGCCCGTGGTGGCGGTGCGCGGCGATGACCGCCCCGGCATGAAGAAGGAAGCGCCTGCGGCCGCGGGCCGCCCTGGCCGTCCCGGCGAGCGCCGCGACAGCCGTGACGCGCGTCCTGGTGACCGCGGCGGCCGCTTCGGCGAACGCGCCGACCGTCCCATGCGCGAAGACCGTGGCCCGCGTCTGGCGGACCCGGCTTTCCGCGCCCAGCGCGACGCGCTCGAACATGCCCAGATGGCGCTGCGCAAGCTCGCCGTGCAAGCCCATGGCGAAGCCCTGACCCAGCTGCTCAATGCCTGGGAAAAGCGCGATGCCGAGCAGCTGCCCAGCGTGCAGGACTTCGGTGGCCGGGTGTCGCCGCAAGTGCGTGGCGCCTGGGCGAAGTCGGTGGCCGCGCCTGTGTCCGGCGACGCGGGCGAAGCCCTGCTGCGCCTCGAAATGGCAGCCGATGTTCCCACGCCAGCCGAGCTGATCACCGCGCGCCGCACGCTGCAGCTGCAGCTGCTCACGCGCCGCAACGATCCCGCGCCTGCCGAGACCTGGGGCCAGGATGCGGCCCGCGTGCTCGCCAGCGCGCGCGACGAGGCCAGCGCCCGCCGCCTGCAGAACGCGCTGAAGGCCTTGCTGCGCAAGTAAGCGCGCCGTGCCGCGTTTGCGGCAGCTGCGAAAAAGCCACTCCTCGGAGTGGCTTTTTTTATGCGCCAAGGGCATGGATGTGGCTGACACATGCCGCGGTTACAAATGCCGCGCAGCGGTGGTGTTGACACGCTAATTACAAAAAGTTATGGTGTGGGGTGTTCGCGGATCTTTAAGTCATGATGACTCGAAGGTCTGCCGGCACTGCTTGCGGAGCCTCTCCCAATGCAGTCGTTTTTCTCGCCGGCACAGTCCGGCAGGCCGGATCTCTCCGGCCCCCTTGCCACGTCACGCTTTTCCAGGCAGCGCCCCTAGACCAGGCCCGCTGCGCTGCGTTTGAAGCATTCGGCAGGCACGTCATCACATCGTTCAGTGTCTGCCGGCAGCCCTTGAAGTTCGCCGGGCCGGCGCATGCATTTTCGCCACGCGCTTTTCCAGGCGGCTTCATCGGCTGTTGGCACCGCGGTTGCCGCTTTTCGGGGCGCAGCCATGTTCCATCCTAAAAAGAAGCCACGCATATGACCACAGAAGTCGATCCATGGGCAACGCCAGTACAAGGCGGCGCCGCCGTTTCCTCGCCTTGGGATGCCGCGCCCGATCCGGCGGCGGCCGCTGCCGACCCCTGGGCCGCTCCCGCCAGCCAAGCCACGGCCGCGGACGACCCCTGGGCCGCTCCCGCTCCCGCCGCCGACCCCTGGGCCGCGGCTGCTCCCGCCAGCGATGCAGCGGACGGCGGCGATTGGCTGGCGGTCATGCCGGGCGACGCGCAGGCGGGCGGCGCGGTTGTGGATCCAGGCTTTGCGCTGCAGCAGCTCTGGGATGGTTCGCTGCCGCTCGAAAGCTGGATCAACCAGGGCCTGGGCTGGGTCGTCGAACACTTTCGTCCTCTTTCCCAGGCCGTGCGTGTGCCCATCGACGCGACACTGAGCTGGGTCGAGGGGCTGCTGACCGGCATGCCTATGCTGGCCATGATCTGCCTGCTGGGTCTGCTGGCCTGGCAGTTCGCGGGCCGCCGCATCGCCTGCGGTGCCGTCGTCGCGCTGCTGCTGGTCGGCATGCTGGGCATCTGGAACGAAGCCATGGTGACCTTGTCGCTGGTGCTGACCTCGCTGTTCTTCTGCATCGCCATCGGCCTGCCCATGGGGATTGCATTGGCGTCCAGCGACCGAGCACAGCGCTGGAGCCGACCGTTCCTCGATGCCATGCAGACCACGCCGGCTTTCGTCTATCTCGTGCCGGTCGTGATGCTGTTCGGCATTGGCAACGTGCCCGGCGTGATCGTCACCATCATCTTCGCGCTCGCGCCGCTGGTGCGGCTCACCAATCTCGGAATTCGCCAGGTGCGGCCCGACCTGGTCGAGGCCGCGCTGGCCTATGGCGCATCGCCGTGGCAGCTGCTCACGCGGGTGCAGCTGCCGCTGGCCATGCCCTCGATCATGGCCGGCATCAACCAGGCGCTGATGCTGTCTCTGTCGATGGTGGTGATCGCCTCGATGATCGCCGTCGGCGGCCTGGGCCAGATGGTGCTGCGCGGCATAGGCCGGCTCGACATGGGTCTGGCCACTGTCGGCGGCCTGGGCATCGTGCTGCTGGCGATCACGCTGGATCGTTTCACCCAGGCGCTGGGTGCGCCGCGCCGCGGCACGCACCGCTGGTGGCAGACCGGCCCCGTGGGGCTGGCGCTGCGCATCGGCGGGCGCCTGCGGGCGCGCCGCCATGTGCCGACCGAGCCCGTGTATCGCACTCAGGCGCCATCGGCATGACGCCTTTGCCTTTTCCATTCCTCAACCATCGCCTTCGCGCGAAGAAAGTCTCCCACTGATGCACATTTGCAAAATCGTCCGTCCGCTTCTGGCTGCAAGCCTTCTCGCCGTGGGCCTCGGCGCGCACGCCGCCACTGATCTGCCCGGCAAGGGCGTCAAGGTCCTGCCGCTGCAAAGCGCGCTTGTCGAAGAGTCTTTTCAGACATTGCTCGTGACGCGCGCGCTGCAAAAATTGGGCTACGACGTGCAGCCTATCAAGGAAGTCGAGTACCCGATGGCGCATATTGCCGTGGCCAACGGCGACGCGACCTTCATTGCCAATCACTGGAATCCGCACCACGCCGAGTTCTACAAAAGTGCGGGCGGCGACGCCAAGATGACGCGCAAGGGCGTCTACGCGGCGGGAGCGACCCAGGGCTACCTGATCGACAAGAAGACCGCCGATCAATACAAGATCACCCACCTGAGCCAGCTGGCCGACCCCAAGTTGGCGAAGCTGTTCGACGCCAACGGCGACGGCAAGGCGGATCTCGTGGGCGCGAGCGCAGGGTGGGGCGGGGAGGCGGTGATCGAGCACCAGCTGACCACGTTCAAGCTGCGCGATACGGTGTCCTATACCCAGGGCAACTATCCCGCGCTGATCGCCGACACGGTCGCGCGCTTCAAGCAGGGCAAGCCCGTGCTCTATTACGCCTGGACGCCTTACTGGCTCAGCAATGTGCTGCGCCCCGGCCAGGATGTGGTCTGGCTCGAAGTGCCGTTCTCGGCGATGCCGGGCGTGCAGGCCGGCACCGACACCAAGCTGCCCAACGGCAAGAACTACGGCTTTCCGCTGAACAATGAATACATAGTGGCCAACAAGGCCTTTGTGGAAAAGAATCCTGCTGCGGGCAAGCTATTCGAAGTGATGTCGCTGCCGCTGGCTGACATCAGCACGCAGAACCGCCTGATGCACGACGGCCAGAACCGCCAGCAGGACATCGAGCGCCACACCGACAGCTGGATCAAGGCCCACCAGAAGACCTTCGATGGCTGGATTGCCCAGGCCATGGCCGCCGCGAAGAAATAACCCTTCGGCATAGCCTGCGAGCCGCCGTCCGCTGGAGGGCGGCTTTTTTGTTCCGGGGAGCAGGGGCGAAAGCCAAAGCGGATGCACAAAAGAAAAAGGCCGTTGCAGTTGCAACGGCCTTTTAAAATGGTGCCCAGAAGAGGACTCGAACCTCCACGATGTTACTCGCTAGTACCTGAAACTAGTGCGTCTACCAATTCCGCCATCTGGGCTCTCAGGAATAAATGAATTATAGGGGGCGTTTTTGGGTCCAAAAGGAAAAAAGCGAAATTTTTCTTTATTTGGTGATTTCAGGCGGCAGGGCCTGCGGGCCACCATTCGACAGGCTCAGGGTGAACGGGTTGTAGGCCATCAGGTCAGCAGGTCATCGGGCCAGCCGGGCGTGAGGGGCAGGGAGTGCATTGGCGTGCCTGCAATCATTCGGCAGCGG
Source organism: Comamonas sp. (assembly GCF_036666375.1). Taxonomy (GTDB): domain Bacteria; phylum Pseudomonadota; class Gammaproteobacteria; order Burkholderiales; family Burkholderiaceae_C; genus Comamonas. The sequence goes on along the minus strand of NZ_JAVWWA010000111.1, from coordinate 166 downwards.
CCTGTCGACTATCGTTTCTTCATGCCGAGCGCGTCGAGCGTGGTTTGCGCCGAGCTTGCGAGATGCCGTTCGCGCCGAACTTGTCGATTCCCGTTCGTGCTGAGCTTGTCGATTCCCGTTCGTGCTGAGCTTGTCGATTCCCGTTCGTGCTGAGCTTGTCGAAGCA
>NZ_JAVWWA010000110.1:0-17331 GCF_036666375.1 Comamonas sp. | reverse complement strand
TTCTTCGAGCGCGAGACGGCGATGCAGTTCGTGCCGACACGCTATCCCGACTACCACCCCGATGCGCCGGGGGGTGTCGACATCGGCCGCTCCATCCTGGCCAAGCCCTATGACATCCGCGGCCTGGGCAAGAACATGTCCCGGCTCAAGCGGCCGCTGAAGACCATCACCTTCATGGGCATGATGTTCAATTCGTCAAATGCCGACCTGCAGCACTTCTTCCGCGCCACCAAGTCGCTGACATCGTTCCTGTATGTCGCGCGGCGCCTGGCTACGCACATGAAGGAGCTGTTGGTGTACCGGCGCGGCATCAACGTGACCAGCGGAAACGCACTGGCCGCGCGCATGGCGCAGTCGGCGCTGGACCTGGACGTTCCCATACTGACGAGCACCCGTGCCAGCCAGGTGCTGATGGACGGCGGCCGCGCCGTGGGCCTGCTGGCGGTGGACGCGGGCGGTGAGCGGCGCTTCGTTGCGCGCCAGGCGGTGGTGCTGGCTGCGGGCGGATTTCCGCACGATGTCAAGCGCATCGCCCAGGCCTATCCGCATCTGCGGCGCGGCCATGCGCATCTGTCGCCCACGCCGCTGGGCAACACGGGTGACGGCGTCAATATGGCCGAGGAGGCGGGCGCGGCGGTGGACATCCGCCTCAAGGATGCGGCTGCCTGGATGCCCGTGAGCCGGGTCGATCTCGGCGCTGGCGAAGTCGGCGTGTTTCCGCATCTGCTGGACCGCTACAAGCCGGGTGTGATCGGCGTGCTGGAGAACGGCCTGCGCTTCACCAACGAATCCAATTCATACCACGATGTGGGGGCTGCCATGGTCGCGGCCTGCGCGGGATTCGCGCAGACGGCCATGTGGCTGGTCTGCGACAAGTCCACGCTTGCCAAATATGGACTGGGCTATGTGAAGCCTTCGCCCATGCCCATAGGGCGTTTCTTGCGCAACGGCTATCTGCTCGAGGGCCGAACGCTAGCCGAACTGGCGCAAAAGGCGGGCATAGATCCGGCGGGATTGGAGGCTACGGTGCAGGCTTTCAACCGCACTGCCGTGCATGGTCAGGACCCGGCGTTCGGCCGCGGCAGCACGGCATTCAACCGTTACCTTGCCGACGCCGAACACCAGCCCAATCCCTGCGTGGGTCCGCTCCAGCATGGACCGTTCTATGCGGTCAAGGTGGTGATGGGCGATCTGGGCACCTTTGATGGCGTGCGCACCAGCGTCACGGGCGCCGTGCTGCGGCATGACGGCTCGGCCATCGACGGCCTGTACGCTGTCGGCAACGACCGCGCGAGCATCATGGGAGGCAACTACCCCGGCGCCGGCATCACCCATGGGCCGAACATGACTTTTGGCTACGTCACGGCCAACCATATCGCCGACCTGGCGCTCCAAGGCAGGGCCGGCGCATGAACGGCAAAGCCTTGATAGACCATCGCGTCTACACCATTGCGCTGCGCCGCATGCCCGAGTTCACCGAGGTGTTCAACCGGCTGGCCATGCCGGTGCTGCTGCAGACGCTGGGTCAGCCGCTGGGCTTTTTCACCAGCATGGTGGGGCCGCAGAACCAGTTCGTGCATCTGTGGGCCTACGACGACCTGGCGGACTACGAGCGCCGCAGCCGCGCACGCGACCTGCATCCTGATTTTCCTGCCTATCTGGCGGCGTCGGCACATTTGATCACCGCCCAGGAAACGCGGCTGATACGCAGGGCCGAGATGCCTGGCTGGACTCCCGGCCCGTGACGCCGCCAACGTTGCCATTTCTATTCAAACGACGCAGACAAGCCATGACCCATTCCTTTTGCATTCTTCCTTCCCGCCGCGCTTTGCTGCGCGCCGCGGCGCTGGCGCTGAGCCTGCAGGCCGGCGGCGCGGCGCTGGCGCAGTCCCCGTGGCCCGCCAAACCCATACGGCTGGTGGTGGGTTTCCCGGCCGGCGGCTCGACCGATGTGATGGCGCGCGTGGTCGGCGCCGCCGTGGGCAAATCGCTGGGCCAGCCGGTGGTGGTGGACAACCGGCCCGGCGCCAGCGGCAACATTGCCGCCGCAGAAACCATCAAGTCTGCGCCCGACGGCTATACCTTCATGGTGGCGCCGATCTCGGTGCAGACCGCCAATCCTTTCCTGTTCAGGCCTGCGTTGAATCCCGAGCGCGATCTGCGCCCCGTTGCCAGCCTGGGCCATGCACAACTCTATCTGGTGGTCAAGAAGGATTTGCGCGCCAGGACGGCCACGGAACTGGTGGCCATGGCCCAGGCCGCGCCGGGCAAGCTCAGCTATGGCTCAGGCGGTGCGGGCACGCAGATGCACCTGGTGGGCGAGCTGTTCAAGCAGCAGGCGCATGTCGACGTGGTGCATGTTCCCTACAAGGGCGCGGCGCCGGCGCTGCAGGATGTGCTGGCCGGCCAGATCGACTACTACTTCGATCCCGCCAGCGGAATCGCCCATATCCGCGAAGGCCGCGCCCGTCTGCTTGCGGTCACCGGCGCCAAGCGCTCGCCGTTCTTCCCCGATGCGCCCACGCTGACGGAGCTGGGAATCAAAGGGGTGGAGCTGGGCAACTGGTTCGGCGTCTTTGCCCCGGCCGCCGTGCCCGCCGAGATCACCGCCAGGCTGGAAAAGGAGATTGCCAAGGCCATGCTCCAGCCCGATGTCCGGCTGCGTTTTGCCGACCTGGGCACCGAGCCCATCGTGCAGGATGCCGAGACCTTCCGCAAGACGATAGCCGCGGAAACCCGCCTGCTTTCGGCGCTGATCAAGGAGCGCAATCTCGTCGTCGACTGAGGTGCAGGCGCCTGCCGTCAGCCGCTTCTGGCAGGCAAGGGCGGCAGAATCCAGCCCGGGTTCTGCTGGATCAGCGTCTGGCTGACGGCCTGCACTTGCCGCATCGCGGTGGTGGCGATGGCCGTGGCCGTGCCCAGGCGGCGCGTCACGATGCCTACCGAGCGCAGCGGCCCGTCGGAGATTTCCGAGATCCGGAGTTCGTTGATGCTGGGAATGGTCTTGCTGCCCAGGTAGGGCAGCACGGCCACGCCTATCTCTTTCTTCACCAGCGCGACCACGGTCGCCATCTGCTCCACCTGCATCTTCGGCCGGTACTCGATGCCGCGGTTCAGGTAGGCCGCGCTCATGTAGCGCATCGCCGTGCTGGCGTCCGTGAGCGTGATCAGCGGCAGGTGCATCAGCTGCTCCAGCGCAATACGGTGGGGCACTTGTTCACGCCATTTGCCGTGGCTCAGCACCACAAACCGGTCGCGCAGCAGTTCCTGGTATTGCAGGTCCGGATGCGAGGGCGCGACCGATGCCAGCGCAAAGTCCACTTCATGGTTCAGCAGACGTTCTATGCACAGGCTGTTGGCGCAGTCATGCACGGTGATCCTTGGTGCATTGATGGCCTGCTCCAGTGCCGCGCACACTTCGGGCAACACCACCTGGGCCAGCGAGGGCCAGGCCGCGATCGACAGCTGTACGGCAGCCTGCTGCGCCGACGACTGCATGCGCTGCAGGCCGGCTTCGTACTCGCCGACGATGGTGCGCGCAATCGTCGCCAGTTGCGCGCCGCCTGCGGTGAGCCGGACGCTGCGCGTGGTGCGCTCGAACAGCGCCAGGCCCAGCGTCGCCTCGAGATCGCGTATCACCTTGCTCAGTGAAGGCTGCGTCATGAACAGCTGCTCGGCCGTCTTGCTGAAGTTGAGCGACTCGCTCAGCGCCAGGAACATGCGCAATTGCCTGGGGGAGATATTCATTCTTTTTAAATATAAATCAATAGATAGAAAGAATTTCAGAAATATATGCGAAGTGCCTAGCATCCAGGTTGTCCCAAGCACCAGGAGCAGGCAAGTGGCACGTATCCCTTACGCAGATTGCAACAACGAAGCCGTGCGCCCTTTGGCCGAGCGCATCGTCGCCGAGCGCGGCGAGATTCTGCATCTGTACCAGATGCTGATGCACAGCGCGCCGCTGGCCGAAGGCTGGCTCAACTACCTCACGGCCGTGCGCCAGAAAACCGCGCTGTCGGGCGCCTTGCGCGAGCTCATCATCATGCGCGTGGCCCTGCTGAACAACGCGCCGTATGAAGCCGATCAGCATGCGCCCATCGCGCTGCAGGAAGGGGTTTCCCAGGCCAAGCTCGACGCGCTGGGCGAATGGCGCAACTGCGCGCTGTTCGATGCCAACGAGCAGGCCGTGCTGGCCTACACCGACGCGATGACGCGCCAGATCCAGGTGCCCGACGCGGTGTTCGACGCCGTCAAGGCGCTGTATGCGCCCGCGCAGCTGGTGGAAATCACCGCCACCGTGGCGGCCTACAACATGGTTTCACGCTTTCTCGAAGCGTTTCAGATCCATTCCCACGACGCGCGTTGACGGGGCAGCGCGCAAGGAGCGCCCAAAGAGGCGTCGCCGCGCCAGGTTTTTTTGCACGCGCCTACAAGACTACCAACGAGGAGACAACATCATGATCAGGAAACTGGCCTGGGCTGCGGCCCTGCTTTTGCCCATGGCGGCCGGCGCACAGGATGCCTGGCCTGCCAAGGCCATCACTTTCATCGTGCCATACCCGCCGGGCGGCCCCACCGACTTGATGGCGCGCCTGATTGCCACGCCGCTATCGCAAAAGCTCAACGTGCCCGTCATTGTCGAGAACAAGGCCGGGGCCAGCGGAAACATAGGCACGTCCCAGGTGGTCAAGGCCAAACCGGACGGCTACACCATTTTGCTGGCCGCCAGCGGCAACCTCACGGCCAACCAGTATCTGTACAAGAAGCTCGATTTCGACCCCATCAAGGATCTCGCGCCGGTCATTCAGATCTCCAAGTTCCCGCTGGTGCTGGAGGTTTCCGAGAAAAGCCCCATCAAGTCCTTTCAGGACTATGTGAAGTTCGCCAAGAACCCGGACAACCGCGCCACGTTCGGCTCGGCCAGCAACGGCTCGCCGCAGCACCTGGGCGCGGAACTGTTCAAGGACACGGCCAAGGTGGATCTTTCCCATGTGCCCTACAAGGGCGCGGGCCCGGCGCTGATCGATCTCATGGGCGGCCAGATCACCAGCATGTTCGACATCCTGGGCAGCTCCATCTCGCACATCAAGTCGGGCAAGCTCAGGCCGCTGGCCGTGACCACCAAGGAGCGATCCCCGCTGCTGCCCAACGTGCCTTCGATTGCCGAGCTGGGTTACCCGCAGTTCGAGTACTACGCCTGGCACGGCATATCGACGACCGCCGGCACGCCCAAGCCCGTCATCAAACGGCTGAACACTGAACTGCGCAGTATTTTTGCCGACCCTGGCTTCAAGGCGAAATGGCTGGAAATCGGCTCGGAACCGGTCGCGGGCACGCCCGAGGAATTTGCCGCTTTCATTCAATCGGAGGCGCGAAAAATGGGGCCGCTGATCAAGGCGCTGGATATTCAGCTGGACTGACCTGGCCCGACAATGGATTTACGCCAAAATCCATTGCCGGGTGGGGTGAACATAAGCTCAATCGCGCGCAATATTCCGAAATAATCGCCCATCCGACCCAATACCGGCAAATGCTTGAGTTATCCTCGATTGCACCAAGAGGAGAACATAAAAGTGGCAGTACTGATTCCTGCAATGGGAACCTGCGCTGGCCGTATGACGTCGGGCGAGCGCCGCCTGGCCGAGCGGCTGGAGCAAAAGCTCGATGAAGACTACATGCTTTGGTATGACGTTCCCATTGGTCCCAAGCAAACACACCCTGATTTTGTCGTTATCCATGCGCGCCGCGGCATTCTGATTCTCGAAACCAAGGATTGGCGGCTGGATACGATTCAGCAGGCTACCAGGCAGGCGTGGACACTGACCGTCGAGGGCCGTCCCAAAGTCGTCATGAGCCCGGCGGCCCAGGCCAGGCACTGCGCCATTCAGGTCGTCAATGCGCTGGAGCGTGATCCGCAACTGATACAGACAGATGGGCCGCATACGGGAAAGCTGTCATTCCCCTGGGGCAGTGGCGTCGTCTTTACCAATATCACGCGCAAGCAGTTTGACGATTCGGGACTGAACCAGGCGATTGATGGCCATCTCGTCATCTGCAAGGACGAGATGCTGGAGTCCGTCGATGCGGAGGTGTTTCAGCAGCGGTTGTGGAACATGTTCCCTCACGCATTCGGCAAGGTCATTTCGGTGCCGCAAATGGAGCGCGTGCGCTGGATCATGTTTCCCCAGGTACGGGTTCCCGTGCAAGGCAGCCTTCTGCCGGATGACGCGGATGAGCTGCCGGACATCATGCGCGTCATGGATCTGCAGCAGGAGCAGCTCGCGCGCAGCCTGGGCGATGGGCATCGTGTCATCCATGGGGTTGCCGGTTCCGGCAAGACAATGATCCTCGGCTATCGTGCCGAGCACCTGGCCAAGGCGCCGTCAGCCAAGCCCATTCTCGTGCTTTGCTACAACGAACCCTTGGCGGTGAAGTTGAATGCCTGGTGCACGGCCAAGGGCCTGGCCGACCGCGTGCACGCGCGCAACTTCCACAAGTGGTGTCGCCAGCAATTGGTGGCTTACGGGCAGGCGCTGCCCGCGCAGGGAGCGGGCATGTTCGATCAGATGGTCGAGTATGTGATCCGCGGCGTCGATCGCCAACAGATTCCGTCCGGACAGTACCAAGCGGTCATGGTCGACGAAGGCCACGATTTTCAACCCGCATGGCTCAAGCTGGTCACCCAGATGGTCGATCCTGAGACCAACAGCTTGCTGGTCCTGTACGACAGCGCGCAGAACATCTACGGCAAAAGCAAGGCGCGTGGATTCAGTTTCAAGAGCGTGGGAATCCAGGCTTCGGGCCGGACCACCATTCTGAAGATCAACTATCGCAATACCCGACAAATCCTCAAAGTGGCCAATCGTGTGGCTGCGGAGTTCCTGCAGCCCGATGCCCAGGACGATGACGGCGTGCCCATGGTGCAGCCCATCAGTTGCGGCCGCGATGGACAGGAGCCGCTGATCGTGCGCCTGCCGACGCCAAGAGACGAACCTGCCAAGATTGCCGAGCTTCTTGCCTCTGCGCACCAGGAAGGCCACGCCTGGGGCGACATGGCCATTCTGTGCCGCGATCATGAGTCGATGAATCAATGCGCCGCCGCGTTGAGCCAGCGCAAGATGCCCCATCGCGTGCGCCATCGCTCGGGAGACTTCGACCCACTGGCCGACACCATCAAGGTAATGACCATGCACGCGAGCAAGGGACTGGAATTTCCCGTGGTGGCCGTCGCAGGAGTCGGCCAGATGCCGCGCCATGGCGAAGAGCCTGCGGACGAGGCCAAGCTGTTCTACGTGGCTGCCACCCGGGCCACGCAGAAGCTGGTGCTTACCGTGGCAGGCACTGGGGCCTTTGCGCAGGCGCTCTTTGCCGCACCGTCCATCTGACTTCCGGGGACGGCAGGGCTCGCGAACTTCGGGCAGGCCGCTTCAAAGTGGCCGATAGTGCCAGCCGCTATCGGCCAATGAAGCGATTCCAGCGCGGCAGCCAGCAACCAGCGCTATGCACGCGCAAATCAGCGGCATTTCACCGGATCGCACATTAATCCAGGGTTACACTGATTATTACCAAGAGCTCGATGAATGCACGCGATTGGCAGGCTATGCCTGCTTGGTTTTTGCGAGCCAATGCGCCGTGGATTGAAACGACCCGGGTCGCCCCATAAAAAATCACAACAGGTCTTAATCAGAGGAGTTTCAATGGAAGCGGAAGAGTTGGAGTACGTGGGTTTCTGGGCGCGCGTCGGCGCGTCACTGATAGATACCATTCTGATCGGAATCGTCATCTGGCCGCTGCTGACGGCTTTCTATGGCGATGCCTATTGGGAGGGTGCAAGCATGGTCAAAGGTCCCATGGACTTTTTGCTTTCCTGGGTCTTCCCCATGGTCGCAGTGCTTGTTTTCTGGGTGGCAAAACAAGCCACTCCGGGGAAAATGGCAATATCGGCAAGAATCGTAGATGCCAAGACGGGTGCGGCGCCATCCACGGGACAGTTCATCGGCCGCTATCTGGCTTATTTCCTCTCAGGTTTGCCATTGGGTCTGGGAATTTTCTGGGTCGCTTTTGACGGCCGCAAGCAAGGCTGGCATGACAAGCTCGCCGGCACAGTGGTGGTTCGCCAGAAAAACCGCAAGCCGCGGCCGGTCACATTCGATCAAAGTCACTGAAACCACATAATCGGCGCAGGCAGCAAAGCAATCGTGCCTGCGGCCCGCACGAAACCACGACCGCGTGGTCTGCCGGTCTGCGCAGGCAGCGCTTTGCCGCTGCGTGTGACTGCAATGCACAGTGAGTCGGCCGCCAGCAGCCATGGGGGTACCATCGGCCAGAAGCGGCCCTGGGGCCAGACCTGTGAACCGAGGAACCATATGAAAGTAGAAGGCCAATGCCAATGCGGCGCGATTGAATTCGAGGCGCAGGTTCAACCAGGCAGCGTGACGATCTGTCATTGCCTCGACTGCCAGACGCACTCGGGCTCGGCATTCAGAGCCAATATCTCGGCCCCTGCGGCCGGGTTCAAGCTGTTGAAAGGCGCGCCTCGCACCTTTGTAAAGACCGCCGCCAGCGGCAACCAGCGGATTCTTGCATTCTGTGAAAACTGTGGCAGCCCGCTTTATGCCTGCGCCGTGGAGAATCCGCAGGCCTACTCCCTGCGCACCGGCGTTCTGAAACAACGCGCCGAACTGGGCACGCCACAGCGGGAGATTTGGACGATACGGCGTCGGCCATGGGTGGCGCTTGCCGGGGTCGACGAGGCTTACGCCGGCCAACCGTGATGCAAAAGCCATGTGCGGCCAGCCCTGATCGGGCAGGGCGGCGCGCAGATGGGGCAGTGGTGCCGGTCCAGCTGTTGCGGCAAGAGGAGTTGGCGGGAACAGGGGACAGCCATCAAGGCGCGGCCACGGGTCCTGGGCGTGGCAGCGCAGCCAGCTGCGCGGCGCTCAGACCCTGGCGTGCCATCACCGCGGGCAGCAGAAAGTCGCGCCAGCGCTGCTCGAAAGCCTCGACCTGCGCCAGATAGCGCACATGGCTGTGGACATCGGTTCCCGCAAGTGCCTCGCCAATCAGCACCAGCGCCAGCCCGGGCGACAGCCATGACCATCGGGACAGCAATTCAGCCTGTGCGATACGGCTTTCGGCCCGCTCCACGCTCAGCGGCTCCAGGGCCAGATCCTGGTCGAGCGCGCGGACCGCAAAGCTTGCCGGCCAGACCGCGGGCAGCTGCGCCGCGATTTCGGGATGGGCCGCATACCAGGCCTGGGCCAGCGCCTGCTCGCGCTCTTCGCTGTCGTGCTGCGCTGCGCGTATGGCCACAATCGATTGCAGCCGCGACGGCGTGGGCGCCTGCTGCTCGGCGAGCAGCAGCAGTCCGGCGGGCACGGCAAACGTCAGCGCCAGCCACAGTCCCAGCGCGGCCAGCATGGCCGTGGCGCCCGAACCCGGCAGGCAGCTGAGCAAGCCGCCCAGCAGCACCCACGGCGCGCAGAACGCGGCCAGCGCGCCCAGCCATTGCATGGCCACCGCCAGGCTCGCCCCCGGGTCCAGCGCCAGCGCAGGCAGGGTTGCGGCCGCGGTCACGGCCCACAGGCCCAGCAGGCGCCAGCCCAGCGCCGCGATCAGCAGCGGCGCCATGCCGTGGGTCGACTGCACGCGCAGCAGGCCCAGGCGGCCCTGTTCACGCTCCTCCTGCAGCCAGCCTGCACACAGCAGCAAGGCCACCAGCGGCACCAGCAGCGCGACCATGGCCGGCAGGCCGGGCAGGCCGCTTTCGGTCAGCAGCGGATTCCTCAGCGGCCCCGGATCGCGCGCGTCCACATGCCGGCTGTCTAGCGAAGCCTTGAGGCGCGCGGGCAGCACGTCGAGGCGCTGCACGCCCAGCGCCAGGCCGGCGCGCACCGGCATGCGCGTGCCGCCGAGTTCGCCGCGCCCCAGCTGGTAGGTGGCGATGGCATTGGCCGGGCCGGGCGGCTGCAGGCGCTGCGCGGCCTGCGCCCGTTGCGCCGTGAAGACCGCCGCGTCCTGCGCCGCGGCCGCACGCCAGGCGCGCGCGTCCAGTCCGACCGCGATCGCCGACGCCAGCAGCACCAGAAACAAGGCACTGAATGCCATCCAGGCCAGAGGCTGGCGGCGCAGCCGCAGGCCTTCGGCCTGCCAATGGTGGCGGCGCGGCCAGCTCATGGCGTGAGCCTGCGTGCGCTCCAGCACAGCGCAGCCAGCGCCAGCACCAGCCAGGCCGAAAGAATGCCCCAGTCGGCAACGCTGTTGCGCAGCGCAAATTCCACGCCGGGCGCGGCATAGCGCCACTGCGGCATGGTCTGCCACTGGGCATTGCCGCCATACCGGCTTTCAAAAGAAGTCACTCCGCGGGTGGCGTTCATATCCCATTCGTCCATGAGGGTGGTGTATTGCTGGCGGTATTGCTCGGCAGCTTCCTCGAAATGCCGGCGGTGCGCCAGGTCGGTGCCGGCCAGCGCACTGCTGATCGCGCGCATCGCCGCATAGGGCGTGACGGCGCCGGTCCAGCGCAGCCGGCGCTGCTGGGCCAGTTGGTCTTCCCACAGCTGCGCGAAATGCAGGGCGTGCACGCGCGTGGCGTAGGCGTCGCGGAACAGCCGCCGCCGGGCGTTGGCGCCAAACGGCAGGTCTTCGAGGCGCGCCACGCCGTTGTGTGCCAGCAGCTGTGCATCGAAGGCCTGCAGGCGCTGGGCCGCGCTGCCGTCGCCGGGCAGGCCGTGCTCCATGTCATGGTGGATGCGCGACCAGAACTGTTCGCCCGTGGGCAACGCGGCGCGCTGCGCGACGCTTGACGCCGCCAGGCGCGGCACGATGAACACCGCGCCCACCCACAGCGCCAGCAGCACCAGCAGCGCGGCGCGGGAGCTGCGGCTCAGCGCCGACACCAGCACCGTGATCGCGGCCCAGAGGGCGTAATAGAGCAGCAGCGCCAGCAGCAGCAAGCCGGCTTGCAGCGCGCCCTGGTCGGCGGCCAGCAGCCAGCCGCCGGCCAGCAGCACGGGCAACAGCACCAGCAGCACGCCAATGCCCAGCGCCAGCCATTTTCCCAGCAGCAAGGTGCTGGCTGGCAGGCCGCAGGCCTGCAGCATGCGCAAGGTGCCGAGTTCGTGCTCCTGCGTGACGCTGCCATGGCCCAGCACCAGCACCAGCAGCGGCACCAGCGCGTACAGCACGAATGCCGGGTTGAAGTCGCCCAGGCCGATGGACGGCGCGGCGTCGGCGGCCGGCGCGAACATTGCCAGATTGCGCCTGTGCGGCTCCAGCCACAGCGCCTGGCCGGCCTGGGCATCGATGCCGGCGTCCAGGCCCGACAGCGCCGAGCGCGGCTTGAACGCATAGAGCCCGAAATGCGCGGCGCGGTGCGGGTTTCTGTCGCCCTGGTGGTCCCATTGCTGGCGCGCCGTGGTTTCAACCGCACGCCGCTCCTGCTCGGCCTGCTGGCGCTGGTGCGCGCCCGCTGCCAGCACCGCCAGCAGCAGCAAGGCCAGCAGCGTGCCCAGCCCCCAGAGCCGGCCGTCGCGCAGCAGCGCGCGCAGTTCCTTGGTGGCGATAGCGGTGATTGCGGCAATCATGCAGCGCCTCCCTGCACGGGAGCACGCGCGTGCTGGAGATAGATGCGCTCGAGTTCGCCCTGGTCCACATCCCGGGCATCGAACTCGGCCACGAGGCGGCCTTCCTTGAGAATGCCGATGCGGTCCGCCGCCTGCAGCGCGTTGAACAGGTCGTGCGTGGCCATGAGCACGCCCATGCCCGCGCGCTTGGCCAGCAGCAGGCTTTGCGTGAATTCATGGGCTGCGGCCGGGTCCAGCCCTGAAGTCGGTTCGTCGAGCAGCATGGCGCTGGCCTGGCGCGCCTGGGCAATCGCCAGACCCACCTTCTGGCGCATGCCCTTGGAGTAGCCGGCCACGCGCCGGTCATGCGCGGGCGCGGCCAGCCCGGCGGCGGCCAGCAGCGCGCGCGCCTGGGCGGCGCCCAGCGCGATGTCCGACAGCTTGCAGAAATAGCGCAGGTTCTCGGCGCCCGACATATACGGATACAGCGCCACGTTTTCGGGCAGATAGGCCAGGCGCGCGCGCGCCTGCTGCGGCTGGCGCGAGGCATCGATGCCATCGACCAGTGCCTGGCCCGACGCCGCGGGCACGAAGCCCAGCAGCGCGTTCAGCGTGGTGGTCTTGCCCGCGCCATTGCCCCCCAGCAGCGCATACACGCTGCCACGGGGCACGGCCAGGTCCAGTGCGTCCAGCGTCACCCGCGCGCCACGGCGAATGGTGAGGCGGCGCGCCTGCAGGGCAGGGGTGGCGGGCATCAGAAGAAATAGCGCAGGCTGGCGCCCACGGTGGTGCGCGGCACGGGCGAGACCATCAGGCCCGCGGCGCTGCCATAGGCGATCTCCGTGCCATGGCGCTGCGGCTGGAACGTGGCATACAGCGACAGCTGCGTCTGGCCCCAGTCATAGGTGCCGCGCAGGTCGTAGCGCGTGTACAGCGGCATGCGGCGTTCCTGGGTGGCAGGCGTGCCGACATAGTAGGGAATGTCCGAGATCAGATAGGCATCGGCATCGAGCGTGAGCTGCCCCGCGCCCAGGCGCAGCTTGTGCTGGACGCCGGCCTTGAGCTGCGTGGCCGGAATCGACAGCTTGGCCCCCGCGTTGGCCGCGGGATTGTTGACCTTGGCCTGCAGGATCTTGCCCAGGCTCGCGTAGATGCTGGTTGCCGGCGTCGCACGCCAGCGCGTCTCCAGCTCGAAGCCCTTGCGCGTGGTGTCGCCCACGGACTTGAACGAGCCGTCGGCCTGGCCCACGATCTCGTCCGAGTTGAGGATGTAGTAGGCCGCGCCCGAGACCGTCCAGCCCGGCGCGGGCGCTGCAGTGAAACCCAGGTCATAGGAGCGCACCTTGCTTGGCGCCACCTGGCTGATGACGCCGCCGCGCGCGCCCAGCGGGCCGGTGGCGCCGCTGCTGCTGATCTGCTCGGCCGAGGGCGAGCGCATGCCTTCGGCGACGTTGGCAAACAGTTCGAGCTGCGGCATCAGCGACCACGAGGCGCCGAGCTTGGGCGTGAACACGCCCTTGCTGTACGCGGTGCTCGCGTCCGGCAATTTCAGGTTCTGGATGTCGTAGTCGAAGCGGTCATAGCGCGCGCCGGCGCTGAGCTTGACGGTCTCGCCGGCCCGCCACTGGCTCTGGGCAAACAGGCCATAGGTCAGCAGGTCCAGTTCCTGGGCATTGACATAGTTGGCCGTGGGCACGCGGTTTGTGAACATGCGGCGCGAAGCGTCGCCCCGGTCCTGGCGCAGCTCGGCGCCCAGCGCCAGCGCGGCCTGGCCAAAGGTGCTGTTGTGCAGCACGCGCGCGCCGAAGATATTGCGGTCGTCCGCGCCCACGGTGTGCTGCGTGGCGTTGACCGTGATGGCGCGCGTGCGCTCGAAGCTTTCCGCATAGCCGGTCGCGAACCAGCCCTGCTCGCCTTCGGCGGGCGCGCGGTTGAAGACAATGCTGCTGCGGCGTGCGCTGCCGAAGCCCGGGTTGCCGGCCTGGGTCGAGCGCGGGTCCAGACCGGCCTCGATCTGCGGCAGCAGCAGATAGCCGGCGGCCTCGAAGTCGGCGACATAGCGTGTCACGCGCAGGCTGTAGCGCGCGTCGGCGTGCGTGGTCGACAGCTTCCAGGAAAAGCTGTCGCGCTGGGTATGCGAGGCGAAGCGGTAGCCGTCGTTGCGGTAGATGTCGGCAACGAAGAACGAATCGATGGCGGCGAAGCGGTTCGACAGCACCAGCGAAGTGCGGCGCAGGCCGTAGCGCTCGGCACCCACGCTGATGCTCGAAGGCGTGGCGCTGCCGCCGTCCCTGGTGCGGATATCGACCGCGCCGGCGCGGTTCTGGTCGCCATAAAGCGCCGAGATCGGACCCTTGATGATGTCGATGCCGTCGATCATCTCGGCATGGAGCCACTCGAGGAACACCGGGCCGTGGCCCGCGCCGCCCTGGCTCGAAGGAATGTTCTGCGGCACGCCGTCGACATGCACCGCGGTATCGGCGCCATGCGTGCCCTGGGTCGCGAAGCCGCGCATGCGAAAGCCGTTGCCGGTCTCGCCCTGGTCGATGTTGTTGGCCAGCACGCCCGGCACACGGCGAAAGACGTTGGAGATGTCGCGGCCCACATTGGTGCTGGCGATGTCTTCCTGGTTGAGCTGCTGCACGGTGGCGGGCAGCGCCTTGGGGGCCAGCGTGATGGCCGCGCGCTCGCCCGGCGTGCGCGTGGCCGGGCCCGTGGTTTCGCGCACTTCGATGGCGTCCAGCGTGGCGGAGGCCTGGGCCTGGGCCTGGGCCGGGCCGATCAGCGTGATCGCCAGCGCGCAGGCGCTCAGCGGGGCGGCGGGCAGGCGGCAGGCAGCGGCGCCGCGCAGGTAAATGGGCAGGGAGGTCATGGTGATTCTATGAAGGGGCAAGGCGATGGGGCGGGGCGGCGCGCGCAGGCGCGGCCCGGCCCCATGCCAAATGCAGGGCGCGGCACGGTGTCAGCGCAGAAAAAGGACAGGTCAGCGCGGCTCAGGCCGGCGGTGGGCCGCGCGGATGGGCGGCCAGCGAACAGTGGCGCTGCGGCAAGCCCGAAGACAAGCGGATGGGCGGCGTATCGGCTTCGGCATGCCAGCGCAATCCGGGAGGCGTGCCGCCCGGCGCCAGATGCTGCGCATGGAACAGGCACCAGAGACAGGCATCGGCGGCCGCCGCCGGCGCCTCATGGCCCGGTGGCGCCGATCCCGCCCCTGTGCCCGCCTGCGCCGCGGCGCGGGCCGGCTCGCTCGCATGCTGCGCCTGATGCAACGGCCAGGCGAGCAGCAGGCTTGCCATGGCGATGGCCAGCATCCAGCGCAGGGCAGGGGGACCGGGACGTGGCATCGGCAGGCGGGCTTCTATGAATTGTGATGATATAACATCCGAATTATAGCGCCGACAACGACGCGGCTTGTCGGCTGACGCCCGCGCCCATCCGCGTATGTTCCGATGGCTTCTGGAAAACCCTGATGAATTGTTCGGCCATTCGCGTTTCTTGACCAAAGCCCGGTGGACGCACATATTGGCATCAGGTCCCCGGGCCCCAGCCGGCCGGTTCATCCACGTTGAATCTCTGCAAAGGCCACCGTCATGACTGCACGCAGCGAAGAAGCCACCCTTTTTTCCCACGTCAAGGCGGGTGAGAATCCGTGGCGTTCCGATGGTCTGAGAGATTTCTTTCTCTACCGCGACCTGGGGGTGGCCGACGCCACCCATGGCCGCGTGATCGCGCACCTGGTCAAGGCCAACAAGCCGCCCGAGGAAGGCACGGGCTGGCACCGGCATGTCGCCGACTTCCAGATCGTGCTCATGACCAAGGGCTGGGCGAAGTTCATGTACGAAGACCAGGTGACACTGGTGGCGGCCGGCGACTGCGTGCACCAGCGCCCGGGCATACGCCACTACCTGTTCGACTATTCGCCGGACATGGAATACCTGGAGATCGTGGGCCCGGCGCTGTTCGGCACGGTGGAGACCGACGCGCCCTGCGAGGTGCCCAAGCCCGCCGCCTGGCCTGCCGAAGAGGTCGCGGCTGCGGCGCAGCGCGACAGCAAGACCTGAACGCCAAGCCGATCGCCGCAGGCGAACCTGTATCGGCAGCGAGCCTGGCGAAGACCGGCTGTCCATGCTCACGTCGGCGGCCAGCTCCGACAGGCGCTTGCCTTGCCGGCGTGCAAGCAACAGCTGCCGGCCAGCATGCTGGGCCCGGCCGACAAAGCGGTTGACCAGGGCTTGCACGCGCGCGGACGCAAACACGCTGGCGCACTGGCCGGGCGCGAGCGACTTCGAGCCGCTGGTGTGCGCCTTCGAGCGTCGTGAAGCTCAGCCAGTCCCGTTCAGGGTAAACGCGTAACTGCCCTAGAATCAGTGCAGCCCGGTGCGCGCCCTGCGTGCACCAGCCCCCACCCAAGCGCTTCACCATGGATGACCTCCATGGCGCAGGCTGCATGCCACGGACTGCGCAACAAGTCCGGGCACGCTTTCCGGTCAACCGCCCGTGCACGGCCTGCTGCAGGCACGGGCTTCGTCGCGTGGCGCCAGCCGCCACCATGAACCGCACTTCCCATGCCCATTTCCAAGAAAACAAGCAAGCGCATAGTGATCGCCCTGGTGCTGTGCGCGGCCGCCGCGGCGTTCGCGAAATGGCAGTTCTTTCCCGCCAAGCCGCCGAGCAATTTCATCACCGCGGCCGCCGTCACCGGTGACCTGGAGGACACGGTGCTGGCCAGCGGCACGCTGCAGGCCTTCAAGCAGGTGAGCGTGGGCGCGCAGGTGTCGGGCCAGATCAAGTCGCTCAAGGTGGCGCTGGGCGACAACGTCAAGGCCGGCCAGCTGATTGCCGAGATCGACTCGCTGACCCAGCAGAACACCGTGCGCAATGCCGAGGCGGCGCTGGCCACGGCGCGCGCCAATCTGCGCGCGCGCCAGGCGTCGCTGTCGCAGGTGGAGCAGGCCTACCGCCGCCAGCAGCAGTTGCGCGCGGCCGACGCCGGCCCGCAGGCCGATCTGGAAAGCGCCGAGGCGACCTACCGCGCGACGCTGGCGGAAATCGACGCGCTGCAGGCGCAGCTGCGCCAGGCGGAAATCGCCGCCGACACCGCCAAGGTGAACCTGGGCTATACGCGCATCGTTGCGCCCATGGACGGCCAGGTCGTGGCCCTGGTGACCCAGGAAGGCCAGACCGTCAATGCCAACCAGGCGGCGCCCACCATCATCAAGCTGGCCAGGGTCGACTCGATGACCGTCAAGGCGCAGATCTCCGAGGCCGATGTGACGCGCGTCAAGCCCGGCCAGAAGGTGTCCTTCACCATCCTGGGCGAGCCCAACCAGCGCTACCAGGCGACGCTGCGCGCGGTCGAGCCGGCGCCCGATTCCATCCTCACCGAGACCACGGCGGCCAGCACCGCCGCCAGCACCGCCGCGGCCACGGCCATCTACTACAACGGCTTGTTCGACGTGCCCAACCCCGACGGCAAGCTGCGCATCTCGATGACGGCCCAGGTCTACATCGTGCGCGCCGAGGCCAAGGGCGTGGTCACCATTCCTTCTGCCGCGCTGGGCGCACGCAACGCCGACGGCACGACGGCGCTGCGCGTGCTCGATGCCGCGGGCAGCGCCCAGCCGCGCGCGGTCAAGGTCGGGCTGAACAACAATGTGACGGCCGAGATCACCGAAGGCCTGGCCGCGGGCGAGCAGGTGGTGCTGGGCGACGGCGCGGCCGCACCGGCCAAGGGCGGCATGCGCGGCGGCCCGCCACCGCAATGACG
>NZ_JAVWWA010000109.1:0-17414 GCF_036666375.1 Comamonas sp. | reverse complement strand
TTAACATAATATACATCGTATCTAGTAGCCACCACTTAAGAAAACAGCCGGTCTTGGCTGCCACGACCTCGAGTTCCAAGTTTCGTTCGCTCATCCATTTCAGGAGCGAAATACTCCTGGGCTGCAGCCGTACACACTACGACCATCCCCCTGGCTGGCGGTCGAACTTCCAGGGCCACGGCCAGGTGCCCCCACGTCAGATGGCAAAGCAACGGTAGGCCGCGGCGTGACCGCCACAGGATTGGCGTGCCAAAGCGCCCTCGCCGATAAGCCCGACCGCGACGCCAGTTTCACGCACAGGCCTGGCCCGCGGGCCATCGCATGCTTCGATATTCAAGGAATTGGGCCAAATAGAAGGCTTGAAGTGGCGGCGCAAATAAATCTGTAACCAAACCCGGTACAACAAGTGACAGTCTTCAACAAAAGGCCTAGCATCTGTAACAGCGGCGTCAAATCCAAACGATGAATGCGATAGTTTTCATCGATTGGCAGCACTCCAAGTCGTGTGCGCATGTGGTGATCGTGAAGCAGGGAGAAAAAAATGCGTTTTTTCCTGGACAACACTCCGAATGTGGTGTTTGCATTCTGGATCGGCGTTTGCGCGATTTCGCTGGCATTGATCATGCTTTTGATCATCCTTGCGATGCGCTGGTTCACCAAGCACCGAGAGCGCCGGCACTTGCGTGGACTGCAGCAATGGCGAAACCTCTTTGAAAGAGCATCGACAGGGGAAAACATCGCCCTCCCCGCGGTCCCGGCGCGCGATGCACCGGCCTTCATCGAAGCGTGGAACGATATCCACGAAGCGGCGCCCGAGAGAAATGCGCAGCTGCGCAATATCGGCGAACGCGTAGGGATCTCCGCAGTGGCCCGTCGCATGCTGCACGGCAGCTATCACGACTGCGGGATGGCCATCATCGCTCTGGGCCATCAGGGAGATATGCGCGACTTCGAGACGCTGGTCCCCTATCTCTCCGATCCCGGCCCCATCCTGTCACTTTGCGCCGCCCGGGCGCTGACACAGATCGACTCTGCCAGAGCGTTGGAACTGTTTGTTCCGGCGATTGCCGAACACGAGAACTGGCCGGATGGGACAGTGGCGCGCATTCTCAAAGGGAACGACGCCGACAACACGGCCGCCGTCCTGTCCAGTGCGGTTTTGCGCGCCAACGACAATACCGCCGCCAGGCTGGTGCGCTTCCTGGCCGATACGGACACGCAACGCGCAGCGCTTGTCATCCGCCAGTTGCTGGATTCCAAGATGGACGATCACGTGCTCTCCACCTGCCTGCAGATGGTCACCGATCGCGCCGATGTCGATCACGTGCGAAGTTTTCTCGCCCATCCCCGCTGGCATGTGCGCATGCATGCGGCCACCGCGCTGGCTCGCCTGGGTGACAACAGCGACGAGGCACGGCTGGTCCCGTTGCTGTCGGACAGGCAGTGGTGGGTGCGCTACCGAGCGGCCCAAGCCCTCAGTTCCTTGTGCGCAGGAAATGAGGAACGCATTCAACGCATCGGCGCCAGACAGCATGATGTGTTCGCACGAGAAATCATCCAGCATGTGCTGTCGGAACTACCGCAACGGAGGATGGCATGAACGAATTCTTCAACGCTCTTGCGGCCGGGTGGCATCAATTTGCGGCTGAACTGGGGCAGATGCCCTGGGTGAGCTGGATGACGTCGCTGCAGTGGTTTTTCCTCTTCTACTTTGTCGTGCTGAACCTGGCCTACCTGCTGCTCAGCGTGATTTCCGGGTTCAGCATCGTGCGCCACATGCGCGAGCACAGGGCGCGCTACCTGCCCGCTGCATTGCGCGCCTACCAGCCGCCCGTCAGCATCATTCTGCCGGCGTACAACGAAGCGCAATCGATCGCCTCCAGCGTGCGTTCCTTGATGGCCATGGACTATCCCGAGTACGAGATTGTGATCATCAACGACGGTTCCACCGACAAGACCCTGGAAACGGTGATCAACGCCTTTGGCATGCTGCCGTTTCCCGAGGCCTATCGCCGCCGCCTCAAGACGGAGGACGTCAGAGGCTTTTATTTCTCGCCGACGATGCCCCGCCTGCGTCTGGTCGACAAAGCCAATGGCGGCAAAGCCGATGCCTTGAATGCCGGGCTCAACTGCGCTCGCTTCCCGCTTTACTGCACGATAGACGCCGACTGCGTTCTTCAAACCGACAGCCTATCGCGCGTGGTGCGGCCTTTTCTTCAGGACGCACGCACCGTGGCCTGTGGCGGCGTGGTGCGCGTACTCAACGGCTGCTCGGTCAAGAACGGCCTGCTGGACAAGGTGGGTTTGCCCAAGGGATTCCTGGCTGGATTTCAACTGATCGAGTATCTGCGGGCATTCCTGTTCGGACGCATGGGTTGGTCGCCCTTCAATGCCTTGCTGATCATCTCCGGCGCCTTCGGCGTCTTCTACAAGGAGCGGGTGATATCGATCGGTGGTTACCGCCGCGACACCATGGGCGAAGACATGGATCTGGTGGTCCGCCTGCACCGTGCCATGCGTGAGGAAAAACGGCCATACCGCATCACCTTCGTTCCCGATCCGATTTGCTGGACGGAAGTGCCCGAAGACCTGGAGTCGCTGCGAAACCAGCGCATTCGCTGGCAACGCGGACTGGCCGAGAGCCTGTGGCCCAATCTGGGCCTGATGTTCAGCCGACGCAGCGGCGTTCTTGGCTGGCTCAGCTTCCCTTTCATGCTGTTGTTCGAATTCATCGGACCGCTGATTGAACTGCTGGGTTATGTCGTCATGACCGTGCTCTTGATCCTGGGCCTGGTGTCGGGGCAGATCTTCCTGATCTTCCTGATCGCCGCGATCGGCATCGGCGTCCTGCTCTCCATCAATGCCCTGCTCTTGGAGGAGCTTTCGTACCGCATGTACCCCAAGCTAAGCCAGCAACTCAAACTGCTCGCATGGGCCGTGCTGGAGAACTTTGGCTACCGCCAGTTGACTGCGGTCTGGCGTGTCACCGGACTGATGCGCTGGGCGTTCAGCGCACGGCGGCATGTTCGGCGCTGGGGAAAAATACGTCGCGACGGGTCCTGGCAAGTGCCTGATGCGGTGGAGTCAAGAACACCCCCCCAGGCCACGGCCTCGGACACCTCCGTTCCTTAAGCCATCGAAAGTACACCATGCATCTTCGATTTCATACCGATGTCGCTACCGTGCTGGCTTTCTTGTCCATGGCGCTGGTCCCCGCAGCGTCCAGCGCACAGCCATTGGCAGCGCCTGGCCTGACGGAACAGATGGCCCAGGCGCGGCAGCTTGCGGTCAGTGGGCAACGCGAAGCCGCGCTGGCTTTGTACGATCGCTTGCTGACAGAAAGCCCCGGCAACGGCGACTTGCTGCTGGCGCGTGGCCGCACGCTGGCCTGGATGGGCCGCTGGGATGCCTCGGAGCAGGACCTCAGGGCAGTGACGGCCGCCCACCCCAGCTATGGCGATGCATGGTCCGCGCTGGGAGACATGTATTTCTGGAGCGACCGCCCGGCGCAGGCGGCGCAGGCCTACGCAGAGTGGGCCAGGCTCGATCCTGCGGACGCCCCACCCTTTGTGGCGCTGGGCCGCGCGCTGCGTGACGCGGGTGATTACAGCGGTGCTGCCGACGCATTTGGCCGGGCCGAGGCAAACGGCCTGGCGCGCGTGGAGGTGGAAGGACTGATGGTCTCGCTGAGACCGCCCGCAGCCAATCGCGCCGATACGGCCCCACCGGGATTTCGCTGGATCGCCAGTGGAACTTATGAGCACACCGGCTTCGAAGGCAGTCGAAGGCCCTGGAACGATTACTCGATATCGCTGCGCCGGAAGTTCACGAAAGGCTCACTGGCAGTGGAGTTGTTGCGGGCGAATCGATTCGGCGGTCACGACAGCGCCGTGGCGCTCGATGGCTATGTAGACCTTTGGTCGCGTGCCTACGCCAACGTCCGCTACCAGCGCGCATCGGGCGACAGACTGTATCCGCACTACGCCTCCCGGGCAGAACTATTCCAGGGAGTGGGCAGTGGATGGGAGCTGTCGGGCAGCTATGACCGGCTGAAATTCAGCGACGATGTGAACATCTATGGGCTGGGTGTGGGCAAGTACTTTGGCAATTACTACGCCCGCGTGCGCGCCACCCATGTGCCGAGCAGCGACGGCACCCGCAGCAATGGCTATCGCGCCATTCTGCGCAACTATTACCGTGGCGATGCCGACAGCTATGTCGAATTCCGCGTGGGTCATGGCCGTGGCAACGATTTTCTCCCGGGCCAAGGCCTGAGCCAGGTCCGCAATGGCTTGGTGGGAGTGTCCTGGGTGTTTTTCCCCGAGCGCACGTGGGGCTTCAAGCTCACGGGCGACTATGGGCATGACAGCTCCGCACCAAGCCAGTTCTCGGTTTCGATGTCCGTCTATCGTCGGTGGTGATGAAGTGTCGACCGGGAAAGCCGCCACTGATGCCGCCGTGCCTCTGGGTTGGCGTGGCGCGGCCAGGCGTTTTCTTTGGGTGCTGCCTGCATGGCTGGCCGCGAGCGGTGTCGTTCGCGTAGCTGAACTGGTCGCCAGCGGACCGCTGGATCCGCACCTGGCCACGGTGGCCGCAGGGTTTGACGTCGCGGATTTTCTGCGCTGGCTGCCGCTGCTGTTTCTCAGTGCCTGGCTTTTTCTGCGCCAGCCGAAACCATGGCCGCTGGCGCTGGCATGGAGCGCCTTGCTTCTCGCGCAGATGGGCTTGTCGCTTTATTTCCTCATTGCCCGAACCCCGCTTGGGAGCGATCTGTTCAGCTACTCCCTGAATGAAATCACCACCACCGTACGTGGGGCCAATGTGGCGATCGGTGCGGCGCCGCTGCTGGTGGGACTGCTGGCTCTGGCCGTACTGTGGTCCGGGCTGATGCTTGCCTGGCGCCTGCCGCTGCCGCGCAGCGCCCTGCCCCTGGGGGTGCTGGTGGCGCTATCGCTTGCCGCCTGGCTGCTGCCGCTGCATGGCGCCTGGTCGCAGGGCCTGGACCTGGACCTGGACCGCCGCATGAGGGCGCAGGACAAGGCAGGTTTCTTTCTGGAAAGCTTGGCGCAAAAATGGCGGCCTGCGCCGGCACCGGACGCCATTGCGGGCGCCGACGATGCAGCCGACGTTGCGCCCCAGGCAGCAGCGCCGGCCCACCCGGACTACCCCTTCATGCGTGCAGAGCGCACGCAAGATGTGCTGGGCGGCTATTTTTCTCCCGCGCGCCGGCCGCCTAGCTTGGTGGTCATTGTGGTGGAAGGACTGGGCAGAGATTTCTCTGGACCCGATGCCCGTCTTGGCAGCTTCACTCCCGGCCTCGATGAGCTGGCCAGCCGCAGCCTGTATTTCGAGCATTTCATTGCCCCGCAGGGGCGCACCTTCGGTGTTCTGCCCTCGCTTTTCGGCTCTCTGCCCTTCGGAGAAAAGGGCTTTGCCGATCTGGGCGACAGGATGCCCGAGCACGCCGATCTTTTCAGCGTGCTGCTGGCCAACGGCTATGACGCACGGTTCTACAGCGGCACCAACCTGGATTTCGACAGCGAACGCGCGTATTTGACGCGCCAAGGTGTGACGAAGCTGCGTGACCTGCCGTGGCATCTGCGCCGGCATAGCTTGCCCGCGGGCAGCAACAGCTGGGGGTTCGCAGACGCAGATCTGGTGCGGCTGGCGCTGGCCGATGAGGCCAAGGAAAGCGACGCGCCGGCCATCGTCGCGCTGCAAACCATCAGCATGCACACGGATTACCATTTTCCAGGCCAGGAACGCTATCGCGCGCGCGTATTGGAGCGTTTGCAGGAGCTCGGTATCCAGCCAGCGCATAGGCAGTTCTATGTCGACAACATCGATATTTTTTCCGCCGTGCTCTACACCGACGACGCTGTGCGCAGTTTCATCGACGGAATGCAGGCATTGCCAGGACATGCGGACACGGTCTACATCGTGACAGGAGATCACCGTCTGCCCGAACTGCCGCTGGTGGACGCCCTGGAACGTCACCATGTGCCGCTGCTGGTCTATTCGCCGCTGCTCAAGAGCCCGGCACGCATCGCGGCGGTTTCTTCGCAATTGGATCTCACGCCGTCGCTGCTGGCGTGGCTGTCCCATGCCTACGGACTGCGCACCCCGGTGCAGACCGCCTGGCTGGGCAAGGGACTGGATATGTTCGCAGCCTACCGGAACCTGCACGACATTCCCATCAAGCCGGTGAAGACCGAATCGCCAGGGATGCTGTCAGGTGACTGGTTTCTGCTGCGCGGGCAGCTCTACAGCGTGTCGGCGCAGCTGGCGGCGGAAGCGGTCGCCAATGCACCGCAGCAGGCACGCCTGCAAAGCAAGCTGGCGGCTTTCAACGCTGCCAGCCAACGCATGTTGGCGAGCGGTCGGCTGCTGCCGCCCGAAGCTGTCACGGAATTCGCAGCCTGGGATGCCGGGGCACGGCAGGCGCCGTCCGCCGCTTCCGCGAACACCGATGCTACGGTGCAGTTGCAGGTGCGCAATGTCAGCCTGCAAGGCCAGTATGTACACGTCACGTTCTTGAATGCGGGCAGCCGCTCCAGCACGGCTTTCGTTCCGTTGCTGGTCGTCACCGATGCGGCTGGACATGAACTGCAAGAGGTCAATGGCGCGCCGTTGCGGTTGACCGGGGGCGAATCGCGCACCGTGCAGTTGCGGCTGCCCGAAAACGTTCTTCGGTCCGAGCGCTATTTGGCCGTCATTCCTGCCGATCCCAATTCGGGAAAGCGTGTCGGCGCCGGCTTCTTTCACATCTCTCTGGAGCCAAGATGAAAGCCCATCTGCTTGCTGTACTGCTTTTGCTGGGCATGCCCTGGTCGATCACGCGCGCGGCTGAAGGGCCACCGGATCGCGCGCTCTGGATCTGGGAAGCCGAGTCCTATGCGATGGTGGAAAAACCTGAGGTCGCAGCAGATGCCATTGCCTTCATGAAAAAGAATGGCGTGAATACGCTGTATCTATATGCCGACGCGTATAAATCCCGCAATCTGATTGCCGATAATCCCGCGCTCTATCGCAGCTTCATCGAGAGTGCGCATGAGAAGGGAATGCACGTCTATGCGTTGCTGGGGTCCGCCTATCTGCATACCGAAACCTATATCCTCCCCGAGCGGCGAGCAGACGCCCAGGCGATGTTCCAGCGCGTACTGACATACAACCAGGCAGCGCCGCCCGCGGCGCGTTTCGACGGCATCAACATGGATATAGAGCCGCATCTGTTGAATGCCTGGAACGACGACACACGCGTGGAGCTGATGCGCCAATTTCTGGAGATGAGCGCCGCATTGATGCGCCTGAAGACGCTGGCCGGTGCCGATCTGTCGGTCGGTCCGGCCATCCCGTTCTGGCTGGACGGCATGCAACTTGATTGGCGAGGGCAGAAAAGGCCCGTCAGCGAGCACGTCATCGATCTATACGATTATGTGGCGCTGATGGATTACCGCGACAAGGCCGAGGGCCGTGACGGCATTCTCTCCCATGCGGCGAGCGAGATCGCCTATGCAAACAAGGTGGGCAAACGCGTGGTCATCGGACTGGAAACGACAAAGAACGACATTGACAAGGTCACATTCTATGAAGAGGGACCGCGGGTGATGGAACGCGAGATTTCCAAGGTCAGCGCCGCATTGGCCAAGGAGCCGTCCTTTGCCGGCTACGCGCTGCATCATTACCGAGAATGGCGCGCTTGGTTGCAACGCAAATGGCCGTGACCGAGCCGCCGGCCACGAAGGTAATGGTCCGCGGGATCTCCACAGAGATCATGGACCAGTTCGGGTCTGCACCTGCGCCGCTGAGCTTGCGGCTGTTCTTGCGGGTGAACGGTGGGAAGTGTCGGACGAATTCTGGATACTTGTAGAACCCCTGGTGCCACAGCCAGCGCGCGCGGGGCGCACAGCCACGGCTTGCGCCTGCCGCAGCGCGGTGAAGCGGTCCGGGGCGGTATGGCCCCACGACAGCCCGATTTCTGCAACGGCCCGCATCTGGCGGCACAATTGGCGCATGAGATTCCTACACACGATGCTGCGCGTTGGCAACCTTCAACGCTCGATTGACTTTTACACCCAGGTGCTGGGCATGCAACTGCTGCGCCAGTCCGAAAACAGCGAATACAAGTACTCGCTGGCTTTTCTGGGCTTTGATGGCGGCAATCCCGGCCAGGCCGAGATCGAGCTGACCTACAACTGGGGCACGGAAAGCTATGACCTGGGCACGGCCTACGGCCATGTGGCGCTGGGCGTGGCCGATGCCTATGCGGCCTGCGAGAAGATCAAGGCCGCGGGTGGGAACGTGACGCGCGAAGCCGGTCCGGTCAAGGGCGGCAGCACGGTGATTGCTTTCGTCACGGATCCTGACGGCTACAAGATCGAACTGATCCAGGAAAACTCCCGCGCGCATGCGGCGGGATCGAACGCCGACCCTCTGCGCGCGGCCTGAACGCGCACAGCCTCGCGGCTGTGCAGAACAAGCGCGCCGCTGGCTCCAGGCACGCATGCCGCCATGCACAATGGCGGCATGAGCCAAATATCCTCCTCCATTGCCGATCTGCGCAA
The DNA here is from genome assembly GCF_036666375.1 of Comamonas sp. Lineage (GTDB taxonomy): Bacteria > Pseudomonadota > Gammaproteobacteria > Burkholderiales > Burkholderiaceae_C > Comamonas. Next base: position 8,850 of record NZ_JAVWWA010000109.1, on the reverse strand, counting down.
AAGCTACGAGCGCGCGGAACTCAGCGAAGACGCTTCGCACGCCAATCCCATGCAGCAGTTCGACCAGTGGCTGCAGGAGGCGGTGAATGCCCAGGTACCCGAACCCAACGCCATGACGCTGGCCACCGTGGGCGCCGACCAGCGTCCCAGCACGCGCATCGTGCTGATCAAGGGCTATGACGAGCGCGGCATTGTCTGGTACACCAACTACGACAGCCGCAAGGGCCGTGAACTCGCGGGCAATCCGTTTGCCGCGCTGCAGTTCCACTGGGTCGATCTCGAGCGCGTGGTGCGCATCGAAGGCCGGGTGGAAAAAGTCAGCGCCGAGGAAAGCGACGCCTACTTCCAGAGCCGTCCGCTGGATTCGCGCATAGGCGCCTGGGCCAGCCCGCAAAGCCAGGTCATCTCCGGACGCAGCGTGCTGGTGGCCAATGCGGCGCGCTATGGCGCGCAATTTCTGCTGTCGCCGCCGCGGCCGCCGCACTGGGGTGGTTTCCGGCTGGTGCCCGAGCGTTTTGAATTTTGGCAGGGCCGCAAGAGCCGGCTGCATGACCGCTTGCGCTACCGCCTGGACAACGGCCAATGGACGCGCGAACGCCTCGCGCCCTGAACTGCAATGGTCAGAAAACCGCCCTCTTCCTGATCAGCCATGCGCGAAGCGCATGGCACTTTTCTCTCAATCCCCTCGCCTTCTCTTTCAATTCATTCTCAACCAATTCATGTAAGTTACATTCAATGAGATCGGGCAATGGTTGCCATGTGATTCGTCTGCCAGCGCGGCAACGCATCGCGGCGGCGACGCCTCAGGCATTCCCGGTAAAGTTCCCCAACTTTACCTGCCGTTAGAAAAACAGCCGGCAGAAAGCACTATATTGAGTCCCATTCGCATTTGATGGCCAATATGACTGCTTTCCTCCTCCAGGGCTTGGGCAAAACTGCGCTCAGCTGCCCTCTGTTCCATTTCAACGCTTGCGCGCGCCGGCAATGAGCGATATCGCCTCCCGAACTGCGCCCGGCGGCCCGCCTCGTAAATTGCCGGCATTCATGGGCCGCTACCGCCTTGCTGTTGCTTCGCGCGCGCTGGCAGCGATCGGCGGCGGCTACGCCCTGGCCTGCGCCACTGCGGCCGGTGTCGGCCTGGCATTGGCACGCGCCGGCAGCAGCGGCGTCGATGCCGTGATGTGGGCCACGATGCTCGCGTTCATCGCCCATGCCCTCGCCGCGCTCTGGTCATTTGGCTGTGCCAACGCCTGGCGTGCCTGGCTGGGTATCGCCGTACCGGCAGCATTGCTGGGCGCGCTGACCTTTGTCCTGCGGGGAGCTGGCGCATGAGGCCCGATGGCAAACCCGAGGGACTGCGCCAGTCCATGTCGTGGCTGCACACCTGGAGCGGCCTGCTGCTGGGCTGGCTGCTCTATGCGGTGTTCTTCACGGGCACGCTGAGCTACTTCCTCGACGAGATCACCGACTGGATGCGGCCCGAACTGCACCAGTCGATTCCCGGCCCGCAGACCGCGGCGCTGGCGCTGGCGACAATGCAAAAGCTCGCGCCCGATGCGACCAGCTGGACCATCAATCTGCCCGGCGAGCGCCAGACCGCGGTCGAGGCCAACTTCCGCCAGCCCGGCGCGGCCGCGGGCCGGGCCGGCAACCAGCGCGTGCAGCTCGATGCGGGCACCGGCGAGGTGCTGCAGCCGCGAGAAACGCGCGGCGGCAGCTTTCTCTACCGCTTTCATTTCGAGCTGTACGCCATGCCGCGCGTCTGGGGGCGCTGGATCGTCGGCATCGCCACCATGTTCATGTTCGTTGCCATCATCAGCGGCGTGATCACGCACAAGAAGATCTTCACCGAGTTCTTCACCTTCCGGCCGCGCAAGGGCCAGCGCTCGTGGCTGGACGCGCACAACGCCACCGCCGTGCTGGCCTTGCCGTTCCACATCATCATCACGTTCAGCGGCCTGCTGCTGCTGATGTTCATGCTCATGCCCTGGGGCATAGACGCGGTCTACAACGGCGATACGCAGAAGTACTTCGCGGAAAGCCGGGGCCGGCCCGCGGCTGCAGCGGGTGCATCGGGGGAACGTGGTAGCGCGGGCCGCGCCGGCCGAGCCCAGTCCGCCGAGCCCGCGCAGCTCACGGCCATCGCCCCGCTGATGGCCGCGGCCCAGGCACGCTGGCCGGACCGGGGCGTGGGCACCATTGTCGTGCAGCGGCCCGGTACGCCGCAGGCAACCATCGAGCTGCGCGAACAAGGCGCACGCGCCCTGGTGCGCGGCGGTGGCGAGCGGCTGCTGTTCAACGGCGTGACGGGCGCGCCGCAAACGCCTCCCGAAGCGCGCGCCACGTCGTCCGCGCAGGCGGTCTCGGGGGCGATGATGGGCATCCATCTGGGACGCTTTGCCGATCCCGCGCTGCGCTGGCTGCTGTTCCTGTCCGGCGTGATAGGCACCGTGATGGCAGGCTCCGGCATGGTGCTTTGGGTCGTCAAGCGGCTGCCCGAACGCCGCAAGCTGGGCCGCACGCCGCGCGGCCACCGGCTGGTCGAAGTGCTCAATATCGCCGCGATCGCGGGTCTGTCGGTCGCGACAGCCGGCTATTTCTGGGCCAACCGGCTGCTTCCCGTGGACATCGCCCAGCGTGCCGACATGGAAATCCGCAGCTTCTTTGTCGTCTGGGGCCTGTGCCTGCTGCATGCCATGCTGCGCCCCCATCGGCGCGCCTGGCTCGAACAGCTGTGGCTTGCGGCCATCGCTTTTGCCGCACTGCCGCTGCTGAACGCCGCGACCGGCGGCGCAGCGCTTCCCGCTGCCATGCTGCACGGTCAATGGAGCATTGCGGGCTTCGACCTGGTCGCGCTCGCACTGGGCGTGCTGCACGGTTTCGCGGCCTGGAAACTGGGTGCATCGGGCGCCATCGCCCTGCCCCAGCGCGCGGCCAGCGGCGCCGGCATGCGGATTCCGCGCCCCGTGGCGCAGTCACCGGAGAAACAACAATGAGTGCCTGGATTGCGGGGGCCTTGGCCCTGCCGGCCTTCACTGCGCTAAGCCTGGCCATGGAGCGCCACCAGGACCAGGTCTTTGGCCGTGCGCTTTCGGTCAACACCACGGTCGCCTGGCGCCTGACCGGTATTGCCTTGCTGGGTTTGTCACTGGCGAGCTGCCTGGCCGCGGGCTGGAGCGGCGCGGTCGCTGTCACGGCCTGGGTCGGAGTGCTGACCTTGGGCGCAATGGTGACGGGTTGGACGCTGGCCTATGTTCCGCGCCATCTGCTGCGCCTGGCCGGCGTCAGCCTGGCTGCGGCCGCGCTGGGCTTCGCCTTCAGCAGCTAGCACCCTTGCGCGCCGACGCCGGGGCGCAAGGCCAGGACACCGGCACGCGGAGTCGGCCCGGCTTGCGCTTTCGCCCATCACGCGCCGAAGTGCATGTGACCTGCGGCCGCTTGCGGCCCGAAAATGCCCTGCCCCGCTTGATCTGCCATGTCTAGTACATGGCATTTTTTTGCCTACGTCTTGGCCAGCCATCGCATGTAAGTTACATTGAAGCAATGATGAACCCCAAGGAAAAGCAACAATCGACGGCATCGCCCCCATCGCCCCCATCGCCGCCGCCCGATGCGACGGCCGTCTTTGTGCATTGGCAACAGGCCGAATGGGGCCGCGAGGTGGATACCGCCCAGTCAGCCTATGCACAGTTACCGGCCACCGGCTATGCGCTGGTCTGGAATGCCTGGGTTCTTCAGTTGCAGGGCCAGACGCCCGCCTCTTCCAGGAAGCCGCGCGGCGCCCGTGCCGCGCCCAAGGCCTGGCACGCGGCCACGGCCGAAGATGTCGCGCACTTTCTGCAGATACGCCCCGGCCAGCGCGCCCACCATCAGCCCGGAAGGCAGATCAGCGAAATCACGCGCCGGCGCTATTGGCGCCTGCTCGATCGCATCTATGCGCATGCGCTGGAGCAAGGCTGGGTTACATACAACCCGGTGCAGGCGGTTCATCCCGTAGAACGCCCTGCCCCCGAGCAGCCCACGGGCCATGTGCTGCCGCCTGCACTGTGGAAAGCCCTGCCCCGCCATTTCCCGGACAGCGACGATCTGCAAGGCGCGCGTGACCGGGCCGTGTTGCGTCTGCTGTACGACATGGCGCTCGCGCCCGAAGAAGTGCGGCTGTTGACGCTGGGGTCGCTGCGCAATGCGCACCAGGCCGCGATGGCCGCCGATGACAAGCCGTCTTTCATCCAGATAGAAGGAACGCGCGCCGCGCAGCACCGCTGCCTGGCCCTGCCTGCGACCACGCAGGCCGCGTTGAGCACCTGGCTCGCGTTCAGGCACAACAGCGGCACGCCCGCGCAGCAGGCCGCGCCGCTGTTCGAGTCGCGCAAAGGCGGGCCGCTGACCATTCGCGCGCTGTTCCATATCGCGTCCAAGACGATTGCACTCGCCAGGCAGGCGAGCCCGGATGGCGCCCTGCCCCTGGCCCGCATGGGCCCGCAGGTGCTGCGCAACACCGCCATCGTGCACTGGCTGCATGCGGGTGCCGCACCGTCGGAAGTGGTGCGGCGCATAGGCGTGGAGGATGTGCGCGCCCTCGCCCATCTGCAGCAATGCGTAGACGCGCTGCAAGCCATCAGGCTGTCGTAAGTGCCTTTTTTGCACAACTGTACAAACGTACAGTTACGACAAAACCGGCACTTTCGCGCACCTTAGAAGTCCATTTTCACGCCCACGGTGATGTTGCGCCCCATCAATGGCGCAGCCGACTTGATGAACGAAGTGTGGGCATAGCCCAGGCGATCGGTCAGGTTGCGACCCTTGACATAGATCTGCCAGGGCGTGCCGCCCGCGGTGCGCATTTGATAGCTGGCCGACAGATTGAGCATGCCGTAGCCGGCGGTCGTGCTTTCGAATTCCGCGACGCGGTTCTGCTTGCCCACCTGCACCCATTCCGCCATGCCTTGCCAGCCGTTCCAGCGTGCGTCCAGGCGCAGGCCCACGCGTGCCGAAGGAATGCGCGGCAAGGTGCCGCCCGCGTCGAGACGCGCGCGCACCGTGTCGCCGAACAGCGTCACGCCCCAATGACTGCCCAGGCGCTGGCGCACCTGGCCTTCGAGCCCGGTGAAGCGCGCGTTGGCCTGGCTGTACTGCAGCAGCTGCAGGCCGTCGTGCTCGTCGAGCGTGCGGCCGTAGATGTAGTTGTTCACGCGGTGCTGGAACGCGCTGACGCTGAACGTCGTCGCTCCCGCGGTCTTGCGCAGCGACAGGTCCCAGGCCTTTGACTTCTCGCGCTGCAGGTCGGCGTTGCCGCGCTCATAGGTCGATGTCGCCATGTGCAGGCCCTGGGCATAGAGTTCCTCCACGGTGGGCAGGCGGCTCGAATGGGTCAGCGAGGTCGCGAGCTGGTAGCCCGGCACGAATTGCCAGACCGCGCCCAGCGACGCCGAGGTGCCGCTGTGCTTGCGCTCCAGGCCCGAAGTCAGCGCTTCGGCGGTCTGGCGTTCGTGGCGCAGCGCGCCTTCGAAACGCCAGTCCTGCCAGCGGTACTCCTCAAGCAGGAACAGGCTGTTGCGCCGCGTCTCGGTAGGCTGCACATAGGCTTCCTCGCCGATGGCGCTGAACTTGCGATTGGTGGTCTGCATGCCGACCACGCCGCGCAGCCCGCCAATGGGCTGATGCTCGATCTCGACGCGCGCGTCGTGCGCCTTGTTCTTGAACGTCGTGGCAATCGCGCCCTCCTCGATCTCGTCGTGGCGATAGTCGGTGACGCCCGCACGGAAACGCACGGCGGCCACGCCCGCGAAAGGCTGACGCAGTTCGCCGCGCATGTCCAGACGCTCGCTGACCATGTCGACCACGGGCACTTCGCTGTCCGCGTGCTCATGGTCGTGCTCATCGTGGTCATGGCCGTCGTGGCTGCCGCAATGCAGATGATCGCCATGGGTATGGCAGCCTTCGAAGTCATGGCTGTGGCCCGGCAGGCCGTAGCGCGAAGTCTGGCGGGTATAGGCCGCGCCCAGATAGCCCTGTGTGCCTATCCACGACAGCCCCAGGCTGCCGGTATCGCCGCGGCTGAAGCTGCCGCCCACACGCTTGCCTTCGGCCCAGCCGCTGCCCACGCGGTAGTCATCGGCGTCGCGCGTGAGGCCTTCGACATGCACCGCGACCTGGCCTGCGCCGCCGGTCAGCGAGAACGCCCCGGCCTTCTCCTTGGCACCGCTGCCGTAGCGCAGCTCGGCGCTGCCTTCGTAGCCCTTTTCGGGAATCCTGGTGGGAATCTTGTTGTCGAGGATATTGACCACGCCGCCCATCGCACCGCCGCCGTGAATCAGCGCCGAAGGGCCGCGCAGCACTTCGACCTGCGTGGCGAGCATGGGCTCCATCGCGACCGCATGGTCGGAGCTGATCGACGAGGCATCGTGCAGCTCGGCACCGTCGCTGAGGATCTTGACGCGCGGACCGTCCATGCCGCGGATGATGGGGCGGCTCGCGCCCGCGCCGAAATGACTCGAATGAATGCCAGGCTCGCCGCCGAGCGTCTCGCCCAGCGTGGCTTCGCGGCGCAGCACCAGTTCCTGGCCTTCGAGCACGCTCGCCGGCGTGGTCATCTCGCTGCCCGACTGGCCCAGGCCGCCGGCCGAGACAGTGACTTCGGACAAGGCAGCTTCGGCCGCAGCCGGCGCCACGGTCTGCGCCGAAGCCAGGCCGGAGAAGGCCCAGGCGGCCAGCGCGGCGCAGGCAATGGCGACCTGCGTGGGGCGCTGTACCGGGGAAACGGCGGGCGCGGAAAACTCAGCCCGGAGGGATTGGATGCGGTGCATGGGAACGCTTTCTAAACAGGCAAGGCGGCGCGCCGGTGCAAGGCAATACACCGGGAGAACGCGCAGCGCCAGCGCAGACCTGAGGCCTGCGCAAAATTCGGGGAAACAGGGAGTGCGGCGCCGGGAAACCGGCACCGGAAAGATCAGGCGTCGGCAGGCGGCGCGCGCGGATCGAAGAAAGCGGCCGAACCGGCGGATGCGGTTCGCCCCTCCACATGGCGTGGAGGTTCCTGGAGCAGGGCCGCAGGCAGGGCCTGGGCAAGCACGGGCGGGCTGGCCCAGGCATTGAGCTGGTCGTGCAGCTGGCAGTCGCTATGGCTGTGGCCGACAAACAGCGCCAGCAGCCAGGGGGCGTCGCCTTGGCGCGCGCCCGATTGCAGCGCCGCAGCGGGCTGCGCATGCAGATGACCCAGCGTGGGCTGGCCCTGCCACGCGGGCGGATGCAGCACCTGGTGGATGCGCCCCAGCGCGGGCGCGAGCAGCATCGCCAGCACCAGCCACCAGAGCAGGCGCGCGGGCGCACCGTAGCTCTGGCGGGCAACTGGGCGAGGGTTCAGCATGGAGAAGATGACAATGAAGCGGACGCGAAAATCAGTTCACGCGGCTCAATGCGCGTGGCGCATGCCGCAGTACTTGCCTATGGCCAGGCCCTTGCAGGCCTGCAGCAATTCCTTCTGGCAGACCGCATGCGCCTTGCCCGAGGCCAGGCACTGGGCCGCAGCCTGGTGCGCGGCCGCCATCGCCTGGTGGCGCTCGATGTCGACCTTCAACTCCTGGGACGTGTGCTTGTCCTTGTCCTTGCTGTCGTGGTCATGGGCCTGGGCCACGGGCAGCACCGACAGGCTCAGGGCGGCAAACAACAGGGCGGCGCGACGCAGGACGTTCATGGCAGATCTTTCAGGTGGCAAGAGTAGGAAATCGGAAATCGGGGCGCATCAGGACGCCGCGGCATCGGTAGTCTGTACACAGCCGGCGCAGCGGCCGCGCACGGCCAGGTCCAGGCGCAGCTCTTCGTGGCCCGCGGCCTGCAGTTCCTGGCGCAGCGCGCGCAAGGCAGTCTGCAGCCGCGCCTGGTGGCCCGCGAGCCGGAACTGCTGGTGGCAGCCGTCGCATTCGAAGCGCGGCTGCTGCGCTGCGCCTTCCGCACCGCACGGCATGTAGCGCGCAATCCGGTCGGCATCGACGCTGCGCTGCAGCAGCCCGGCCGCATGCAGCTTGTTGAGCAGGCGATAGACGGTCACGCGGTTGACGGCGATGCCCTGGGCCTGCAGGCTGCGCTCCACATCGGCTTCGCTGACCACGGCATCAGGCCGCGCGGCAAACAGCGCCAGCACGGCCTGGCTGGCGCGCGTGGAGCGCATTCCGGCAGGCAGCGGCAGGGGAGCATTGGCGATGGGCATGGAGGGCGCAGGGATGAATTCAAAAATCACGGTCGCCATGCGCGCTGAAACCAGGCGCTAACGCAACCGCGTTGCATTATGCCCAGTTTTTGCCCAATTTTTTACAAATATCCCACGGGTGCACGCCCGCGCGGCTCATGACGCCTTCAGGCGCCCGGCTTCATCCACTGCGAGAAGCTCTTGCGGAACTTCTGCACCTTGGGGCTCACGACAAAAGCACAGTAGCCCTGCTCCGGGTGCTGGCGGAAATAATCCTGGTGGTAGTCCTCGGCCGGCCAGTAGCTTTGCAGCGGCAGCACTTCGGTCACGATGGGACCACCGGCCTCGGGCGCCAGCTCGGCAATCACCTCGCGCGCCACTTCGGCCTGGAGGGCATCGCTGTAATAGATGCCGCTGCGGTATTGCGTGCCCACATCGTTGCCCTGGCGATTGAGCGTGGTCGGGTCGTGCGTGGCAAAGAAGATCTCGAGCAGCTGGCGCAGACCGATGATCTGCGGATCGAACACCAGTCGCACGACTTCGGCGTGGCCGGTCGTGCCTTCGCAGATCTGCTCATAGCTGGGGTTGTCGACATGGCCGTTGGCATAGCCGCTTTGCACGTCCATCACGCCGCGCACGCGATCGAACACGGCTTCGGTGCACCA
>NZ_JAVWWA010000108.1:0-17667 GCF_036666375.1 Comamonas sp. | reverse complement strand
GACCACCGCATCATCGACGGCCGCGAAGCCGTGCTGGGCCTGGTGGCCATGAAGGACGCGCTGGAAGATCCCGCACGCCTGCTGTTCGACCTGTAAACCACCGCGCTGGTCAGGTCCACTAGCCCCATCAAAACCCACCCCGGCCCGCCCCTAGCGGCGCAACGCCCGGCGGTGGGTTTTTTCCCAAATGCATTGAGAGAGTATTGAGACATGAGCAAGCAATTTGACGTCATCGTGATCGGCGCCGGCCCCGGCGGCTACATCGCCGCCATCCGCGCAGCCCAGCTGGGCTTCAACGTCGCCTGTATCGACGAATGGAAGAACGAAAAGGGCGGCCCCGCACCCGGCGGCACCTGCACCAACGTCGGCTGCATCCCCTCCAAGGCGCTGCTGCAGTCGTCCGAGCATTTCGAGCACGCGCGTCTGCACTTTGCCGACCACGGCATCTCGACCGGCGAAGTCGGCATGGATGTCGCCAAGATGATCGGCCGCAAGGACGCGATCGTGAAGCAGAACAACGACGGCATCCTGTACCTGTTCAAGAAGAACAAGGTCACGTTCTTCCACGGCCGTGGCTCGTTCGTCAAGGCCGCTGACGGCGGCTACGAAATCCGCGTCGCCGGCAAGGAAGAAGAAACGCTGACCGCCAAGCAGATCGTGATCGCCACGGGCTCCAACGCCCGCGCGCTGCCCGGCGTGCCGTTCGACGAAGTCAACGTGCTGTCGAACGACGGCGCGCTGCGCCTGGGCGCGACGCCCGCTTCGCTGGGCCTGATCGGCGCCGGCGTGATCGGCCTGGAAATGGGCTCGGTCTGGCGCCGCCTGGGCACGGACGTGACCGTGCTGGAAGGCCAGGACAAGTTCCTGCCCGTGGTCGACGAGCAGATCGCCAAGGAAGCCAAGAAGGCTTTCGACAAGCAAGGCCTGAAGATCGAGACCGGTGTCAAGGTCGGTGACATCCAGGTCAGCGACAAGGGCGTGACCGTGGCCTACACCAACGCCAAGGGCGAAGCCGTGACGCTGGCTGTCGACAAGCTGATCGTGTCCATCGGCCGCACCGCCAACACCATAGGCCTGAACGCCGAAGCCGTGGGTCTGGCGCTCGACGAGCGCGGCGCCATCGTCGTTGACGACGACTGCAAGACCAACCTACCTGGCGTCTGGGCCGTGGGCGACGTGGTGCGTGGCCCCATGCTTGCGCACAAGGCCGAAGAAGAAGGCGTGGCCGTGGCCGAGCGCATTGCCGGCCAGCACGGCCATGTGAACTTCGCGACGCTGCCCTGGGTCATTTACACCAGCCCCGAAATCGCATGGGTGGGCCGCACCGAGCAGCAGCTCAAGGCCGACGGCGTCAAGTACAAGGCCGGCACCTTCCCGTTCCTGGCCAACGGCCGCGCGCGCGCACTGGGCGACACGACCGGCATGGTCAAGTTCCTGGCCGACGCCGAGACCGACGAGATCCTGGGCGTGCACATGGTCGGCCCCATGGTGTCCGAGCTGATTGCCGAAGCCGTCGTGGCCATGGAGTTCAAGGCATCGAGCGAAGACATCGCCCGCATCTGCCACGCCCATCCTTCGCTGTCGGAATCGACCAAGGAAGCGGCCCTGGCCGTCGACAAGCGCACGCTGAACTTCTGATTCCAGTGCGTTCGCAGCGGCCCCTGAACCGGTTTCAGGGTGCCGCATCCGCCGAAAGGGCCTGGCTTCCAGGTGCTTTCGGCTTTTGTCATTTCACACCCCCGCTCGCATGTCCCAGTCTGTTCGTGAGGCCTATGAGGCCGAGTTGCTTGCCAAAGGTTTCAAAAGCGATCCTGCCCAGTTGCGCGCCGTCGAGGCCTTGCAGCGCTGCGCGGATGAATGGGCTGCCTACAAGGGCAAGCGATCGAATGCATTCAAGAAGCTGATCAACCGTCCCGAGATTCCGCGCGGCGTCTACATGTATGGCGGTGTCGGCCGCGGCAAGAGCTTTCTGATGGAATGCTTCTTCGAGGCCGTGCCCATCAAGCGCAAGGCGCGCCTGCATTTCCACGAATTCATGCGCGAAGTGCACCGCGAGCTCGCGGGCCTGCAAGGCGTGCAGGACCCGCTCGACGTGCTCGCGGCCAACATCGCCAAGCGCTACAAGCTCATCTGCTTCGACGAATTCCATGTCGCGGACATCACAGACGCGATGATTCTGTACCGGCTGCTGGTCGCGCTGTTCGACAACGGCGTGGGCTTTGTGACCACCTCCAACTTCGTGCCCGACGGCCTCTATCCCAACGGTCTGCACCGCGACCGCATCCTGCCGGCGATCGCCTTGCTCAACGAGCGCATGGAAATCGTCAATGTCGACAACGGCACTGACTATCGCCGGCGTACGCTCGAAATGGTCAAGCTCTACCATACGCCGCTGGGCGCCGAGGCCGATGCCGCGATGGAAGAGGCGTTCAACCAGCTGGCCGAAGTCCATGACGAAGATCCGGTGCTGCACATCGAGGCGCGCGAGATCCGTGCGCGCCGGCGCGCGGGCGGCGTGGTCTGGTTCGACTTCAGGACATTGTGCGGCGGCCCGCGCTCGCAGAACGACTACCTCGAGATCGCCACGCAGTTCCATACCGTGCTGCTGTCGGACGTGCCGTTCATGCCGGTCAACATGGCTTCGCCCGCACGGCGTTTCACCTGGCTGATCGATGTGCTTTATGATCGCCGCGTCAAAATCATCCTGTCGGCGGCAGTGGCTCCCGAGCAGCTCTACACTGAAGGACCGCTCGCGCACGAGTTTCCGCGCACTGTGTCGCGCCTCAACGAGATGCAGTCCCAGGAGTTCCTGGCGCTCGAGCACCGCCTTGTGGATACCAGCCTGACCTGACGCCTATGCCCATGCACCGCCTGTTGTTCCGTACTCGCGCCTCGCTGCTCACTGCCGCCCTGATGCTTGCCCTGCCTTGGGGCGCGGCCCTGGCGCAGGCCGCCGATACGGTCGCGGAAAAGGCGCCCGTGTTGGACAGCGGCGCCACCAAGGCCCAGCGCGCCGCCGTCAAGCAGCAGCGCGATGCCGAGCGCGCGCGCATCACCGCCGAGCGCAAGGCCATACAGCAGCGCCGCAGCCAGGAGGAAGCCGCCTGCTACAAGCGCTTTGCGGTCGAGGATTGCCTGAGCGCGACGCGCACGCGCGCGCGCCTCGCGGACAACGCCTTGCGCGATCAGGAAAGCGCGATCAACGCGGTCGAGCGGCGCGAGAAGTCGGCCGCACGGCTGCTGTCGATCGAGCAGAAAGTCGAAGAGAAGAACCAGCAGACCGGCCCCAAGCCAGGCGTTGAAGGCAAGGTGCGCGCGCCGAAGTCGCCGACCGTGCCTGCATCGGCGCCGCCAGCCGCACCCACGGCCAAGGACCTGGTCGAAGCGCAGGCGCTGCGCGCGCAGCAGGCGCGCGAGCGCGCCCAGGCGCAAAGCCAGCATGAGCAGTCCCATACGGCCGAGCAGGCGCGCAAGCAGGCCTCCGAAGCCGAGCGCCGCGCGGCCTCGCGCCAGCGCTATGAAGAAAAGCAGCGCGAAGCCCAGCAGAACCGCGAGCGCCAACGCGCCAAGGCCCTGGAGTCCGACAAGCCCAAGGCCGCGCCGCTGCCGCGCGCCGCGCCGTAATCGGCGCTCTCGGGGGGCGTTCGGGTTTGTCGAAGCCTGTTACTACAGCGCTTCGATTTTGACGATCGCCAGGCTCAGATTGTCGCCACCGCCGCCAGCGCGCGCACGCGCCTGGCGTATCAGCGATTCGGCCGCAGCGCGCGGCGGCAGCGCCTGCAGCACCAAGGCCAGTTCGTCGGCAGTGAAGTAGTGCCAGACGCCGTCGCTGCAGGCCAGCAGCGTGTGGCCGGGCTGCAATTGGGCGATATGGTGCGGGGTCGCGGGTGGCACCGAAGCCGCGCCCAGGCAACCGACCAGAATGTTCGATTGCGGGTGGTTGTGCGCCTGCATTTCGGTCAGCTCGCCGCGGTCGACCAGCGTCTGCACGTAAGAATGATCGCGCGTGCGGTGCAGCAGGTGGTCGTCGTGGAAATGGTAGATGCGTGAATCACCCGAGTGCACCCAATGGCAGGCGCCGCTGGGCTGGACGATGAACGCGGCCATGGTGCTGTGCGGCTCCTGCTCGGCCGACAGCGCCGTGAGCCGGATCACGGTATGCGCTTCATGCACCATGGTTTGCAACAGCTCCATCGCGTCGTCGCTCGCCGGGTCGTAGCGCTCGAACAGCTGGCTGCAGGTGAGCATGACCTGGTCCGAAGCCTTGCGCCCGCCGCTGCGCCCGCCCATACCGTCGGCGATCACGCCCAGCACGCAGCCATGCACGCGTGCGTGCGTCAGCAGCAGGACCTGGTCCTGCTGGTACTCACGGTCACCGCGGTGCAGTCCTGTCGAGGCAAGAAGTCGAAAAGAGGGGGGCATGGGCACTGCGGCCACCCAAAGGGGGCGAAATCCGCTAGCCGACAGTGTAGCGGCAGGATTTCACAGCCTGTACGGACCCAGCCCGATTCAGCCGCAGGCGTACTCGTTGAAGGCCAGGCGGTTGAGCGCGGCGCAGACATCGGCCATGCGCCCGGAAATCAGCAGACGCCCGCCCTGGCCACCGTGGCTTGGGCCTTCGTTGCGCAGTATGCGCACGCCGCCGCGCGCGCTGGGCGGGCAAAGCGGCAGGCGGGCGACCGGCGCGCAGCGCGGGGCAGGCCGCGCGACGCAGCCGGATAGAGCGTCTGGCTTGGCGCTCAAAAGGTCAAAAAGCGTGTCGTTCTGGGCGTGGCGCGAGAAAGGCAAGGCCTGCAAAGCAAATTGCATGTGATATCTCCAGCAAAGGTACTAGGACGGCCGCAGCCGTGCTTCGACCGGGCCGTGGCCTTGGTCGAGAGGTGCAATGCAGGGGCCGCAAGGCCCTGCGGGGGAAAGCCTGTTACATGAACATGCTGTTGCGTATCAGCCCGACGGCCAGGCCTTCGATCGCGAAAGGCTCGTCGGGCTTGACGTGGATGACGGGAAAATCGGGATTTTCGGGCAGCAGCTCTATGCCGGTGCGCGTGCGGCGCAGGCGCTTGACTGTCACTTCGTCACCCAGGCGCGCGACTACAATCTGGCCGTCGCGTGCATCCTTGCTGGCCTGTACAGCCAACAGGTCGCCGTCCATGATGCCGGCGTCGCGCATCGACATGCCGCGCACCTTGAGCAGGTAATCGGGCTTGGCCTGGAACAGGCTGGGCTCGACCGCATAGGTCTGATCGATATGTTCCTGCGCCAGGATGGGCGAACCAGCGGCCACGCGACCGACCAGAGGCAGCACCAGCGAAGCCATGGCCGCCAGCGGCGAGGTGAAGATCGCGCCGCGCGCGGCGTTGATGTTGCGCACGGTGTCATGGCGCAGGCGTATGCCGCGCGATGTACCGCTGACCAGTTCGATCACGCCTTTGCGCGCCAGGGCCTTCAGATGTTCTTCGGCGGCGTTGGCGGAACGAAAGCCCAGCGTGCCGGCAATTTCGGCGCGTGTCGGAGGTGCGCCGGTGCGCTCGATGGCAGACTGGATCAGGTCCAGGATTTGCTGCTGTCGCGGTGTGAGCTTGGGATGATCGAGCATGGCAGTCCTTGTGCAGATGGGTGCTGGCTAAAGCAATCTGTTCTTTTATACAGTGACTGTATTTTTCACCAGTTTTCAAGGGGCCGCAAGTGGTCAATTCAAATAATGTGGTCATATTGGCCACAGGCGGCACGATTGCGGGCACCGCGGCCCATGCATCGCAGGCCGTGGGCTATACCGCAGCCCAGTTGGGCGTGGAGCAACTGCTCGCGGCTGTTCCCGACCTCGGCGAGGTCGCAGGCGGCGGGCTGCTGACCGAACAGGTGGCGCAGCTCGACAGCAAGGACATGGATGCCGCGACCTGGGTCGCGCTCGCGCGCCGCTGCGTGCATTGGCTGGCGCGCGACGATGTGCGGGCCTTGGTCATTACCCATGGCACGGACACGCTTGAAGAGACCGCGTGGTTCCTGCAGCAGGTGCTGCCATCGGGCAGCAAGCCCGTGGTGCTGACCTGCGCGATGCGCCCCGCGACCGCGCTGCTGGCCGATGGTCCGCAGAACCTGCGCGACGCCGTGGCCTGCGCTGTCGATGCGCATGCCGCGGGCGTGCTGGTGGTCGCCGCCGGCCAGGTGCACGGCGCGCGCGCGGTGCGCAAGCTCCACCCTTACCGGGTCGATGCGTTTTCTTCGGCCGAGCAGGGCGTGCTTGGCTGGGTGGAAGAAGGGCAGGTGCGCTGGCAGCAGCGGCCAGTCGGCGCCGCCGCCGGTGGCGCGGCCTGGCCAGGCGATGTGGCGAACCTGCCGGACAGCGACTGGCCCTGGGTCGAAGTCGTGAGCAGCCATGCGGGCTGCGACGGCCGCGCGGTCGATGCGCTGCTGGCACAGGGCGTGCAAGGCCTGGTGGTTGCGGCCACTGGCAACGGCACGCTGCACCGCGCGCTCGAACCGGCGCTGCAGCGCGCGCTGCACAAGCGCGTGCCGGTGTGGATCAGCACGCGCTGCGGCGAAGGGCAACTGGTGGCGGCGCAGGGCATGGCCGCGCAGCACGCATCGCAGCCCAGGCCTGTGGATCTGCCGCCGTTCAAGGCGCGCATCAGCCTGCAGCTGGAATTGTTGGCGCAGCGCGGCTAGAACAGGACGCAAAAAAGGCCGCTGCCCGAAGGTGCGGCCTCTTGCGGCGGCAGTGTCAATCAGCTGGCCAGGGCGGCCAGCGCGCGCGCGGTGATCTCTTCGACCGTGCCCATGCCGCTGATGGCGCGGTACTGGGGCGCCTGTGCGGCGTCCTTTTCGGCCCATTGACGGTAGTAGTCGACCAGCGGACGCGTCTGGTCGCTGTAGACCTGCAGGCGCTTCTTCACGGTTTCTTCCTTGTCGTCCTCACGCTGCACCAGATCTTCGCCGGTCACGTCGTCCTTGCCGGCCACCTTGGGCGGGTTGAACTTGACGTGGTAGGTGCGGCCCGAAGCGGGGTGCGAGCGGCGGCCGCTCATACGTTCGATGATGGCGTCGAACGGCACATCGATTTCCAGCACGTAATCGAGCTTCACGCCCGCGGCCTTCATGGCATCGGCCTGGGGAATGGTGCGCGGAAAGCCGTCGAACAGGAAGCCGTTGGCACAGTCTTCCTGCTGTATGCGTTCCTTGACCAGACCGATGATGATCTCGTCGCTGACCAGCTGGCCCGCGTCCATCACGGCCTTGGCCTGCTGGCCCAGAGGCGTTCCGGCCTTGACGGCAGCCCGCAGCATGTCGCCGGTCGAGATTTGCGGGATGCCGTACTTCTGGCAGATGAAAGCAGCCTGTGTGCCTTTGCCGGCGCCGGGAGCGCCCAACAAAATCAGTTTCATGGAAATCCTCGAAGTGTTGAAATATTTTTGGGCGACGATGGGCCCTGCCGGCAGCTGCGCCGGCGCAGGCCATGTCGCGTTTTTTCGCGGCAAGGATAGCACGCGTGCAGCCTTGTGGACTGCGCGCAGCGGATGGATTCGTGACACCGGCGCTGCCGGGCAAAGTGGCCAGTCAGGCGTTGCCGCCTGCGCTGTTCGTGCGCTCCCTGAATTTGCGAGTTGTTTTGATTTTCTGTTATTTCAGAAAGTAGTGGTTGAAATCATAGAGATTTATGCAAGCCGCGAGGGCAAATCGTTGCATGTTGCCCTCTCATGGCGCTCAGCCCAGCAGCGCGCGCACGCGCTCGAGGTCGGCAGGCGTGTCGACACCGGCGCCCGGCGCCTCCTGGGTCACATGCACGGCGATTTTGTGGCCATGCCACAGCGCACGCAGCTGTTCGAGCGCTTCGAGCGCTTCGGTGGGCGCGGGCGCCAGCTGGGGGAAGCTGCGCAGAAAGCCTGCGCGGTAGCTGTAGATGCCCACATGGCGCAGCGGTGCGAAACCCGCATGGCCGCCAAGCGCCGCGGGATTGCTCCACCAGGCCTCGTTGGCGTGGTCGCGCGCGAACGGTATCGGCGCGCGGCTGAAATAGTGGGCCAGGCCTTGGGCGTCGCAGACCACCTTGACCACGTTTGGATTGCGCCAGTCTTCGAGCGTGTCGATCGCGTGGGCGGCCGTGCCCATGCTGGCTTCGGGGCGGTCGGCCAGCAGGCGCGCAACGGCGTCGATCAGCTGCGGGTTGATCAGCGGTTCGTCGCCCTGGACGTTGACCACGCAATCGCTGCCGTCGAGGTCCAGCTGTTCGCAGGCTTCGGCCAGGCGGTCGCTGCCGCTCGCATGGTCGGCGCGCGTGAGAATGGCCTGCACGCCATGGGCTTCGCAGGCTTCGATGATGCGTTCGTCGTCCGCCGCGACCACGACTTTCGTCGCCTGGCTCAGCAGCGCGCGCTGGGCGACGCGCACCACCATGGGCAGGCCCGCGATGTCCGCGAGCGGCTTGTCGGGCAGGCGGCTCGATGCCATGCGCGCGGGAATCAGCACCGTGAAGCCGCTGCTGGTGAACAGCGCGGGAGCGGGGTGGGGATGCGTGCCGGTGGTCACGCTTCGACTTCCTCGTCGCTCAGTGTGCGCGCTTCGTTTTCCAGCAGGATGGGCATGCCGTCGCGCACGGGATAGGCCAGGCGCGCGCTGCGCGAGACCAGTTCCTGGCGCTCGCGGTCATAGGTCAGAGGGCCCTTGGTCACAGGGCAGACGAGCAGTTCGAGGAATTTGGCGTCCATGGCGGTAGGAAAAGAAGATCAGTGTTTCGATGATAGTGAGAGAGCCTGCTCCAGGGCAGGGAAGAATCCCTCGGCAATGGATATTTCCAGCGGCACGGCCCAGGCATCGGGGCGCAG
Source organism: Comamonas sp. (assembly GCF_036666375.1). GTDB lineage: Bacteria > Pseudomonadota > Gammaproteobacteria > Burkholderiales > Burkholderiaceae_C > Comamonas. Next base: position 8,848 of record NZ_JAVWWA010000108.1, on the reverse strand, counting down.
CGCCCACAGCTTGACTGCGTCCTTTTCGGTGCAGATCAGCGCTTGGGCTTTGCTGTTCATGCCGCTCCAGCTCTCAAAATTATAGTGATCGGGCAAAGCCTCGGTCACGGCCAGCGTCAGGCCCTGGGCTTGCAGCATCGCAAAAAAGTCCGCGGGCCGGGCGACGGCCGCGAGCGCGTGCAGCGGCTGGTCGCGCAGCGCGGTCAATGCAATGCGTTCGCCGCGCCCATTGTGCGCATGGGTTGCGAGCCGGCGCTGCAGCGCGAATGCGGGGGCGCTGCCCGTGGGCCGTGCGCCCGCGTGCAGCACGATGTCCACCTTGCGCGGCCAGGGCTCGCGCAGCGGGCCCGCGGGCAGCAGAAAGCCGTTGCCCGTGCCTTCGTCGTTGAACACGCACAGCTCGACATCGCGCGCCAGCGCCAGATGCTGCAGACCGTCGTCGCAGACGATGACCTGCGTGGCCGGATACTGCGCGCGCAGCGCCCGAACAGCGTCGATGCGCGCGCGCGCGACGAACACCGGCGCGCCGCTGGTGCGCGCCAGCAGCGCGGGTTCATCGCCCACGCTGTCGGCCGGGCTGTCGGGTCTGGCCTCGCGGCAGTCCTGGGTGCTGCGGCCGTAGCCGCGCGAGACGATTCCCACGGCCAGGCCACATTGCTGCAGATGGCGCACCACGGCCAGCGTGACCGGCGTCTTGCCCGCGCCGCCGGCAATCACATTGCCGACCACGATCACGGGAATGCCTGCATGCTGGCGGCGCAGCAGCCCGGCCGCATACAGCGCGCGGCGCAGGCGCACCAGCGCGCCGTAGAGCAGCGACAGCGGCCACAGCGCCCAGGCCAGCGGCCCGCGTCGGCGCCAGGCGGTGTGCGGCAGCTGGGAGGAAGAGGCCATCAGGGAAAGAGCGGCCGGCCGGCGAAAGGCGCGCTCAGCGCCGCTCGGGCTTGGACGACTGGGTCGCGAACGTGATCTGCGACAGGCCCGCACGGCGTGCGGCTTCCATCACGGAAATCACCGCCTGGTGGGGGGCGGTGGCGTCCGCGCTGATGATCAGCACGCTTTCGGGGCCGGCCTGCGCCAGCCCGGCCAGGCCCTGGGTGAGGGCGGCGACGCTGGTGTCGGCGAGCGCGGTCTTGTTGATCGCATAGCGGCCGTCCGCGGCCACGGAAACGATGATTTCCTGCGGGCGGTTGCGCTGCTGCTCGACGTTGGCGACCGGCAGCGTGAGCTGCAGTTCGGTGAATTTGCTGTAGGTGGTCGACAGCATCAGAAAGATCAGGACCACCAGCAGCACGTCAATGAACGGGATCAGGTTGATCTCGGGCTCGTCGCGGTGGCGGGGACGGAAATTCATCGGGCAGGCCTCGGTTTGGCTTACTTGCGCAGCCGGGACAGGTGGCGCACGAACTGCTCGGCCGAAAGCTCCAGCGTCAGCAGGTATTCGTCGACACGCGCACGGAAATAGCGCCAGAAGATCAGCGCGGGAATCGCCACGATCAGGCCGAAGGCGGTGTTGTAGAGTGCGATCGAGATACCGCGCGCGAGCTGCGCCGGGTCGCCGCTGCCCGCCGCGGCGCTGCCGCCTTGCGAGCCGAAGATCTCTATCATGCCGATCACCGTGCCCAGCAGGCCCAGCAGGGGCGCAGCCGAAGCGATGGTGGCCAGCGCGCTCAGGTATTTTTCCAGCTTGTGCGCCGCGGCGCGGCCCGCGCCTTCGACGGCTGCACGCAGCTCCTCCTCGGAAGCCGCGGGGTGCACATGCAGCGTGCGCAGGCCGCTGGCCAGCACTTCGCCCAGCGTGGAGTTCTGCGCGAGCTGCTGCACCACATCGGGTGCGGGCACGCCCCTGGACGAGACTGCAAGGGCTTCGTCAAGCAGTTGGGGGGGCGCGACGCGGGCGGTCTTGAGCGCCATGAAACGTTCGAAAACCAGCGCCAGCGCCAGGATGGAGCAGGCAATCAATGGCCAGATGGGCCAACCTGCGGCTTGTATGATCGACAGCAATTACTCTCTCCAGGCGAAGGGGTGCAGCTCGGGATTATGGCCCAGGCGCCGAGCCCCACGGATGCAAAGTTCCAACGAATGCTGCGCGGCGCTGGAGAGCGGGCCTGCACCGCGGGCATTTTTAGAAAGCGTTTTTCCGTATGTATGATTTTTCCGAGCCGCCCCGGGCCACGGTCTGGGAAGTGGGCGCGCTGTGCCGGGCGGTCGCCGATGCGCTGCAGGCGCGTTTCAACCCGGTCACGGTGCGCGGTGAAATCACCGGCTTTTCGCGTGCCGCCAGCGGCCACTGCTATTTCAGCATCAAGGATGCGCAAGGCCAGATCCGCTGCGCGATGTTCCGCCGCGCGGCCATGCAGCTCGATTTTTCGCCGCGCGACGGCGAGCTCGTCGAGCTGCGCGGCAAGCTGGGCGTCTACGAGCAGCGCGGCGATCTGCAGTTGATTGTCGACAGCCTGCAGCGCGCGGGCCAGGGTGCATGGTTCGAGCAGTTCCTGCGCCTCAAAGCCCAGCTGCAGGCCGAAGGCCTGTTCGACGCCGAGCGCAAGCGCCGCCTGCCCGCGATGCCGCGCGGCATAGGCCTGGTGACCTCGCTGGGCGCGGCCGCACTGCACGACGTGGTCACGGCGCTGCGCCGGCGCGTGCCGCATATTCCCGTGGTGCTGGTGCCGGCGCTGGTGCAGGGCGCGGCCGCGCCGCAATCGCTGCGCGACGCGCTGACCCAGCTCTACCGCATGGCCGAACCCGAAGCGGCGGCGCAAAAGGCCGGGCCGGTGATCGACGTGATCCTGCTGGTGCGCGGCGGCGGCTCGATGGAAGATCTCTGGGCATTCAACGACGAGCAGCTCGCCCGGCTGATCGTGCAAAGCCCGGTGCCGCTGGTCAGCGGCGTGGGCCACGAGACCGATTTCACCATCGCCGATTTCTGCGCCGATCTGCGCGCGCCCACGCCCACGGCCGCGGCCGAACTGGTGTCGCTGCCGCGCGACAGCTGGCTGGCCGAGCTGGCCCAGGGCGCGCAGCGCCTGCAGGCGGCCGCGCAGCGCCACCTGGACCGCCAGCAGCAGCGGCTGGACCATGCAAGCCAGCGCCTGGGCCGGCCTTCGGGCCAGTTGGGCCGCAACCAGCTGCAGCTCGCGCGCAGCGCCCAGCGCCTGCGCCATGCGATGCAGCTGCGGCTGCAGCGCCAGCAGCATATCCAGCAGCAGCTCGCGCGCCAGATTCCGCAGGGCCTGCAGCGCGGGCTTGAAACCCAGCAGCGCCGGCTGGAGCGCGCGGCGCTGCGCCTGGAGCTGCTCGATCCGCGCCATGCGCTGCAGCGCGGCTATGCACTGCTGACCGATGGCAAGGGCCAGGCAGTGACGCGCGTCGCCCAGGCCCGGCCCGGCGATGCACTGCGCGCCTCGCTGTCGGACGGCGACATCGATCTGACCGTTGTCCATCCGCGCTTGCTGTAGAGAAACCGCATAGCGGCTGTCGGACACCAGCGAAACATGGCCGCAGCTTAAGCATATGCTGCGCGCGGCCCGCGGTTGTTCCTACAATGTCTGTTGTGAGGACTGCGCCGCGTGCCCGGGCCCCATCAGATCTGCGGGCTGAAAGGCCCGGGCTGTGAAGAATTCAAACCACCACGAGGAAAACACCATGGAACATACCCTGCCACCCCTGCCTTACGCGATTGACGCTCTGGCTCCCCACTACAGCCAGGAAACGCTCGAGTACCACCACGGCAAGCACCACAACGCTTACGTCGTGAACCTGAACAACCTGCAAAAGGGCACGGAATTCGAATCGATGAGCCTCGAAGAGATCATCAAGCGTTCGTCCGGCGGCATCTACAACAACGCTGCCCAGATCTGGAACCACACGTTCTTCTGGAACTGCCTGACCCCCAACGGCGGCGGCGAGCCCACCGGCGCGCTGGCCGACGCGATCAACCAGAAGTGGGGCAGCTACGCCGCCTTCAAGGAAAGCTTCGTCAAGTCGGCCGTGGGCAACTTCGGTTCGGGCTGGACCTGGCTGGTGAAGAAGGCCGACGGCTCGGTCGACATCGTCAACACCGGCGCTGCCGGCACGCCCCTGACGACCGAAGACAAGGCGCTGCTGACCGTCGACGTCTGGGAACATGCCTACTACATCGACTACCGCAATGCACGTCCCAAGTTCGTCGAGACTTTCCTCGACAAGCTGGTGAACTGGAAGTTCGCGCAAGCCAACTTCGCCTGAGCATGGCCGGGCAGCATGCTGCCCGTTGCGTGACAAAAAGCCTGAAGCGCCCGCTTCAGGCTTTTTTTTTCGCCGCTGCTACACGCAATTGCTGCACTGCGGCAAATATTTTTCGGCCCTGCCTCGGGTTTGTCCCAGTCGGTAAAGCGGGGAGAAAGACCAACTCTTATACAAGACATAAGAAAAAAGCGGCCGGCTCGGGTTAGAATTTTTGCATTGTGAGAACCCGTTGCAAAAAATTGCTAACAGTTTTTGCGGCGCGCGCACAATCCTCCTGGATCACTCCATCGGACTGCGCGGCGCGAGGCTGGCCGGCGGCTTGAAGACCCCTTTTACTACCTGAGACAAGAGATGAGCACCCAGCAATCCACCATCATCTATACCCTGACCGATGAGGCGCCGCGCCTCGCGACCAGCGCTTTCCTGCCCATCGTGCGTGCGTTCACCGCGCCCGCGGGCGTCAATGTCGAAACCAGCGACATCTCGGTGGCGGCACGCATTCTGGGCGAGTTCCCCGAATACCTGACCGAAGAACAGAAGGTCCCGAACAACCTGGCCGAGCTGGGTCGTCTGACGCTGCTGCCCGAGACCAACATCATCAAGCTGCCCAACATCAGCGCTTCGGTGCACCAGTTGGTCAGCGCGATCAAGGAACTCCAGGGCAAGGGCTATGCCGTGCCCGATTTCCCCGAAGATCCCAAGAGCGATGAAGACAAGGCCATCCTCAAGCGCTACTCCAAGTGCCTGGGCAGCGCCGTGAACCCCGTGCTGCGCGAAGGCAATTCCGACCGCCGCGCACCTGCCGCCGTGAAGAACTACGCGCGCAAGAACCCGCACAGCATGGGCGAGTGGAGCATGGCTTCGCGCAGCCACGTGGCGCACATGCTGCACGGCGACTTCTACCATGGCGAAAAGTCGATGACGCTGGACCATGCGCGCGACGTCAAGATGGAACTCGTGACCACCAGCGGCAAGACCCTGGTGCTCAAGCCCAAGGTTTCCCTGCTGGCCGGCGAAATCATCGACAGCATGTTCATGAGCAAGAAGGCGCTGTGCGACTTCTATGAATACCAGTTCGAGGACGCACGCAAGACCGGCGTGATGCTGTCGCTGCACGTCAAGGCAACGATGATGAAGGTGTCCCACCCCATCGTCTTCGGCCACGCCGTGCGCATCTTCTACAAGGAAGCTTTCGAGAAGCACGGCAAGCTGTTTGACGAACTCGGTGTGAACGTCAACAACGGCATGGTCAACCTGTACGACAAGATCGCGACGCTGCCGACCTCGAAGAAAGAGGAAATCATCCGCGACCTGCACGCCTGCCACGAGCACCGTCCCGAGCTGGCCATGGTCGACTCCGCCAAGGGCATCACCAACCTGCACGCGCCCAACGACGTGATCGTCGACGCATCCATGCCCGCGATGATCCGCATCGGCGGCAAGATGTGGGGCGCCGACGGCAAGCCCAAGGACACGAAGGCCGTGATCCCCGAGTCGACTTTCGCCCGCATCTACCAGGAAGTCATCAACTTCTGCAAGACCAACGGCAACTTCGACCCCGTGACCATGGGCACCGTGCCCAACGTGGGCCTGATGGCCCAGCAGGCCGAGGAGTACGGCTCGCACGACAAGACGTTCGAACTGCCCGAAGGCGGCGTCGCCAACATCGTCGATCTGGCCACGGGCGAAGTGCTGCTGTCGCAGAACGTCGAAGCCGGCGACATCTGGCGCATGTGCCAGGTCAAGGACGCCGCGATCCGCGACTGGGTCAAGCTGGCCGTGACGCGCGCGCGCAACTCGGGCATGCCTGCGGTGTTCTGGCTGGACCCCTATCGTCCGCACGAAGCCGAGATGATCAAGAAGGTCGAGACCTACCTCAAGGACCACGACACCACGGGCTTGGACATCCAGATCATGTCGCAAGTGCGCGCCATGCGCTACACGCTCGAGCGCGTGATCCGCGGCCAGGACACCATCTCGGTGACCGGCAACATCCTGCGCGACTACCTGACCGACCTGTTCCCCATCATGGAACTGGGCACCAGCGCCAAGATGCTGTCCATCGTGCCGTTGATGGCCGGTGGCGGCATGTACGAAACCGGTGCCGGCGGCTCGGCTCCCAAGCATGTGCAGCAGCTGGTCGAAGAGAACCACCTGCGCTGGGATTCGCTGGGCGAGTTCCTGGCGCTGGCGGTGTCGCTGGAAGACCTGGGCATCAAGAACGGCAACAACAAGGCCAAGATCGTCGCCAAGACGCTGGACGAAGCCACGGGCAAGCTGCTTGACAACAACAAGAACCCTTCGCCCAAGACCGGTCAGCTCGACAACCGCGGCAGCCAGTTCTATCTGGCGCTGTACTGGGCCCAGGCACTGGCCGCACAGACCGACGACGCCGAACTGGCTGCCCAGTTCGCGCCGCTGGCCAAGCAGCTGGCTGACAACGAGCAGACCATCGTCGCCGAACTGCTGGCCGTGCAAGGCAAGCCCGTCGACATCGGCGGCTACTACCAGCCCGACCTGGCCAAGCTCGACGCCGCAATGCGCCCCAGCGCGACGTTGAACGCCGCACTGGCATCGGCCAAGGCCTGAAGCCACAGCGTCCCGCCTGCGGGGCGCGGCTGAAAACAACAAGCCGGCGGCTGCCGAAAGCAGCCGCCGGCTTTTTTGCGTTCTTGCCGGTCAGCGGCTGGTGAACGGTCGGCCCGTGAGCTTGGCGCCGGCCTTGAGATTCTTCTGCGCGAACCAGCCCTGGTTCATCTCCAGCACATAGCGCACCGGCTGGGCCGAGCAGTGCGAAGCTTCGCTCAGCGGCTGCATGTCGGCCAGGTTGACGATGGTGCCGTCGTCGGCGACGAAAGCGGCCGTCAGCGGCAGCAAGGTGTTCTTCATCCAGAAGCACTGGCGCGCGGGCTGCTCGAACACGAACAGCATGCCTTCGTGCGCCGGCATTTCCTGGCGGTGCATCAGGCCGGTCTGGCGTTCGTTGAACGTCTGCGCGACCTGGGCGTCAATGCGGAACATGCCCGCGCGCAGTTCGGTGCGCGGCAGCTGCAACTGAGGCTTGTCCTGGGCCGAAACCTGGGGGGTGACGACGGCGCCCAGCAGCGCCAGCAGGCCGGCGGCAAGAGCGAGGGCAGGGCGGCGCAAAGGCAGGCGCAGCGCGGTGGAGCGGGCGGAAGAGGCAGGCATGGCGTGGAAATTGTTCAGACGATGCATGAAAGAAAGAGGCATGCATGCAGTCTGCCAGAATCGGGGCTCTCGCTGTCGCGCAAGGGCGGCAAAATCCGGCAGCCGGCCATGCGCCATCTTGGTGCAAACTCGCAGGACTTTGTCGCTAAAATCGTGGGGCTTTTCCCCTTGCTGAATGAAATCAGCGTTCTCACCGGAGAGTTTTCTCAATGACCCGCTACCAGCATATCCAGGTGCCCGCCCAAGGCCAGAAGATCACGGTCAATGCCGACATGTCGTTGAACGTGCCGGACGAGCCCATCATTCCCTATATCGAAGGCGACGGCACGGGCCAGGACATCACGCCGGTCATGCTCAAGGTGGTGAATGCAGCCGTGGCCAAGGCCTACGGCGGCAAGAAGAAGATTCACTGGATGGAAGTCTACGGCGGCGAGAAGGCCACGCGCGTCTACGGTCCCGACGTCTGGCTGCCAGAGGAAACGCTGCAGGTGCTGCGTGAATACGTGGTCTCCATCAAGGGTCCGCTGACCACGCCCGTGGGCGGGGGCATACGCTCGCTCAACGTCGCGCTGCGCCAGGAGCTCGACCTCTATGTCTGCCTGCGCCCGGTGCAGTACTTCAAGGGCGTGCCTTCGCCGCTCAAGTCGCCCGAGAAGACCAACATGGTGATTTTCCGCGAGAACTCGGAAGACATCTACGCGGGCATCGAATACGAAGCGCGCAGCGACAAGGCCAAGAAGCTGATCGATTTCCTGATCAACGAGATGGGCGTGAAGAAGATCCGCTTTCCCGAGACTTCGGGCATTGGCATCAAGCCGGTGTCGATCGAAGGAACCGAGCGCCTGGTGCGCAAGGCCATCCAGTACGCGATCGACAATGACAAGCCCAGCGTGACCATCGTGCACAAGGGCAACATCATGAAGTTCACCGAAGGCGGCTTTCGCGACTGGGCCTATGCGCTGGCGCAAAAGGAATTCGGCGCCCAGCCTATCGACGGCGGCCCGTGGTGCAAGTTCAAGAGCCCCAAGACCGGCAAGGACATCGTCATCAAGGACTCGATCACCGATGCCTTCCTGCAGCAGATCCTGCTGCGCCCGGCCGAATACTCGGTGGTCGCCACGCTCAACCTCAACGGCGACTACATCTCCGACGCGCTCGCGGCCCAGGTGGGCGGCATAGGCATCGCGCCTGGCGGCAACATGTCGGACTCGGTGGCCTGTTTCGAAGCCACGCATGGCACGGCACCCAAGTACGCGGGCAAGGACTATGTGAACCCGGGATCGGAAATCCTGTCCGCTGAAATGATGCTGCGCCACATGGGCTGGACCGAAGCCGCCGACCTGATCATCCAGTCGCTGGAAAAAGCCATTCTGAGCAAGCAGGTCACCTATGACTTCGCGCGCATGATGGACGGCGCGACCCAGGTTTCCTG